>NZ_JBICXE010000033.1:0-79143 GCF_043200155.1 Streptomyces sp. NPDC048473
CCCCCTGCGCTGCTAATCGAACAGTCAGCAAAGCTACACAGGCACTGCGGCCGCCCACTTGACGGCTTGGGACCGTGAGGCGTCTGATGCGGCACCAGCAGGTGTCGGCATTGATGAGAAAACGCTTGGACTCCGCGGGCGCCGTCGCGGGACACTGCGATTCCTGGCCTGCCCGTACTCGCACGTTGGCGTCGCCGCGAGCTGCGCGGGGGCTCCATCGTCGTGCCCCGACTGTCGGAGGACGACCCAAGCGAGGGCGCGCACTCGAACCGAAGCTCCGCACGGCCATTGAAGTAGCGGATTTCCCCCGAGAAGCACATGGCGGACTGCCGCACGACAACACAGGGTTGTGATGGAATTGTCTGAATCGCGCGAGGTTCTGCGGGGCAGGGGCTCGGTGCTCCTCGCACTTCGCTATTACGGACGGGAGTTGGCCCGGCTCCCGCGGCTGACGGTGCCCGCGATGCTGCTGCCGGCGCTGGGCAACATCGGCATCAACTACATCGCGCCGCTGGTCGTCGCGAAGCTCGTCGGCCGAATCGCCGGTGACGGCGGCATCGCCATCGGCTCGACGCTGCCCTACGTCCTCGGCTTCGCCGGCGTCCTGCTGCTCTCGGAGACGCTGTGGCGCATCGGCCTGCACTGTCTGAACCGCCTTGACGCCCTCGGCATCGAGCACCTGTACGTGATCGGTATGGACGAGCTGTTCGCCAAGGACGCCGCGTTCTTCCACGAAAACTTCGCCGGGTCGTTGACCAAACGGGTCCTGAGCTTCGCCTCCCGCTTCGAGGAGTTCGTCGACACGCTGACGTTCTCGGTCGTGGGCAGCCTCGTGCCCCTGGTGTTCGGGTCGGTGGTGCTGTGGCGCTACGAACCGCTGCTCGTTGTAGGGCTCTTGGCGATGATCGCACTGACGGCGCTGTGCGTGACGCCCCTCATCCGTCGCCGCCAGGCGCTCGTCGATCAGCGCGAGGAGGCGATCGCCCGGGTGTCGGGTCACGTCGCCGACAGCCTGATGAACATGGACACGGTCCGGGCGTTCGCCGCCGAGGAACGTGAGGCCGAGGAGCATCGGTCCCGCGTCGCGGAGTCGCGTCGGCTCTCACTGAGGTCGTGGGACTACGGCAACCTGCGCATCGACACGCTGGTCGCGCCGATGTCTGTGCTGACCAACGCGCTGGGCCTGCTGCTCGCGGTCGCGGTCGCGCACGGCGGGGGTGGGCACGGCGTGGAGGCGGTCGTGGTCGCCTTCACGTACTACACCAACGCGACGCGGATCATGTTCGAGTTCAACCAGATCTACCGCCGCCTGGAGAGCTCGATGACGGAGGCCGCGCAGTTCACCGAACTGCTGCTGACGCCGCCGACCGTGCTGGACCCGGCGTCGCCGGAGCCGCTGCTGTCCCGGGCAGGCGACGTCCGCTTCGAGCAAGTGACCTTCGCCCACGCGGGCGCGGAGCCGCTCTTCGAGGGCCTCGACCTGGCTGTGCACAGCGGGGCGAAGATCGGTCTCGTCGGCCGGTCCGGCGGGGGCAAGACCACGCTCACCCGGCTGCTGCTGCGGATGACGGACATCGATGCCGGCCGGATCCTGATCGGGGGTCAGGACATCAGCAGGCTGTGCCAGGCCGACCTGCGCAGCCTGATCGCCTGCGTGCCGCAGGACCCGGCGATGTTCCACCGCTCGCTGCGGGACAACATCGCGTTCGGCCGGCCGGACGCCACCGACGCCGAGATCCGCCGCGCGGCCGAGGCGGCGCACGTCACGCAATTCGCCGACGCGCTGCCGGACGGCTTCCACACCATGGTGGGCGAGCGCGGTGTCAAGCTGTCCGGCGGACAGCGCCAGCGGGTCGCTCTCGCCAGGGCGATCCTCCGCGACGCGCCGATCCTGCTGCTCGACGAGGCGACCAGCGCCCTGGACTCCGAGAGCGAGATCCTCGTTCAGGAGGCACTGTGGCGGCTCATGGAGGGGCGGACGGCGCTCGTGGTGGCGCACCGACTGAGCACGGTCGCCACCATGGACCGGCTCGTCGTCCTCGACCGCGGACGGATCGTCGAACAGGGCACGCACCAGGAGCTGCTCGCGGCGGACGGTACCTACGCGAAGCTGTGGCAGCACCAGTCGGGCGGCTTCCTCGACGACAGCCCCGCGCGGGCCGACCTGCACTGAACGCGAGCTGTCGAGGTCCGGTCCCGGAGTGCCACCTCGGCGGCCGTCGTGCTCAGCGACTCGCTGACCGACGGCCGGGGATCCACCACCAATATGAACGACCGATGGCCCGACCGGCTGTTGAAGCGGCTGGAGGCCCAGCCGGGCACGGCGCAGACCGCGGTCGTCAATCAGGCGGCCGGCGGGAACCGGTTGCTGAACGACGGCCTGGGCCCCAACGGACTGGCCCGGCTGGACCGTGACGTCCTGGCGCAGAGCGGGGTCGACCGGCTGCTCGTCTTCGAGGGGGTCAACGACATCGGTACGGCCGATGCCACACCGGCGGCCCAGAAGCAGGTCGCGGCCGACCTCATCGCGGCTTACGAACAGATCATCACCCGGGTCCACGCGATGGGCATTCGGGTGTACGGAGCGACGCTGACCCCGTTCGGACCCAATAGCCCCTACGACGACCCGGACGGCTACCGGGAGGGAGCCCGGCAGACGGTCAACACCTGGATCCGCACGAGCCGTCGCTTCGACAGCGTGCTCGACTTCGACAAGGTCGCACGCGATCCGCTCAACCCCCGCCGACTCAGGGCGTCGATGGACGTCGGCGACCATCTGCACCTCAACCCGTCGGGCTACCAGGCGCTGGCGGACGCGGTCCCGACCCGGCTGTTCTGGCCGGCACCAATTCCCAGGGGCTTCGGCTACAACTGACCCCGCGCCTTCGACGGCCCCGCCCGCGTACGGGCGGGGCCATCCAAGGTTCTACCGGGGCGGCGTCCCGTGGGGCACCGCGCTCGGTGCCGGGGCGTAGCCGGTGGCCCGGGTGGTGAAGGTTCCCCGGCCCCGGGTCCGGCTGCGCAGCCGGGTCGCATAGCCGAACAACTCAGCCAGCGGCACGGTCGCGGTGATCACTGCCGTGTCCGCCCTCGCGGTCGAGCCGGAGACCCGGCCGCGCCGCGCCGCCAGGTCACCGAGCACCCCGCCCACGGCGTCCTCGGGCACGGTGACCGTGACCTCCACCACCGGTTCCAGCAGCACCATCACGCTGTTGCGCAGCGCCTCACGGAGCGCGAACCGGCCGGCCGTCCGGAACGCCATCTCCGAGGAGTCCTTGGAGTGGGTCGCCCCGTCGGTCAGCGTGACCCGCAGTCCGGTCACCGGGTGTCCGCCGAGAGGGCCCTCGGCCAGGGCATCCCGGCAGCCGGCCTCCACCGCGCGGACGTACTCCTGCGGCACCCGGCCACCGACGACGGTCGCCCGGAACGCGAAGTCCACTGCGCCGCCACCGTCGTTGTGATCGGCGGCCTCCAGTGGTTCCACGTCGAGGACGACGTGAGCGAACTGACCGGCACCTCCGTCCTGCTTGACGTGCCGGTACACCAGTCCGGTTACGCCACGGACGACCGTCTCCCGGTAGGCCACCTGCGGCCGGCCGACGCCGACCTCCAGCCCGTGAGCACGACGGATCTTCTCCACCGCGACCTCCAGATGGAGTTCCCCCATTCCGGACAGCACCGTCTGACCGGTCTCGGGGTCGGTCCGGACCACCAGCGAAGGATCCTCCTCGACCAAACGCGCCAGCGCCGACACCAACCGTTCGGTGTCGATGCTTCTGCGGGCCTCGACCGCCACGGAGACGACCGGGTCGGCCACGGAAGGCGGTTCGAGAACCAAGGGCGCCGTCGGTGTGCACAGGGTCGCCCCGGCGCGGGCGGCTTTCAGCCCGATCACTGCGACGATGTCCCCGGCCACCGCCTGGTCCACGTCCGAGTGCTGTCCGGCCTGGACCCGCAGGATCCGGCCGATTCGCTCGTTGCGTCGCGCGCCCACGTCCAGCACCGCGTCCCCCTTCCGGATCGTTCCCGAATACACACGCAGGAAGGTCAGCCGCCCCGTGGCGGTCGAGTTCACCTTGAACACCAGCGCCGCGAACGGCGCCGCCGGGTCGGCGGCCCGCTCCTGCACCGCGCCGTCCAGGGTGCCGCGTACCGCCGGCACGTCCAACGGCGAGGGCAGGTAGGCCACAACGGCCTCCAGCAACGGCTCGATCCCGCGGTTGCGGTAGGCCGAGCCGCACAACACCACAACGCCCTCACCGGTACGGGTCAGGTCGCGCAGCGCGGCGGCCAGAGTCTGTGCGGAGACCGTCGACTCCGTACAGAACTCCTCCAAGGCGACCGGATGGAGTTCCGCCACCGTCTCCTCCAGCAGCCGACGGCGCCGGTGCGCCTCTTCGCGCAGGGCGTCCGGCACCTGCCCCTCCTCGAACGTGCCGCGGCCGTCGGCCCAGACCAGCGACCGCATACGCAGCAGATCCACCACCCCGGTGAATCCGTCCTCCTTTCCGATCGGCAGCTGTACCACCAGCGGGACCGTGTGCAGCCGCTCCCTTATCGACTCGACCGCCGAGTCGAGGTCGCCACCGGCACGGTCCAGCTTGTTGACGAAGGCGATCCGCGGCACGCCGTGCCGATCGGCCTGCCGCCACACCGACTCGCTCTGCGGTTCGACCCCGGCGACAGCGTCGAACACCGCGATCGCGCCGTCGAGCACCCGCAGCGAGCGCTCCACCTCGTCGGAGAAGTCGACATGGCCCGGGGTGTCGATCAGATTGATCCGGTGGCCGTCCCAGGCACAGCTCACCGCAGCGGCGAAGATGGTGATCCCACGGTCGCGTTCCTGGGAATCGAAGTCGGTGACCGTCGTCCCGTCATGGACCTCGCCCCGCTTGTGGGTGGTGCCGGTGAGGTAGAGGATCCGTTCGGTGACGGTGGTCTTGCCGGCATCGACGTGGGCGAGGATGCCCAGGTTACGAACGCCGGTCAGCGGACTGGTGAGATGACGGTGCAGGTCGGTACGCACGGCCCATGGCCTTTCGGGGTGATCCGGATCGGGTCGGCGCAATTCCCGGACGAACCGGCCTGTGGTCAGGCCCCGCAGAAACCCCTGATGCGGCGCACCGCACCGGTACACAGCCGCTCAAGCGGCTCAACACCGGTAGGGCAGGGGTCAGTTGTCCGTCGCGGACATCCGGTGCCGGCCGCGCAGCAGGCACCGGGCACACGAAGACACCAGGATCACCTCGTACCGCGACTGGGGGACAACAACAGCGGTGCGGTAGCGCACGGCCGGTCTCCCCTCACTCGTCACGGTGCGCGCTGCGATGTTGTGGCAGCGTGCGATTCGTGGCCCGAGTGTAGTGAACCCGGTGCGGGCAGGTCACCGCATTTTTCTGCCTGACGCCGCAGCTCCCCAGAAGCTATACATGCTGTATCCGAATGCCGGGGCGGTGTCGTCCATAGCTGCCAAAGCATCGGAGAAGATTCAGATACACGGTGTTTAGATTTGGCCATTGACGCGTGGTACCACGATCCGTAGGTTGAGCCGTCCGAGGGCGAGCCGGCCAGGCGCTCGAACCATCACAAGCTCGGAGTCCGACCGTGTCCAAGCGCGCCCCTGCGGAGGAACCCACCCCCGCACGTCCCGGCCGTCCCCGGGATCCGGAGGTCCGTCGCAGGGTGTTGGACGCGGTCGCGGAGCTGCTGGCCGAGCTCGGCTACCTCGAACTCACCATCGACAAGGTCGCGGCCAGAGCGGGGGTCACTCGCAAGACGGTGTACCACTGGTGGCCCAACAAGCCCGTGCTGGTCGGCGATCTGCTCGTCCGGGACGCCCTCGTCGATCTGGTGCCGGACCTCGGGGACACCAGGCGTGAGCTGCGCCTGCTCTTCGACATGGTGCTGCGCGACGTGCGGGGCGAGCACGGTGAACTGTTGCCGGCGCTCTGGGCCAACATGGGCGACCCGTCCGTGATGGAGCGGTTCCGCCGCGAAGTCCTGCTGCCGCGGCGTCAGGACGCCCGGGCCACCGTGCAACGCGGAATCGCACGCGGTGACATCCCGGCCGACGTCGATGTCGATCTGCTGCTCGACACCTGGTCGGGGGTCGCGCTCTTCCGTACCGAGGTCCGATCGGACATCTTCCTTCCCGACCAGGCCGACGAGCTGGTCGACCTGGCGATGAAGGGGCACGTGCCCCGGATCCGCTCCCGCTCCACCGACTGAGCCGACGCGCCCAGCCGTATCGCGCTCACCGCACCTCCCCTTCACGTCTTTCTTCACGGCTTCGGTTCAAGCTGCCCTCCCACCTGCTTCGGAGGTACACCCATGCCCAAATCCGTATCCGGGCCGATCACCGCCGCGCGCACCCTGGTCATGACGATGGCTCTGGTCGAGGTCACCAGTGGCCTCACACAGCAGTACCTCTCCCCGCTCCTGCCGGGCATCGGCGAGCGGGGCGGCATCACCACGGCTCAGCTCAGCTGGATCTTCGTGATCCAGAACGTGAGCATGGCCGTACTCACTCCCGTCATATCCCGGCTCGGCGACAGTCACGGATACCGGCGCGTCCTACGTGCGTCGGTCGCCATGGTGACCCTGGGATCGCTGCTGATGGCCCTGTGGCCGACCTTTGTGAACCTCACCATCGGTGCGGCAATGCAGGGCGCGGTGGTCGGCTTCATGCCGCTGATGATCGGAATCCTGCGCAACCGGGCCGGCGACGAAGCCTCGCGCCACGGCATCGGTACGCTGGTCAGCGCCCTGCTCCTGGCGACCGGCTTCGGCGGGATCGTGGCGGGGGCGGTCGGAGCGAGTGATCCGCGACTGGGTCTGTGGGTCGGTGTCGCGGCTGGTGTTCTCGGCCTCGCCGCCTGCCTGGTGATGCCCGACGCCACCACTCGTCCCACTGCCGAGAAGTTCAATATGGCGGGGTTCGTCCTGCTCACGGCCGGCCTGGTCGGTGTCGTACTGGCTCTGTCCCAGGGCGGCGCCTGGGGCTGGGCGTCCCCGGCAACCCTCCTCACCGGCGTGTCGGGCCTCGCCGCCCTGGTTCTCTGGCCGTTCGCCGAGCTGCGGTCCGCCCATCCCATGGTGGACGTGCGAGCCTTCCGTAACCTGCGGCTCACCGCTCTCAGTGCCGTGACGTTCTTCGTCGCCTTCGCCACGATCGGGTCGATCGCCACCAACGCCACCTTCTTCGGCGCCGACCGTGCACAGACCGGATACGGCTTCAGTCTGAGCGCGAACCAGATCGGCTGGGCCCTGCTGGTCTTCACCCTGGGCGGCATCGTCGCCTCGTCCCTCACCCCGACAGCTCTGCGCCGCTTCGGGGACCGGGGCACCCTCGTCGTGGGCGGACTGGCCACCGCGGTGGGCTTCGGCGGCCTGGTGTTCGTGCACAACACACTCCCCGAAGTCCTGCTGCTGTCGGTCTTCGACGGAATCGGCCTCGGAATCTTCGAAGCTGCCACTCGTGCCTTGTCCGTGGAGGCGGTCGCGCAGGAGGACACCGCCATCGCCGCCGGAATCAACGAGCTTCTGCTCTCCCTCGGTGCCGCCGTCGGTGCCGCCGCACTCAGTGCCGCACTGACGGGGTATTCGGACGCGACCGGCCGCGTGGCGCTCGGCGGCTACACCACGGGCTGGGCGCTCTGCTGCGGTGCGGGCCTGCTCGCCACGGTCGCTGCACTGTTCCTCCGTGGGTCCGGCCCACGACCGGCTCATGACCCCGCTGCTGCCACCCGCTCCGCCGCCCTTTCCTGAAAGAGAGTCACACCGATGAGTACCCCGGATCTGCGAGAAACGGTTCGAGACTGCGCCGAGTCCTGGCGCGACCGACTCGTTGAACTGAGCCACCGTCTGCACGCCGAGCCGGAGCTCGCGTTCGAGGAGCACCGCTCCGCCGCCGCGATCGCCGAGCTCGCCGAATCGGCCGGATTCGCGGTGGAGACCGGCGTCGGTGGGCTGCCCACGGCCTTCTCCGCCGTCCGCGGGTCCGGGGAACTCGTCATCGCGTTCTGCGCGGAGTACGACGCGCTGCCCGGACTGGGCCATGCCTGCGGACACAACGTCAACGGTGCCGCCGCCGTGGGCGCGGCCATCGCGCTGGGCGCGGTCGCCGACCGGCTCGGCGTCACCGTCAAACTGGTCGGCACCCCGGCCGAAGAGGACGCGGGTGGCAAGGTCTACCTGATCGAGGCGGGTCTGTTCGACGATGTGGCCGCGGCAATGATGGTGCATGCAGACGCATCGGACCGGGTCGGCTTCTCTTCCCTGGCCATCGGCGGCTGGGAGATCGCCTATACCGGGCGGGCGGCGCACGCCGCCGCGGCGCCCTGGGACGGCGTGAACGCACTGGACGCGCTGACCGTCGCACAGACCTCGATCGGTCTGCTGCGCCAGCAGTTGCCGCGTGACTGCATGGTGCACGGCATCGTCACCGAGGGAGGCAGTGCTCCCAACGTCATTCCCGATCGGGCCGTCGCCCGCTTCGAGGTGCGGGCGGCGAGCCTGGAGCGGCTTCGCGGGCTCCAGGCCCGGGTGCGGGCGTGCTTCGAAGCCGGTGCGCTGGCCACCGGGGCCGAGCTGCGGATCGAGCCGCGTGGCAAGGACTTCGCGGATCTGCGCCAGGACGACGGTATGTCCGCGATCTATGCGCAGGCCGCCGAAGCCCTTGGCCGCACGGTGAGCCGTGAGCCCGCGGTCGGCGGCTCCACGGACATGGGCAATGTCTCGCACCTGCTGCCCACCATCCACCCCATGATCGGCTACGACACCGGCGGAGCGAGTCAGCACACCGTTGAGTTCGCCGCGGCGGGCACCACCCCCGGCGCCGACAGGGCCGTACTCGACGGCGCGATTGCCATGGCGTGGACCGCGGTCGGGCTCGCCACCGACCCGGTCCAGCGCGACCGGCTGCTGACCGGGGTCCGCGACCGGGTCAGCAGCGGTCACGCATCACTGAGGACTGCTGTGCCGGTCCCGTGGGACCGCCGCTGAGCTCCATGCCGTGCCCGGACCGGGCGTTGAAGGCCGCCGCGAATGATGAAACGATCCCGAGGAGCCGCCGGGGCAACGGAAGGACCCACACGATGGACGAAGACCACGGCCTCCCGGCCGCGAAGGTATTCGATGCTCTGGGCGCCGAGTACGAGCGGGCGTTCGCCGACTCTGCCACTCACCATGCCTCGCTGCACTGGCTGTTGGAGCACATCGCACCGCACAGCCGGGTCCTGGACGTGGGCAGCGGAACGGGCCGGCCGACCGCGCAGACCCTGGCCGATGCCGGTCATGACGTGCTGGGTGTAGATGTCTCGCCCGTCATGGTGGACCTGGCGGCCCGGCACGTGCCCGGTGCGTCCTTCGAGTGCGCCGATATTCGTGAACTTCCCCTGGAAGAGGGGAGTTTCGATGCGGTCTGCGTGTACTTCTCGTTGCTTCAGATGTCCCGCGACGACCAGTCCCGACTCCTGGGGAAGCTGGGACGGCTGCTGGTCCCCGGAGGCCATCTGGTCGTCGCGACGGTGGCGCTGGACGTCGAGGACGTCAGCGTCGTCTTCATGGGGCAGAAGGTGCAGGCGACCAGTTTCGGCGCCGAGGGGTTCACCGAGCTGGTTGCCGGGGCCGGATTCACGGTCCTGTGGGAGCAGAGCAGCCTGTTCACCCCGGCTCACGAAGCAGCGGTGGCCGAGCCCCAGTTGTTCCTGCACTGCCGCCGGGCCTGACACACCGGGCCTGCGCACAGGACAGGCCCGGCGATCTCTCAGCGCTCGCGCAGCAGCACCCCGGGCCGCCGCGGGCGACGTACGCCAGGGCACCGCTGCACAAGAGCGCCCGGGTGCTTGCAGGCGTTCAACGGGCCCTTCCACCTGCGCATCGCATGCCTGCCGCATCTGCGCCACTGCGCGGGCGGGATGGCCGCAGACTGCCCGCCCCTGGTGACCATCGCGTTGACCGGCGTCATCGGATCCGTCGCCATGGTCTTGGCCAGCAGTACGCCGATCACCAGCGGTGCCAAGGTCACGGCCAGGGCCGTACCGGCTGTGGTGACATGCTGCATACGGGGGCGGAGCGGTGCGTCAGGAGCCATGGTTGTCATTCGATCAGCGATGGCCCGGTGCGGAATCGGACGACGTACTCAGTTCGGACGTCCTTTCGTACTCACACCGGTGTACGACGCCCGCCCCGCAGGCGTGATCGGCCGCCACGTTTCTACGCAGTGCTGCCGGGACCGGAGCCCGTTCCCGATGCGGCCTTGATGCCCTTGGTGATGTCGTCCATGACGGAGAGCTCCGGCGCCTTGCTGTTGATGTCGAAGCCGGAACGGACGACGATCAGCGTGTTCCGGGAGCGGGGGGACGGGAAGGCCAGCGACTGGACGTACCCGTCGTCGCCGCTCTTCGTCACCACTTTCCAGCGCACCAGATAGCCCTTTTCACCGGCCACGGTGACCGGCTCCGACTTGAGCTCCTGATGCGAGGTGATGCCTCCGTAGATCTTCTCGCCGTAGGACTCCGTGGCGTTGGCGGAGATGTCCTTCGTCGCCGTGGCCTTCGCCGTCGTGGTGTCGAGCTTCAGGGCCTTCGCCGGCATCGAGAACACCCCACCGCGCACGCACTTCTGGGACGTGTCGCCGGGACAGCCGTACTCGCCCGTGGTCACGCCGGCGCCCGCGATCCCCGACTTGCCCGTCCAGCCGTCGGGTACCGGCAGGCTGATGCCGCTGGCCAGGTCCGTGGCGAAGCCGTCCTCGGTCTGCGGTATCTGCTGCTCGGGTGCCTGGCTCTCGCCGCCGCCTCCGGGCGCGCCCGGCCCACGGCCGGGTGCACCGGAAGGCGCGGTGGACGGGGCTGTGGCCGCGTTCTCCTTCGAATCGCCGGAATCGTCCGACAGCAGAAAGAGGCCGCCTCCGATGGCGGCGAGAACCACTACACCTGCGATGATGCCGATACGCATCCGGCGGCGCCGGATCGTGGCGGGCGGCACGCGGAGATGGTCGGTCCACTGGTTGCCGTCCCACCAGCGTTCGTGAACGGGGCCAATTCCTGTATACCCGGGGTCTGGATGCCATCCGGGCGGGCTCGTCTGGGTCACACGGCCCACCGTAGAACGGTTGCGTGAGAATCAGATGAATCCACTGGAGCAGGTGGATCAGGGGGATCGCGTGAATCAGGCGAGGAAGCGCTCCGCCCGCAGCCGCAGCATCTCGTCCTTGAGCGCCGGGTCCTCGTATCGCACGCTGGTGAGCGCCGGCCCCCAATGCAGGACCAGCAGCGATTCGCTTGCAGGTCTATCGTCCGGCACATGCTTGCTGTAGACCTGGTTCGCCGCGGTGCCGCGCGTTTCGCAGGGCGTACCGCCGTGCATTTCGAAGACCGTTCCCTCACCTATGCGGAAGTGGACGAGGCCGCAAACCGCCTCGCCCATGTCCTGGCCGGACTCGGCGTCTCACGGGGCGACCGCGTCGGGCTGCTCCTCGGCAACGGGCTGTGGTCCGTCTCCGTCGACTTCGCCTGCCTCAAGGCCGGCGCCGCCCGCGTCCCCCTCAACGGCCGGCTCTCCGCCGCCGAACACACCCGTATGCTCCAGGACACCGGCGTCACACTGCTGGTGTACGGACCCGAGCTCGCCGAGCGTGCGCTCGAACTGGGCTCGTCCGCAGCCGGGTTGAGGCTCGCCTGCCTCGGCGAGTCGGCTCATGCGGACCACCTCGACCTGATGACCGCGATGCGCGGGGCGAGCGCGGCCGACCCGATGCTGCCCGCCGCGCCGGACGACGTCATCCTCATCCTCTACACCTCCGGCACCACCGGCGCGCTCAAGGCGGCCCAGCACACCCAGGCGAGCTACGCCGCGATCACCGCGAACATCCTGTCCAATCTCGTCTCGCCGGGCCGGGACGACGTGATGCTGCACGCCGCGTCCCTCATCCACGCCGGCGGCACCTTCGTACTGCCGTACTGGGTGCGGGGCGGCGCGGCCGTCGTTCTCGGCGGCTTCGACCCGGACGAGTACCTCGCCGCCGTTCCCCGGTACGGGGTGACCGCCGTCAACCTCGTCCCCACCATGCTCGGCATGCTCTTCGCCGACGGGCGGGCCGAGCGCGCGGACCTCGCCCGGCTGTCCACCGTCGTCTACGGTGCCGGCCCGATGCCGCGCCCGCTCATCGAGCACGCACTGGACGCCTGGGACACCGGGTTCGTCCAGTACTTCGGCCAGACCGAGGCGCCGCTGTGCCTCACTGTGCTGGACAAGGACGACCATGCCGAGGGCGGTGCGCTGCTCGGTGCCGCCGGGCACCCCGCCGTCGATGCGCAGCTCGTCCTCACCGACGAGGACGGCGCCCCGGTCGTACCCGGCGAGATCGGCGAGGTGCGTGTCAAGGCGCCGTTCGTCATGGCTGGTTACTACAACGAGCCGGAGCTGACCGCGCAGAGCCTTGACCCCGACGGCTGGGTCCGCACCCGCGACCTCGCGCGCTTCGACGACCGCGGCTACCTCCACCTCGTCGACCGCAGCAGCGACATGATCATCACGGGTGGCTACAACGTCTACCCGCGCGAGGTCGAGGACGCGCTCGCGAGCCACCCCGCCGTCACACAGTGCGCCGTCGTCGGCGCCCCCGACCCCACCTGGGTCGAGGCCGTCACCGCCTTTGTCACCCTGCGAGCGGGGGCGGAGGTATCCGAAGCCGCTCTGCGTGACCATGTACGCGCCCGGCTGGCCGGATACAAGGTTCCGAAAGCCGTGCACTTCGTGGACACCATTCCGTACTCCCCGGTCGGCAAGATCCTCCGCCGGGCCCTGCGCGACCCCCTGTGGGAGGGCGAACGATGAGCGAGAAACCTGCGGTACGGATCGAGCGCGACGGCCCCGTGTTCACGGTGATCCTCAGCCGGCCCGGGGTCCGTAACGCCGTGGACGGCCCGACGGCGGATCAACTGGCCGACGCCTTCCGTGAGTTCGAGGCCGACCCGGATGCGGCCGTCGCCGTGCTGTGGGGCGAGGGCGGCACGTTCTGTGCCGGTGCCGACCTGAAGGGCATCGGTACCAGGCGCGGCAACAAGGTCCTGGCCGAGGGCGACGGGCCGATGGGCCCGACCCGTATGAGCCTGAACAAGCCCGTCATCGCGGCGGTCGCGGGGCATGCGGTGGCCGGGGGGCTGGAGCTGGCCATCTGGTGCGATCTGCGGGTGGCCGAGGACGACGCGGTGTTCGGGGTGTTCTGCCGCCGCTGGGGAGTGCCGCTGGTGGACGGCGGAACGGTACGGCTGCCGCGTCTGATCGGCGAGAGCCGGGCCATGGACATGATCCTCACCGGGCGACCGGTCCCGGCCTCCGAGGCGTACGCCATGGGGCTCGCCAACCGGATCGTCCCGCCGGGTGAAGCCCGCCGTGCGGCGGAGCAACTCGCCCGGGAAATCGCCGCGTTCCCGCAACTGTGCCTGCGCCACGACCGGCTCTCGGTGCGCGAGCAGCACGGGCTGAGTGAGCCGGACGCCCTGGCTGCGGAGTGCCGGCACGGCCTGGTGCCGCTGACTACGGGGGAGACGCAGGCCGGTGCCGACCGCTTCGGGGGCGGTGCGGGTCGGCATGGGTCCTTCGCCGACTGAACCGCGAGCCGTCCCGCGCGACCAGCACCTGTACCGGTCCAGACAATAGGAGAAGGAAGTCATTGGCATCCGTCGCCGGGGCGGGGGGCGGGGATCTTGGTGTCGCTCCTCGGTCCGTCGACAACGCTGATTCCGATCAACCATGCTGATGTCGAGGGCACATGACAGGCACTGCTCCCGACCGCCGGTTCGCCGAGGACTACCGGGTCGCGCGGGAGATCCCGCGCGCCGGACTCGCGGCGTGGCGTGAGGCCATCGGCGGCGCGGTGTCCCTCCGGCCGGGAATGACGGTTCTGGATGTCGGGGCCGGTACGGGAGCCTTCGCGTCCGCGTTCGCCGACTGGTTCGGTGTCCGGGTGCTCGCCGTCGAGCCGGCCGAGGCCATGCGCTCGCTGATCCCCGGCACGCCGGACATCGACGCCCTGGACGGATGTGCCGAGGCCCTGCCGGTACCGGACGGGTGCGCGGACGCGTCCTGGCTCGGCTCCGTCGTCCATCACATCGGCGATCTGCCCCCGCCGCCCGGGAGTTGCGCCGTGCGCTCAGGCCCGGGGCGCCGGTGCTCATCCCTAACACGTTCCCCGGCAGGTGCGCGCGCGATCTGCGCGTACGGTTCTTCCCCGAGGCCGCGCGCAACGTCGGCACCTGCCCGAGCGTCGAGCAGACGTGCGCGGCGTTCGCCGCCGTCGGCTTCGCACGGGTCGGCCTGCGCCCGGTGCCTCAGGAGAGCGCTGCGGATCTGGCCGCCTTCGCCGACCGGATACGCCGGGACACCGACGCGAAGCTCCGCGGGCTCACGGACGAGGAGTTCGGGCGCGGTATGGAGCGGCTCCGGTGGGCCGCGGCGGACGAGCTGAATGGACCTGCTGGTACTGGCCTGACCACGACACAGGGCTGGGCGGGACCGAAGGGGAGCAGACCCCGGCGGAAAGTTCGACGGACCCCGGATGCCTCGTCACATACGCTCGTGGGATGTCGGCATACCTGTACCCCACAAAGCCCCGGCCCGGCGATCGCGTCGCCGTGCTGTCCCCGTCATCCGGTCTCCCCGGCATTCTGCCCCTGCCCTATGAGCTGGGACTGCGCAGACTGCGGGAGGAGTTCGGGCTCGATCCGGTGGAGTACGCGGCGACTCGAAAGATGGGCTCCACCCCGCAGGAGCGTGCTGCCGACATCCACGCCGCCTTCGCAGACCCCGACATCAAGGCCGTGATCTCCAGCATCGGCGGCGACGACCAGATCACCGTGCTCCCGCACCTGGACCGCGACCTCCTGCGCGCCAACCCCAAGCCCTTCTTCGGATACAGCGACTGCACCAACCTGCTGGTGTTCCTGGGGAACCTGGGCATCGTCGGCTACCACGGCGGAACAGTGATGGTCGAGATGGGGCGCCCCGGCGCGATGCACCCCCTGACCGCCGACTCCCTGCGGGCGGCGCTCTTCACCCGTGGTGCCTTTGAACTGACCCCGTCCAAGGAGACCAACGGGGCCGGCGGCCGCTGGGAGGAGCCACGTACCTTCGACTCCGAACCCGAGATGCGGCCCTGTGACGGCTGGATCTGGCACAACGCCGACGGGCGGACCGTGACGGGCGCGAGCTGGGGCGGCAACCTGGAGATCCTGTCCTGGCTGCTGATGGCCGACCGCGAGATCCAGCCGGCCGCCGCCTATGCGGGGCGCGTCCTCTTCCTCGAAACGTCCGAGGAGATGCCGTCCGCCGACGAGGTCTACCGGATTCTGCGGAACATGGGGGAACGGGGGCTGCTGCGGCAGTTCCCCGCCCTCCTCATGGGGCGGGCCAAGAACTGGTCCTTCGGTCAACCGCTCGCCGTCGAGGAGGGGGAACGCTACCGGGAGGAGCAACGCAAGGCGGTCCTGAGGGCGTTGAGCGCATACGCGCCCGAGACCCTGACCGTCTTCGATGTCGACCTCGGCCACACCGACCCGCAGCAGATCATCCCGTTCGGCGGGCACATCGAGGTGGACGGAGTGGGCCGCCGCATCGTCGTCACATACTGAGACCGGACGCGTCGCGACGACCGGCGGCAGCGGGTTCCGCACGACCCGGCCTTTGGTCCGACCATACGTGATGTGTGACATAGTGGGAGATCGGGCAGCAGGCACGACGGCAACCGGACGATTCCGGCCGAGGCAGGGGGTGACGGATGCCCGTCGAGTGGCAACCGGTACGGCAGTCCCGTACGCATGAACTCGTGCTCCAGAGCATCGAGCAGCGGGTGTTCGCCGGAGAGCTCAGGGCCGGTGACCGGCTGCCGCCCGAGCGTGAGCTCGCGCCCGTTCTCGGGGTCAGCCGGTCCGCGCTGCGTGAGGCGCTGAGGGTGCTGGAGACCATCGGTGTGCTGGTCGCCCAGCCGGGCCGGGGGCCGGATGCCGGGGCGCGGATCGTACGCAACCCGGACGATGCCCTCGGCCGCCTGCTGCGTCTGCACTTCGCCCTCGGCAGCTACAGCCTCCATGACGTCCTGGAGGCGCGCGTCGTGCTGGAGAGGTCCAGCTTCGAGGCAGCCGCGCGGCACGCCTCGGCGGAGGACCTCGACGAGGCGGAGGCCCTGGTCGTGCGGATGGGGGAGCCGGATGTCGAGGTGCCCGAGTTCAACGACCTGGACACCCGGTTCCATGTGCACATCGCCCGAAGCTCCGGCAATGAGCTGACCTCCACGCTCACCTCCGCCGTACGCGAGTCGGTGCGCCCGCTGATCCTGCGAGCCCTGGAGGAGGCCGAGGACTGGCCGGCCACGGCCGCCGTGCTCAACGCGGAACACACCGAACTCCTGCGGCTGGTGCGCGCGGGCAAGGGCGCGAGCGCCGCCGACCTGGTCGAGCAGCACATCCGCAGCCTCCACGGCACGCTGGTCGACGAGAACTCCGAGCGGTCGTAGGGGCGATGGGTACGCCCTTGCGCTGCCCGTCGATCGATATTTGTCAGGGGCATGACCATGCCATCCCGTGTGCCGCTCCGAGCGCGCCGCGCTCTTCACGTTCCGGACCGAGGCTAGTATGGTCGGACCATAAAAATTGGAGAAACGATCGGAGAGACCCCATGCGCATCGGACTCTTCGCCACCTGTCTGGGAGACACGCTCTTCCCCGAGGCGGTGAAATCGACCGCGGTCCTGCTCGCCCGTCTGGGCCATGACGTGGTGTTCCCGCCGGGCCAGACCTGCTGCGGTCAGATGCACGTCAACACCGGATACCAGCGCGAACCCGTGCCCCTGGTACGTAATTTCGCCGAGCAGTTCGGTGATGCGTCGATCGACGCCGTCGTCATGCCGTCCGGATCGTGCGCCGGCTCGGTCCGTCATCAGCACGAGATCATCGCCGAGCGGTACGGGGACGCGGCGCTGCGTGCCGGCGTCGCCACCGTCAAGGCCAAGACGTACGAACTGTCGGAGTTCCTCGTCGACGTCCTGGACGTCACCCAGGTCGGCGCGTACTTCCCGCACCGCGTCACGTACCACCCCACCTGCCACTCCCTGCGCATGCTCCGGGTCGGAGAGAAGCCGCTCAAGCTGCTGCGTGCCGTCGACTCCATCGACCTCGTCGAACTCCCCGAAGCCGACTCCTGCTGCGGATTCGGCGGCACCTTCGCCGTCAAGAACGCCGAGACGTCGACGGCCATGCTCCAGGACAAGATGAACAACATCGCCACCACCGGAGCCGATGTCTGCACCGCGGGCGATTCGTCCTGCCTGATGCATATCGGCGGTGGGCTCTCCCGCATCAAGTCCGGCACCCGCACCGTGCACCTCGCGCAGATCCTCTCCTCCACCCGCACCTCGCCGTACGCCCCGACGGAGGCCGCCCGATGAGCAGCACCTTCCTCGGCATGCCCACGACCCCGCCCCGTTCCCCGTACGGAACGGGCAATCTGCGCGGCGACCGGAAGTTCCCCGAGGCCGCCCACGACGAACTGCGCAACGAACAACTGCGCCGCAATCTCGGCAGGGCCACCCACACGATCCGAGCCAAACGCCTGAACGTCACCGGTGAACTGCCCGACTGGGAAGAGCTGCGCGACGCCGGCTCGGCCATCAAGACCGACACCATGAACCGGCTCCCCGAACTCCTGGAGCAACTGGAGCAGAAGGTCACCGAGCGCGGCGGCACGGTCCACTGGGCGCGCGACGGAGTCGAGGCCAATGAGATCGTCGCCCGGCTGGTCAAGGCGACGGGCAGCAGCGACGTCATCAAGGTCAAGTCGATGGCCACCCAGGAGATCGGCCTCAACGAGCACCTCGAATCGGTCGGCATCACCCCGTACGAGACGGACCTCGCCGAACTGATCGTCCAGCTCGCGCACGACAAGCCGTCGCACATCCTGGTGCCCGCGATCCACCGCAACCGCGACGAGATCCGGCAGATCTTCCTCAAGGAGATCCCGGGAGTCGACCCGGGCCTCGACAACGTACCCGCGCATCTCGCCGCGGCGGCCCGCGCCTATCTGCGCGAGAAGTTCATGACGACCAAGGTGGCGGTCTCCGGCGCCAACTTCGCAATCGCCGAGACCGGAACCCTCTCCGTCGTCGAGTCCGAGGGCAACGGCCGTATGTGCCTGACTTTGCCCGACACCCTGATCACCGTCATGGGCATCGAGAAGGTGCTGCCGCGCTATCAGGACCTCGAAGTGTTCCTGCAGTTGCTGCCGCGCTCCTCCACCGGTGAGCGGATGAACCCGTACACCTCGATGTGGACCGGTGTGACACCCGGCGACGGACCGCAGGACTTCCATCTGGTCCTGCTCGACAACGGACGCACCGCGGCGCTCGCCGACCGGATCGGGCGCGAGGCACTCAACTGCATCCGCTGCTCGGCCTGCCTCAATGTCTGCCCGGTGTACGAACGGGCCGGCGGCCATGCGTACGGATCGACGTACCCCGGACCGATCGGCGCGGTCCTCACCCCGCAGCTCGCCGGGATGCACGCGGCCAAGGACGATCCCAACAGCTCGCTGCCGTACGCCTCCAGTCTCTGCGGAGCCTGCTTCGACGCCTGTCCGGTCAAGATCGACATTCCGTCGCTGCTGGTCGAGCTGCGCCACCAGAACACCGAACAGTCCGGTACGACGGCGGAGAAGCTGGCCATGAAGGCAGCGGCCGGAGTGATGAAGAGGCCGAAACTGTTCACCGCCGCGCAGAAGGGGGCGGCGATCGGCCGCGTCATCGCCGGGCGGGACGGGAAGATCTCTCATCTGCCGCCGCCGTTCAACGGCTGGAGTGACAGCCGCGACACCGATGCCCCGCCGAAGCAGACCTTCCGCTCGTGGCTGGCATCGGCCGAAGGCGCTGCGACGATGCGGGCCGCCGCCGACGAGTACGAGATGAACCAGAAGAAGGAGGAGGAGGAGAAGTGACGACCGCACGCGAAACGGTGCTGGGCAGGATCAGGGACGCCCTGACCCTCGCGCCGACCCCGGACACCACCGTCCCCCGCACCTACCGCACCGGCCGCACCCTCCCCGACGACGAACGCCTTGCTCTCTTCACCGACCGGCTCGTCGACTACAAGGCGCACGTGCACACCTGCACCGCCGACCACACGGCCGAGACCGTCGCCGAGGTGCTGCGGGAGCGCGGCGCACAGCGGATCGGTGTGCCGGCCGGACTCGACGGGGCATGGCTCGGCGAGTACGACGGTGAGGTCCAGCAGGACTCCGCCGGCATTCCGGCGCCCCGGCTCGACGCATTGGACGGCGTCGTCACCGCCTCGGCCGTCAGCTGCGCGGAGACGGGCACGATCTTTCTGGACGGCTCGCCCGACCAGGGGCGGCGGGCGCTGTCCCTCGTCCCCGATCTGCATGTGTGTGTCGTCGATCTGTCGACGGTCGAGGTCGGGGTGCCGGAGGCGGTGGCCCGGCTGGTGCCGGAGCGGCCGACGACGCTGATCAGCGGTCCCTCGGCCACGTCCGACATCGAGCTGGAGCGGGTGGAAGGTGTGCACGGGCCGCGCACACTGGTGGTGGTGATCCGGACGGACGTGTAGGGGCTTGGCGGGGTGCGCGGCCCCCCGGCCGCGCACCCCGGTGCTCACCCGTGCTCGACGGCCACCGGCTCGAAGCCGATACGCGTCGTCGCCGCGTCCTTGGCCCAGCAGACCTCCACCGTGTCCCCGTCCACATTCACCCCGCTCACCACCGCATCGAGCGGTGCCGCGTCGGGCTCCGCGGTCAGCGAGGCGAGCGCCACCAGCACCACCGTGCCCTCAGCGGCCGCGGACAGCCGGGGCACCACCGCCCAGCGCGTGTACGCCGTGCCCTGCGGAGCCCGTATCCCGTCCCGCGTCTCCCAGCCGTGCAGACCGTGCAGCGCGGAGGTCACCGTGTCGTCGCGGCCGGTCGCCCAGCCCGTCTGCTCCACCCGGGCCCCTGCCGGTGCGCCGAGCACGCGGTGTACCCGCAGCTCGTACCGGCCGCGGACCACGGTGACGCTCTCCACCCGCATCCCCGGCACCATCGGCGCACCGGACGTGAACACCGGGCGGTGCCAGGAGGCGGCCCAGCCCCAGCCGTCGCCCCCACCGGCACCCAGTGGACGGATGGCACGGCGACCGCTGCGCGCCCCGTCGACGACCACGGCCAGGTGGTTGTCCGCCACGTTCGCCTTCGACGTGGGGCCGGTCACCGTGGAGTACGACTGACGGCTGTACAGCGGGTCGTCCTGCACACCCGACTCGCCCTCGTGCGGGCGCACATGGTCGCTGCCGTGGTTGTGCAGCCGTACGATCCCGTCCGCCCGGGTGGACTGGACGAGCAGCCCGGGCGCGGGCAGCGCGAGCACCCGGTCGGGGCCCTCGCTCGGCGCGGGCTCCTCGGTAGCGGTCCACAGTGGATGGCCGTCCGGTGCGAGCAGCGAGACGAAGGCCTTGGACGCCCAGTACGGCGACGCGGGGGCCGAGTAGTTCTGCAGCGTCGCCTCGTGCGGACCGTGCCAGCCCAGGCTCAGCAGCCCGTCCGCACCCGTCGCACCCCGGTCCAGGAAGTAGCGCAGCGACCCGTTGATCACCCGACGCGAGACGCCGGGCGTGAGCGGGGTGTGGCCGGTGACGGCGCCGAGCGCGACCGACGAGGCGGCCGCGAAACGGTACGTCAGCGAGCGGCCGAAGTGGATCGGCGCACCGTCACCGCCGAACAGCAGCGAGAAGCCCTCCAGGTGTTCGCGCAGCCGGGCGCCATAGTGCGCGGACAGCTCGGAGTCGCCTGACAGATGCGCGTCCAGTACGGGGTAGAGGTGCAGCGCCCAGCCGTTGTAATGGTCGAACGCGCGGCCGTCGCCGTCCGAGTACCAGCCCTGTCCGCGGTACCAGCCCTCCAGCAGGTCGAGGGCACGCTCCTTCGCACGGGCCGTCTCCGCGTCGCCACGGCCCACCGACTCCAGGAACGCGGCCACGGAGTAGGGGAACAGATACCAGTTGTTGGGGGCGGGGGTGTGCCGCAGTGCGCCGCGCAGCCACTCCTCGGCACGGTCCTGCACCCCGGACTCCAGGCGGTCCCAGAGCCACGGCCGGGTCAGCCGCAGACCGATGGCGACCGACGCGGACTCGACCATCGGCTGGCCGAAGACGGTGTGGTCGCGGATCAGCGGCCAGGACTCGGCATCGTCCCGGCCGGGGGTACGGGTACCGGCCGTGAGCCCGTCGGCGTACCGGTCGAGCCAGCCGTGCGGGTCCTTGCCGTCCGCGCCCGCCACCCGGAAGGCGGCGGCGAGGAACGTACGCGCGTACCCCTCCAGACCGTCGGAGCGCACGCCGGACGCGGACGGCCGGCCCGGCAGGTCCAGCAGCGCCCCGCCCGGAGTGGCCCACTGCCAGGCGGCTTTGAGCAGTCCGTCCGCCGCTGCCTCCCAGTGCGCACGGGTGTAGCCGGTGTGCGGGCTCAACGCCCGGTTGTCGGCGGGGAGTTCGAGGGGAGAGTCCAGGTGGGGTGCGGTCATGCGAGGAATGCCAGCCTTTCGCGTCGTACGGGGTGGGCGAATCCGTCGCCCGCGGCCCAGCGGCCGGCCTCGCCGACCGCCAGATCGACCAGTCGCCGCCACTCGTTGCCCTGCGAGCCTGCGAGGTGCGGGGTGATGGTCACGTTGTCGCACTCCCAGAGGGGGTGTGCGGCGGGCAGTGTGTCGGGCTCCGTGACGTCGAGGATCGCTCGGATCCGGTCCTGCCGGAGTACGTCGAGGAGCGCGTCCTGGTCGACGACGGCGCCCCGCGAGGTGTTGATGAGCACGCCGTCGGGGCGCATCGAGGTGAGCAGTTCACGGCTGACGAGCCCGCGGGTCGCCGGCAGCAGCGGGGTGTGGACGCTCACCACGTCGCTGCGTGCGAACAGTTCACCGAGGCCGACGGGCCGGACGCCGAGCGCGGCGGCCTCTGCCTCGGAGACGTACGGATCGTGGAGCAGCACCGGCAGGTCGTACGGCCGCAGCAGCTCGATGACGCGTCGGCCGATCAGCGAGGCGGACAGAATGCCGACGGTGCGGCCGTAGTTCCCGACCTCGGCCGAGGTGGCGAGCCAGTTGTCGCGGCGGCGTTCCGTCCGGTAGTCGCGGGCCCGTTCCAGGACCCGTTTGCCGGAGAGCAGGACCATGGCGACGGTGTACTCCGCCACCGGCAGGGCGTTGGCGGCGGCTGCCGACGACACCTCGATGCCACGTTCCCAGCAGGCTTCGGTGATGTGTCCGCGGATGGTGCCCGCGGTGTGGACGACGGCGCGCAGATGCGGCGCCGCGTCCAGGGCCGCCGCGTCGAGCGGCGGACAGCCCCAGCCGGTGACCAGGATCTCCACGTCCGCCAGTACGGCGCGGGCCCGGTCGGTGGTGAAGTCGTCGAGAACGGGCAGGGGGGCGAGGTCGCACACCTCGCCGAGCGCGGCCAGGGACCGGGCGTCGAGGAGGGCGGCCGCGGCGTCCGGCTTCATGGCGACGGCGGCGCGCGGCCGGTTCCGGGTGACGGGGGCGTTGGGGGCGGTGCTGGGCATCTTTCTCCTGGTACGAGGGGGACTACTTGACGGCGCCCGCGGTGAGCCCCGACTTCCAGAACCGCTGGAGCAGGGCGAAGGCGAGGATCAGCGGCAGGACTGCGAGCAGCGAACCCATGATCACGGCGGGGTAGTACTCGGGGGAGACGGTGGCGGAACTGTTCCAGACGTAGAGCCCGAGACTGACCGGATACAGGTGCTGGTCGGAGAGCATCACCATGGGCAGGAAGAAGTTGTTCCAGATGGCGGTGAGCTGGAAGAGGAAGACGGTGACCAGGCCCGGCCCCAGCATCCGCAGGGAGACCCGGAAGTACGTGGTCAGCTCGCCGGCACCGTCCACCCGCGCCGCCTCCAGCACCTCGTCCGGTACGTACCCCTGGCTGAATATCCGGCCGAGATAGACGCCGAACGGGTTGAAGAGCACGGGGATGAAGACGGACCAGAAGGTGTTGACCAGGCCGGTGCGGGATGCCATCAGGTACAGCGGCAGCGCGAGCACGGTCTGCGGCACCATCACTGCCGCCAGGACCAGGCCGAACAGCTTCTCCTTGTGAGCGAAACGGTACTTGTCGAAGGCGTACCCGCAGGCGATGCTCACCAGCGCGCCGAGTGCGGCGCCGAGGACCGCGTAGAGCAGGCTGTTGCCGTACCACCGCCCGTACAGTCCGCCGTCCATCGCGAACAGGTCCTTGAGGTTCTGTGCGAAGGAGAAGTGGTCCAGCGACAGCACATTGCTGCCGAACAGGGCGTCGCGGTCCTTGGAAGCGGCGAGCACCAGCCACAGCACGGGCAGCAGCGTGTACAGCACCGAGATGCCGACGACGAGATTGACGACGGAGCGGCCGAGGAGCCGGGGCCGCAGGGTGGCGGCGGTGCGGATGGTGCTCGTCGCGCTCATCGGGCGTCCTCCTCGGGGGCGTTCGTGCGGTTGGTCCAGCGGGTGACGCCGTAGGAGAGGGCAATCGTGCAGACGAGCAGGACGACCGAGGCGGCTGCGGCGAGGCCGTAGTTGTTACGGGTGAACGCGGCGTCGTAGATGTACATGCTGGGCGAGAACCGCGAGTTGATCATCGGTGTGGCCTGGCTGAGCAGCATCGGCTCGGTGAACAGCTGCAGGGCGAAGATCAGGGTGAACATCGCGACCATCACGATCGACGAACGCACCAGGGGGGTCTTGACCTGGAGTGCGGTACGCACCGGCCCGGCGCCGTCGACCACCGATGCCTCGATCACCTCGCGCGGCACGGCCTGCAGGGCGGCGTAGAAGACGACCATGTTGTAGCCGAGGTTGCTCCACAGGGCGATGTTCACGATCGACGGCACGACGGTGTGCACACCGAGGAAGTCGATGGTGATGTCGGCCTTGGCGAACAGGTCGATCACCGGGCTCAGCCCCGGCGTGTACAGGTACAGCCAGATGACGGCGGCGATGATGCCGGGCACCGCGTGCGGCAGGAACAGGCCCAGCTGGGCCCAGGACCGCAGCCGCACCACCCCGGAGTCCAGCAGGAGTGCGAGCGCGAGTGCGCCGATCACCATCAGCGGGATGTAGATCACGCAGTACAGGGCGATGGTGCCGAGCCCGCTGAGGAACGTCGGGTCGGTCAGCACGGCGGTGTAGCTGCGCAGTCCGACGAAGACCGTACGTTCCGGGCCGAAGCCGAGCCCGGGCTGGTCGTCGCTGAAGAAGCTGAGCCATACGGCCGTCCCGACGGGGATCAGGAAGACCGTCACAAGGAGCAGGAAGAACGGGGTCATCAGGGCGCCGCACGCGCCGAGTTCACGGCGCCTGGCGGACCTGCGAGTAGCACGCGCCGGCACCGCGGCCGACGGAGTCCGCGACGGGCGCGCAGTAGGACTCAGGGGAGTGGAAGCGGGCGTGGTGAGGGGGCTGGTCATGGGTGTCACCTGCCTCTCTGCTGCTGGGAAGGGGGACGGGGGCTCGGGTCAGCTGCTGTGCTCGGTGGTGGCGAGGCCCAGTGCCTTGAGGTCCGGCATGGTGCCCCGCTGGGTCGCGCGCACGGCGTCGATCAGTGAGCCCTGGCCGCCGCCCACCCGGGCGAAGCCGTCCTGCATCACCTTCTGGGAGGCGGTCATCCGGGGTCCCCAGGTCCAGCCGTCCCTGATCTTGTGCGCCTCCTGCTCGAAGAGGGTGTAGATGTCCTGGCCGCTGTAGTAGCTGCGGTCGAAGGCCTTGCGGCCCACGGCGACGAGGCCCGGGGCGGCCGGATACTGGCTGCTGGTGCCGCTGGAGAGCCGGGCGCGCAGCGCGTCGGGGTGCGACACCTGCCACTCGATGAACTCCAGGGCGGCCTCCGGGTGCTTGCTGTGGGAGGTGACCGAGAAGGTCGACCCGCCGTGGGTGCCGAGCGCGGAATCGGACTCGTTCCACTGGGGCAGGGGTGCGATGGCCCATTTGCCCTTCTGCGCGGGCCGGGCGTTCATCTGCGCCCCGGCGTCCCAGGCGCCGCTGAGCCGGACGAGGACCAGACCGTTGCTGACCTGGGCGTCGTACTGGCGGCTGTCGACCGTGTTCATGAAGACCAGGTCCTGGTCGATGAGCCGCTGCCAGTACGAAGCGACGCGGCGGGCTGGGCTCGTCGGCGAGCGACACGTTCCAGGCGCCCGCCCGGGTGTCGAACCACTGGGCGCCGGCCTGCCAGGCGAACCCGGCGAACTGCGGGGCGCCGTCCGTGGCGAAGGTCGCCAGCCTGCGGCCGGGGGCCTTGCGGCGCACCGTCCGGGCCACGTCCTCGAACTCGGCCCAGGTGCGCGGGACTTCGAGTCCGTACTGCTTGAAGAGATCGGTGCGGTAGTGCATCACCATCGGTTCGACGTCCAGCGGAACGCTGAAGACACGCTTCTCGAACGTGGTCAGGCCGAGTGCCTGCGGCAGAAGCTTGGCGCGCAGGCTGTCGCTGACCATGTCGGTGATCTCAAGGGCGACACCGTCGATGGCGAAGCCGGGCACCTGGGGGTACTCGATCGTCGCGACGTCCGGCGCGTTGCCGGCCCGTGCGGCGTTGCTGAGCTTCGCGTAACCGCCCTGGCCGCCCGTGGGGATCTGCTGGAAGTCGACCTGGATGGTGTCGTGGGTGCGGTTGAACGCGTCCACGACCTCCTGGCTGCCGCGCAGAGCAGACCAGAAGGTGATGTGCGTGGCCTGTTTCTTGTTCCTGCCGGCTGTGCTGACTGTGTTGCTCGTGCTGCCCGATCCTGATGACCCGCCACTGCCGCTGCAGGCGCTGAGCGCGCCTGTCAGAGGCAGGGCGGCGATCGTGGCGAGCACGGATCGACGGCTTTGTCGACCGGGCATGTGCGCCTCCCGCGGCTCCTGCATTCGGGTCACGGGGAATCCTGATCGGCTGATCGATAGCGGTCAATAGATCGCTCAGAAGAAAATTGAAGCGGTCAAACGCTCACTCTGTGGGAGGGGTCAGGGCCAGCGCGGATCCGCGCACCTTGAGCGTGGGCAGCAGCTCCGTCCGGCGCACCGGACCGGTCGCGCCGGCGGCCCCGGACAGCCGGTGGAGCAGCAGCTCGGCGGCAGCCCGCCCGATCTCCGCCTTCGGCGGCGCCACCGCCGTCAGGGGTGTGCTGCCGAGGGCCGCGACCACATCGTCGTACGCCACCACCGAGCAGTTCCTGGGCACCTCGACACCGCTCTCCGCCAACCGCTGCACCAGCATCAACGCGTCCACATCACCGTGCAGTACGGCGGCTGTGGCGCCCCGCTCCCGCAGCAGTGCGGCAAGGTCGAGAGCGGTGCGGCCGTCGGTGGCGGGGGCGGCCGGGGCGGCGGCTTCCGCAACCGTGACGGCTCCCGCGGCCGGTGAGTCGGGGCCTGGGCCGGGCACCGCCTCCGGCGAACTCAGCGCCACCGACCAGTCCTCCACCTCCGGTCGGCCCGCGGCGATCTCGGCGAACGCGGCCCGGATACTGCGAGCCGTCGGACTGTCGTCGCGGGCGGCCAGCACGATACGGCGGTGCCCCAGCGACACCAGATGCTCCACGGCGAGATACGTCCCGTACCAGTGATCGGAACAGACGGAGTCCAGGGCGTGCAGCGCGCTGCCCGGCCGGGGCCGCCGTTCCATCAGCACGGTCGGCACCCCCACGTCCGCGAGCCAGCCGTAGTCCAGCTCCTCCGAGCGTGCGTTGCGCCAGCGCGGCGCGATCAGCAGCCCGCGGGCTCCGTCCGCCAGTGCCCGCTCCACCAGCGGACGTTCGGCGCCGGCCGACTGGGGCGCAATGTGCAGGGCGATCCGCATCCCGGACTCCTCCAGGACGGTCCGGGCGCCGTGCAGGGTCTCGTACAGGTACGAATGCCGCTCCGGGACGACCAGGGCGACCGCCCCGCCGTCCCCGCCGGGTTCCTCGCCCCTCGGCGCCGGGACCGCGGCGAGCGGCTGCGCCTCCCGTACCGGCCGGGCCACCCCGTGCCCGCGCCGCAGCCGCCCGGCCCGGGTCAGATCCTCGACGTCCCGCCGGATCGTGACCACCGAGACCTCCAGCTCGGCCGCGAGCACGCTGACTTTGACCGCGCCGCGCGACTCCACCACCGACAGAATTCGCTGCCGCCTGAGTTCAACCGGCTCCCGCATGCTGCTGGCCCCCTTGCCGTACCGCTGCGCGTTGTTCGTTTGAACGCTTCCTGTGAGCGCTTGGGTCGCAGCATAGCGATCACCCCTCCGCTGTCCACGCGCGCGGACCGTCCCATACGTCCCACTGATCCCAGGAGGCACTCTTGCGGGCCTTGCGCAACGACACCTAACGTCAACGAACTTGAGATCGACAGTGGAGGGGAGGGGCATATGGAGATCAAGAAAGTAGCGGTTCGCGAGGAAGAGGCGAAGAACCGCGAACGGCAGACGATCGAGAAACGCCCGACGCGCTGATCCGGCACGTTCCGGAACGATTGCGCGCAGTGCGATCGGAACGTAGTGCAGCCGGCCCGCAACACGGCCCGCGCACGGAGGCCGGACATCACATACAAGGGCGGGCGTGGGGCGCGTCCCGGCGTCCGCCCCGTGCCATGGGAGGCACAGTGCGAATTCATCTGGTGACCATGCCGTGGCAGCCGCTCGAACTCCCTTCGCTCCAAGTGGGGCTGCTGCACTCACTGCTGCACCGCACCCGCCCGGACGACGAGGTGCGCGAGTTCCACGGCTCCTTGCGCTGGGCGGAATTCCTGCTGGAACGCTCGCAGGGAATGCTGCGACCCGGCGATCATGTCGCGGTGGGGAGCGAATCGATCTTCGACGGCCTCGGGGACTGGGTATTCTCCGGTGTCCTGTACAAGGACCCCGAATGGGGCGTGGCGCGGCTGAAGGACTATGCCTCGCGGTGCGGGATCGATATCGGCACGGCGACCGCGATGCGCACGCATGCGGCGGAATTCATCGACGAGAGCGCGAGCGCTCTGCTCGCGGGCCTTCCCGATGTCGTGGGGTTCACCTCCACATTCATGCAGAATGTCTCCTCGCTGGCGCTCGCAGCAGAACTCAAACGACGCCGACCCGGACTGACCGTCGTATTCGGCGGCAGTAATTGCGACGGCCCGATGGGCCATGCCCTGCACCGTAACCATCGGTTCGTCGATCATGTGGTGCGGGGTGAGGGGGAGTACGCCTTACCCGCCCTTCTCGCCCATCTCGACGCGGGCACCGCACCGGCCGATGTGCCCGGACTCTGCTGGTGGGACGGGGAGGAGTCGCGCGCCAACGAGGAGTCCCGGCGCACGGTAGCGCCCGGCGACATCCCCTCACCCGACTACGACCTCTGGCAGGAGGCCCTCGACGCCTCCCCGCTCGCGGAGTACGTCCAACCCAAACTGGTGGTGGAGGGCGCCCGCGGCTGCTGGTGGGGCGAGAAGCACCACTGCACCTTCTGCGGGCTCAACGGATCGGCGATGGCCTTCCGCTCCAAGCCCGGCGGACATCTGTGGAACGAGGTCGACCGCCTCGTGCGACGCCACCACATCCTGGACATCGTCACCGTCGACAACATCATCGACATGGCGTACTTCAAGGACTTCCTGCCGCTCGCCGCCGACAGCGGCTGGGACCTGCGCATGCATTACGAGGTCAAGTCCAACCTCACGCCCGAGCAGCTGGAACTGCTGAGCCGGGCCGGCTCGGTCCACATCCAGCCGGGTATCGAATCCCTCAGCAACAAGGCCCTCGACCTGATGGACAAGGGAGTCAGCGGGGCCCGCAACATCCGTACGCTCCGCGAGTGCGAGAACCATTCGCTCACCTGCTCCTGGAACTATCTCTACGGGTTCCCGGGAGAGAGCGCCGAGGACTACGCCTCCGTCATCGACCAGATGCCCGCGCTCGTCCACCTCCAGCCACCCGGCGGCGCCCACCGCATCCAACTGGAGCGATTCAGCCCCAACTTCGCCAACCCGGCGCTCGGCTTCCACCAACGGCAGCCTGCCGAAATGTACAGCCACGTCTACGATCTGCCCGAGGAAGAACTGACCGATCTCGTCTACCTCTTCGACACCCCGCCCGCCGGCATCGGCGGCGAGACCGAGGCGCGTCTGAAGGCCGCAGCCCGCGCCTGGTACACCGGATACCCCACCTCGACCCTGGTCCTGGAACAGCCCGAAAGACCGGACGGCGACGACGTGCTCCTCGTCCACGACCGACGGAGTGGCTGGCCGCGCCGCACCCACCGGCTGACCGGCTGGCAGGCCGCCGCGCTGCGCCATCTGGAGGCGGGCCGCACCCGGTCCGCACTGCACCGGCTGCTCACCGCCGACGGAAACCCACCGACCGACGAGGCGCTCGGCGAATGGCTCGGCCACGCGGTCTGCCTGGGGCTCGTTTTCGACGACGGACGGTCGTACGTGGCGCTGCCCACCTGGCACGTTCCGGTTCGCTCGGTCGAGCGCGCCCCGGAGCCGGAAGCCCACTCGCCCGTGCGCGCCCCGGAGCCGGAAGTCCACTCGGTCGAGCGCACCCCGCTCCGGGGAGAGAAGGTCGCCGGATGAGCCCGCTGCCCGCACCCCCGACCCGTACCGCCCCCACCCTGCCGACCCGGCAGGTGCCGCACCGGATCGACGGACGGCTGGTGACGGTCGGCGAACCGCTGCGGCTGGGCGCGGGCGGCCGACGGTCGGCGGCCGCGGTCCAGTTCCTGCGCGAGTGCCAGAGCCACGATCTCGTCGTGCACTGGACTCCGGCGACCGACGACCCCCTGTTCACCGGCTCCACGGACGAGGTGTCCGCGACAGCCGGCCTGCTGCGCCACCTCCCCGCTCCCGGGCCGCTGCCCGGCGAGCCGCCGGAACTGGCGGCCTGGCGGGACCGTCATGCCTACGGACAGCTCTACCACCGGCGCGGGCCGGACTTCGTGACGGTCATGGACCGCAGGGAGGCCTCGGCCGCCGCTCGTTTCACGATCGACGACCCCGATCTGCTGGCCACCTTCCTGCACGTCCTGGACGCCACTCCCGTGGCCGGCCTGAGCGCGATCGACCGGGAAGCTGTCGACCTGCTGGCGGCGGAACGCCTTGCGTGGGTGACGGACGGCTGGGTGGTGGCCCTGCCACCGCGCATCCGCCGGTGGCCCGTCCCCTGCACAGACATCTGAACGATGGAGCCGCCGCCCGACCCCCCTTCCTCTCCTGCTCGTACGGCTTCTGCCGCTGCCGGGAGCGACCTCCCGGCGCACCCCGGACACTCCCTGCTGCGCCACCGCCCGTTCGCGCTGCTCTGCGGAGAACAGATCGCCAGCTCGGTGGGGCGCCAGGTCACCACCCTGGCGCTCGCGCTGCTCGCCGTGACCCGGCTGGAAGCGGGCCCGTTCGGCGCGTCCGCCCTGATGGCGCTGAGCTACCTCCCCGGAGCGCTCCTCAGCCCGTTCGCCGGTGTGCTGGTCGACCGGGCGCGCCTGCGCGACCTGACCGTGCTCCTCACCGTCCTCCAGGTGCTCGTCGTCGGTTCCGTACCCCTGGCAGACTTCTTCGGCCGGCTCAGCCTGCTCCAGCTGTACGCGGTGGCCACCGCGTCCGGCGCGCTGACCTCCATGCTCGCGGTCGCCCTGCAGGCCGCCCTGCCCCGGGTCGTGCAGCCCGAGCAGCTGCTGTCCGCCAACTCCGCACTGACCGGCGCCCGCACCACCGGGCAGATCGGCGGACCGGCGCTGGGCGGAGTGCTGGTCGGTCTGGCCGGGGCCTCCACGGCGCTGCTGGCCGGCTGCGTGGCGTACGGCATCGAGGCGCTGCTGCTCTTCGCCCTTCCCGCCACGCTGAACACCCCGGCCGAGCGCAGCCGCCCCGCGTCGGGTTCCCGCACGGCCGCACTGCACGCCGGACTTGCCGTGGTGCGCGGGGAGCGGCTGCTGCGCCGGCAAGTGCTCGCGGGAGCCGGATTCAATCTCGGCAGCGGAGCCGTGGACGCGCTCTTCGTGCTCTACGCCACCCGCGAGCTCGCTCTTCCCGCCTGGCAGTTGGGGACGGTGTACGCCGCGTTCAGCGTCGCGACCGTCCTCGGGGTGCTGCTGGCCGGCCGGTTCGCCGCCACCATCGGGCTGGCCCTGGCGACCCGGATCTGCGCGGTGGTGGCAGCCCTCGCCATCTTCCTGGTACCGGCTGCCTCTCTGGGACTCGGCTTCCCGGCGCTGCTCTCGTACCAGTTCCTCTTCGGTCTTTCGGCCACGGTCTGGGCCATCTCCATGACCACCACCCAGCAACTGATCACACCGCCCGAGCTCCAGGGCCGGGTCGCCGGGGTTCTCCAGGCCGCACTCATCGGAACGGTGCCGATCGGCGCGCTCGGCGGCGGCGCGCTCGCCTCCTGGCTGGGCAGCATCCCGGTGCTCACGGGCGGGGCAGCGGTGGCGCTGCTGGCTGCCGCCTGCCTCTGGCTTCCATAGATGGGCCTACCATCTGTTCCTGGCATGGACACTCTCACACTCTGGCAATTGGCCGCGCTCGCCGCGGCATCCGCTCTCGTCGGCTTTTCGAAGTCGGCCGTCAGCGGCGCCAATACGATCAGTCTGGCGGTCTTCGCGGCCGTACTCCCGGCCCGCGAGTCCACCGGAGTACTGCTCCCGATCCTTATCGCAGGCGACGTGCTCGCCGTTCTCATCTACCGGCGACACGCCCACTGGCCGACGCTGCTGCGGCTATTCCCCGCCGTAGCCGTCGGCGTGGTGGCGGGAACGGCCTTCATGATGTGGGCCGACGACGCCGCCGTACGGACATCGATCGGCGCGATCCTGCTGTTCATGGCAGGTGTCACCATCTGGCGACGGAAGCCCGCGGCCACGGGCGGGGAGGTGTCGGAGGAGTCCGGTTCACCCTCGGCGAGCGGCAGGTTCAAGGCCCGCTCGTACGGGGTGCTCGGCGGTTTCACCACCATGGTCGCCAATGCGGGCGGCCCCGTCATGTCGCTCTATCTGCTCTCCGCCGGCTTCCGGAAGCTCGGCTTCCTGGGGACGTCGGCGTGGTTCTTCCTGATCGTCAACACGTCCAAGGTGCCGTTCAGCGTGGGCCTGGGCCTCATCGACGCACAGTCGCTGCTGCTGGACGCCTGCATGCTGCTGTTCGTCCTCCCCGGCGCCTACATCGGCCGCAAGTGCGTGGACCGCATCAACCAGAAGCTCTTCGAGCAGCTGGTGATCGGTGCGACCGTTCTCGGCGGACTCCAGCTGCTGCTGGGCTGACCGCACACAGCGTTCCGTACCGCCACCGCCACCGCTCACACGCCTCAGCCCTCCCTGACCGCTGCTCGCTTCTCGCTGCGACCGGGGAGGGCTGAGGACCGTGCGTGGGCGGGGCCGGGTCAGACGATGCCTTCCTCGACCTCCGCCTGCTCGCGAGCGTTCCCGTACGCCGACGGGGTGCTGTACGAACGGCGCGCGACGAACCACCACACGGTGGCCAGAACCAGCACCGCGACCAGCGCGATCGACGCGTAGTTCATCGAGTCGACCGTCACCGGGGACGACTGCGGGAGCAGGAACAGCACGGTCACGATGGCGACCCACACCACGGCGATCCAGCCGATCGGCTTGCTCCACCGGCCCAGGTGCCAGGGACCGCGCTCGAACCGGTCGCCGGAGCGCAGCTTCAGGAAGATCGGGATCGCATAGGCGGGCGTGATGCCGATGACATTGATCGCGGTCACCGCACCGTACGCGGTGGCGGAGTACAGCGACGGCAGCGCGAGCAGTCCGGCGACGACGACCGACAGCCACACCGCGTTGACGGGTGTCTGGGTGCGCGAGCTCACCTTGTGCCACAGCGCCGAGCCCGGCAGCGCGTTGTCACGGCTGAACGCGAACACCATCCGGCTGGCGGCGGCGACCTCGGCGTTGCCGCAGAACAGCTGCGCCGCGATCACGATCAGGAGCATGGCCGTGGCCCCGGAGGTGCCCAGCGCATCGATCAGGATCTGCGCCGGAGGCACCCCGGTCGCGCTGTCCTGGGTGCCCGCGTAGTCCTGGATCGCGAAGGTCAGTCCGGCGAGCAGTACGAAACCGGCGACCCAGGAGACCCAGATCGCACGGACGATGCCCTTGGCGGCCGTCACCGAGGCGTTCGACGTCTCCTCCGACAGGTGGGCGGAGGCGTCGTAGCCGCAGAACGTGTACTGCGCGAGGAGCAGGCCGATCGCCGCCACGTACAACGGGTTGTGCCAGCCCGTGTCATTGACGAACTCGGTGAAGACGAACGACGGCGACTGGTGGTGCGACGGCACGATGGCCAGCACGGCGACGATCACCGCGACACCGCCGAGATGCCACCACACGCTGATGGAGTTGAGCACACTGACGAGGCGGACACCGAAGAGATTCAGCACAGCGTGCAGCAGCAGAATGCAGACAAAGATGATCATTGTCTTGCCCGGTGTGGGGGTGAATCCCCACTGCAGATTCATCAGCGCGCCGGTGAACAGCGCGGCACCGTAGTCGATACCGGCGATCGCACCGAGCAGCCCGAGCAGATTCAGCCAGCCGGTGTACCAGCCCCACTTGCGGCCGCCGAGCCGGTCGGCCATGTAGTACAACGCCCCCGAGGTCGGGTAGGCACTGGTGACCTCGGCGAGTGCCATGCCGACGCAGAGCACGAAGAGGCCGACACCGGCCCAGCCCCAGAGCATCACCGCCGGGCCACCGGTCGACATGCCGAAGCCGTACAGGGTCATGCAGCCGGACAGGATCGAGATGACGGAGAAGCTGATGGCGAAGTTGCCGAAGCCGCCCATGCGGCGGGCGAGCACCGGCTGGTAGCCGAGTTCACGCAGCCGCTGCTCTTCGTCCTTAGGCGGGGTGGCCTCCGCACCCGACTGGGTCGGGGTGGATATGGACATGGGAAAAACCTCCATGAGCGGTGATGGGGACAGGGATGGAAAGCGGTCGGTTCGAAACGGGGAGGCAGTGCCACGGCGCCGTGGCTCAGCCGTGCGGCCCCGGTCCGGGGCCGCGGGACACGGCGAGACAGCGGCTCCGGGCGCGCAGGAAGACCTCCTCGGCGCCTCCGGGGGCCTTGGGATCACGGGTGCGGTACACCCAGGGAACCGAGGTGAAATAGGGGCCGAGCTCCTGGAACACCGGTGCGGCGTCGGCGAATTGGAGGGCTCCCCACAGGGCGTGGGCCAGATGGTTCAGGTCGAGCAGGGAGTGGGAGATCGGGGCGGTGCGACGGAACCAGAGCTCCAGGGCCCGGGCCGCGTCCCGCTCGGCATCCTCGGTGACCCAGTGGAGATCCAGGGCCTTCTCGTGGCCGTGCTCACGCCGGTAGCGCTCGACCCGCACATGCAGCGGCAGCACATGCAGCGCGGAGCCGTCGGGGGCGGAAGAGGCCGCCCACTGCACGAAGTTGACCGCTTCCGAGAGAGTGCCACCGGCCTTTCGCGCGTACACGAACTGGAGCATCCGGTGGTAGGCCTCGCGGTTGTACGGATCGCGCTTGTCGGCCTCCGCCAGCAGCCCCCACGGGCCGGGGAAAAGCATCGGCCCCGGCGGATGCAGCCGGTGCTCCTCCAGCTGCTGCCGCTCGTCCAGCTGGGACAGGGCCAGCAGACACACCCATGGCACCGGGTCCGCGGGCGAGGTGTGCGCGGCAGTCCGGCAGGCTCCCCACGCTTCCTGCCACAGCTCCTGCGCACGGTGATGGCCCTCGCGGTTGGCCCGCACGGCCCGTTCCACGACGACCCGTGCCTGCATCACGGCAGCGGCGACACTCCGGGGCTCCTCGGCCAGCCAGGCCTGCACAGCATCCGAACCGGCGGCAACCGCTCCGAGCACCTGTGTGCGCTGCGTCCACAGGGTCCAGTCCGGCGTACTCTCCAGCAGATTCCGCATGGACATCCAGCGTCCGGTGCGCAAATCCTGTAACGCGACACGCAATTCGTTGTCATGGCCGGCCGGGTGGTAGACCGGCCGGAAGTCACTGTTGGCCATGGACTCGCCCCGCCCCCGTGCGACGGGTCGGCATGCGACGGATGGGGGATCTCCTCAGCACGTCACGCAACCCGGCGGCGGCATGGAACCCGTGCAGAAGCGGAAGGCCCGGGAGCCGAGATCTCGGCGCTCGGGGCGGGGTGTCGGTCTCATCAATCCTCAAGGACGTGGGGGGTGAAGCAGCTGTTGAAGACGAACTGCCCGAAAGCGTCCGGTTGTTGCTCGGCGGTGAGTGTAAGGCCAGTTGCGCCGAACTCCGGACCGATTCGCGGATCTTACTCAAGTCATCTGATTCGTATGGACATTGACCGGCATCCGGTCGTTCCGGGCGTGCACCCGGGCGGCCCTTGACGTACGCGGTGGTCTGCACCACTCTGGGCGTCGGAGATCAATGATCACGATTCCGTTCGAGCCACAGAGCTTCCGCACAGCTGGAGTGTCGATGACAGGCCCGGTACTCGCCGTGGACCAGGGCACATCGGGAACCAAGGCTCTGGTGGTCTGCCCCGAGCGTGGCGTGATCGGTTCCGGTTCGGCGCCGGTGCGGCCGCGTCACGGTGCCGGGGGAGCGGTCGAGGTCGACCCCGCCGAACTGCTCGCCTCGGTCGTCGACGCCGGACGCCGGGCGTTGCACGAGGCGGGTGAGCCGGTGGCCGCCGTCGGCCTCGCCAACCAGGGCGAGACGGTGCTCGCCTGGGATCCCGGCACGGGGAGGCCGCTCACCGACGCGATCGTCTGGCAGGACCGGCGCTCCGCCCCGATCTGTGCCGAACTTGACCCGTACGAAGAAGAGTTGACGCAACTCACCGGGCTTCCGCTCGATCCGTACTTCGCCGCACCCAAGATGGCCTGGATCCGCCGGGAGCTGACCCGCGAGGGCGTCGTCACCACCAGCGACTCCTGGCTCGTCCATCAGCTGACCGGTGCGTTCGTCACGGACGCGGCGACCGCAGGACGCACCCAGCTGCTGGACCTCGACCGGGTCAGCTGGTCACCCGCGGCCCTGGACATCTTCGGCCTCGGCGACGAACGCCTCCCGGTCGTCGTCGACTCCGACGGGACTGTCGGTACGACGACCGCCTTCGGCGGTGAACTCCCGCTGACCGGACTCCTCGTCGACCAGCAGGCCGCCCTGCTCGCCCAGAACGCCCTGGACCCGGGCAACGCCAAGTGCACCTACGGAACCGGCGCGTTCCTGCTCGCCCAGACCGGGCCCGCCCCGCGCCGCGGCTCCACCGGACTGGTCAGCTGTGTCGCCTGGCGCCTCGGCGGCCGTACGAGCTACTGCCTCGACGGACAGGTCTACACCGCCGCGTCCGCCGTCAACTGGCTCACCGGCCTGGGCGTGATCTCCGGCGCGGCCGACCTCGACCCGGTCGGCGCCACCGTCCCCGACTCCGGCGGCGTCACGTTCGTACCGGCACTCGCCGGACTCGCCGCTCCCTGGTGGCGCGGCGATCTGCGCGGATCGGTGACCGGCCTCGGCCTCGACACCACCGCGGGCCACCTGGTGCGCGCCCTGTGCGAAGGCATCGCCGCACAGGTCGTCGAGCTCACCGAAGCGGTCGCGACGGACCTGGGCTCCCCGCTGACCTCGCTCCGCGTCGACGGCGGGCTGACCCGCTCCGCACTGCTCATGCAGACCCAGGCCGATCTGCTGCAACGACCCGTGGAGGTGTCCGCGCTGCCCGATGTCACCGCACTCGGCGTCGGAGCCGTCGCCCGCCTCGGCCTCGACTCCCGGCTCCCGCTCCAGCAGGCCGTACCCGAATGGAAGCCCGCCGCCGTGTATGAGCCCCGGATCGGCGCCGACGAGGCCGCCGAACGCCTCGCCGGATTCCGTGCGGCCGTGCAGACCCTGCTGGAACATGCCTGATACGTACGAGAGTCACGCGATGAACTGCACGATCACCACGGCCGGAGACCTGACGGCCGGCCTGCCCGGGAATCCGGCGGGCGAGCTGCCCGAAACGCCGGCCTACGACGTGACCGTTGTCGGCACAGGCGTCGTCGGAGCCGCCATCGCCCGCGAACTGGCCCGCTACCGGCTGCGTACTGCCCTCGTCGACGCCTCGGACGACATCGGCAACGGCACATCGAAGGCCAACACCGCCATCCTGCACACCGGTTTCGATGCCGTACCCGGCTCGCTGGAAGCCAGGCTCGTACGCGAAGGGCAGTACAGACTCCGTGCGTACGCCGCCGAGACCGGCATCCCCGTCGAACGCGTCGGCGCCCTCCTCGTCGCCTGGGACGAGGAACAACTAGCCGCACTTCCCGCCCTGTTGGCAAAGGCCGAACGCAACGACTACCACGCGGCACGCCTCCTGGACGCCGACGAACTCCGGGCCCGCGAACCCCATCTGGGGCCCGGCGCCCTCGGCGCACTCGAAATCCCCGACGAAAGCATCATCTGCCCCTGGACGACCCCGCTCGCCTACGCCACCCAGGCCGTGCGGGCAGGAGTCCATCTGCACCTCAACTGCCGGGTACAGCACATCGACAGCGGCGACGACGTCCACACCCTCACCACCACCCGCGGGACACTGCGCACCCGCCATCTGATCAACGCCGCAGGACTGTACGCCGACGCACTCGACCGGGAACTCGGCCACGACGTCTTCACCGTCACCCCGCGCCGCGGCCAGCTCATCGTCTTCGACAAGCTCGCTCGCGATCTCGTCAGCCACATCCTGCTCCCCGTGCCCACCGCCGCCGGCAAGGGCGTCCTGGTCGCACCGACCGTCTTCGGCAATGTGCTGCTCGGCCCGACCGCCGAAGAACTCGACGACAAGACCGCCACCGGATCGACCGCGGACGGCATCGCCCTGCTGCGCGAGAAGGGCCGCCGCATCCTGCCCGGACTGCTCGACGAAGAAGTCACGGCCGTCTACGCCGGACTGCGCGCTGCCACCGGTCAGGAGGACTACCGCATCCAGGACTACCCGGACCGGCGCTACATTGCCGTCGGCGGCATCCGCTCCACCGGACTCACCGCCTCCATGGCCATCGCCGCGCATGTCACCGAACTGCTCGGCGGCTCGGGCCTCGATCTCGGTACGCCGTCCGAACTGCCGTCCGTCACCATGCCCAACCTCGGCGAGGCATTCCCCCGCCCCTACGAGAACGCCGAACTGATCGCCGAGGACCCGGCCTACGGCATGCTCGTCTGCCACTGCGAACGGGTCTCCGCGGGCGAGATCAGGGACGCCCTGTCCGGCACGATCCCGCCACTCTCCCGGGACGGTCTGCGGCGCAGAACCAGGGCCGGCAACGGGCGCTGTCAGGGGTTCTACTGCGGGGCCGCGGTCCGTGCACTGTTCGAGGAGGCCCGGCCATGACCCGGCGTGAGCGCACCGTCGACGTCCTGGTCGTCGGGGGCGGTCCGGCCGGTCTCGGCGCCGGGGCCGAACTCGCCGCATCCGGTGCGGGCCGGGTCGAGATCCTGGAGCGCGAACAGACCGCGGGCGGCATCCCGCGCCACTGCCTGCACGGCGGCTTCGGTGGCCGCGCCACCGGGGGAGGGCTGTCCGGGCCCGCGTACGCCCGGGAATGCGTCGCCGCGGCCGAACGGGCCGGAGCCACCCTGCGTACCGGCGTCACCGTCACCGGCCGGCCCGGACCACTGACCGTCGACACCACCGCACCGACCGGACTCGAACGGATCACCGCCCGCGCAGTCCTCCTCGCCACCGGCGCCCGCGAACGCCCCCGCAGCGCCCGCCTCGTCCCCGGCACCCGCCCGCCCGGCGTCTACACCACCGGCGAACTCCAGCAGGCCGTCCATCTCCACCGGCAGCGGATCGGCACCCGCGCGGTCGTCATCGGCAACGAACCCGTCAGCCGCGCCGCGGCCGACACCCTGCGCGTCGCCGGCCTGGACGTCGTCGCCATGGTCACCGACCAGCCGCCCTCGCGGCTCACCGCCCTGACCCGGACCGGGGACCGCACCCCGCTCCTCACCCACGCCACCGTCACCGCCCTGACCGGCCGGGAACGGCTCACCGGAGTGGCGCTGCGGCATCACGACGGCCGGACCACGACCCTGCGCTGCGACACCGTCGTCTTCACCGGCGACTGGATCCCCGACCACGAACTGGCCCGGCGCGGCACGGTCACCCTGGACCCCGGCACCCGCGGCCCCGCGTACGACGCCTCGTACCGCACGACCGAGACCGGAGTCTTCGCCGTCGGCAATCTGTTGCACGGCGTGGAGAGCGCCGGCATCGCGGCCGCCGAGGGCCGGGCCGTCGCCGCGCCCGTACTGCGTCACCTGGCGGCGGATGCCTGGCCTGCCGACCGGCCGTCCGTCGCGGTCGATTCCCCGCTCCAGTGGATCGCACCGAACCTCATCGGTCCCGGAGACGACATCCCGCTCCATGGCCGCTTCACCCTGCGCACCAGCCGGAGACTGCCCTCGCCGCTGCTCGTCGTACGCCAGGACGGCCGTGTGCTGCACCGACAGCGACTGCTGCTGCCCGCCGAACCGGGCCGTCCGTTCCATCTGCGTGCCGACTGGCTCGACCGGGTCGATCCGCACGGCGCGACCGTGCGGATCGCGGTGCGCTGACCATACGTCAGGGAATCAGCAGCCAGTCCGAACCGATCGCCGCCAGCAGACCGACGGCCAGCAGCCAACTGCCGAGCCGGGTACGGCCGTTCCTGCTCAGCTCGATCACGATCCCGCACAGGATCAGCGCGAGCCCGTACACCCCGACCACCAGCACGGACGACCGGCTGGCGATCCGCAGCGCGAGAACGACCGCCATCGCGGCCATGCCGACCGACGAGAGAGCGATGCGCAGCCGTCTCGCCTGACGCGGCGTCAGTGTCCGGTCCCCGGTCTCGGCGGCTGCATCGGGCACAGCCCCGGAATCGGTCTCGGGCACAGCCCCGGAATCGGTCTCGGGGACGGCCTCGGAACCGGTCTCCGGAACTTTCTCCGAAACGGCCTGGGAATCGGGTTCCGGAACGGCCTCGGGAGTGGTCTCGGCAGCGGCTATCGGGGTGTCCGCAGCCTGGTCCTGGTCAGAAATGCTCATGACGCCGGATCGTAATGGCTGTGGGCCGCCCTGTTCACCGCTCCGGGCGTCGGGCGGCGAAAGTGACGTAGGTTCGGTACATGCCCGGCCACATCCTGATCCTCGGCGGTACGACCGAAGCCCGGCAGCTCGCCGCCGAGCTGACCGGGCCGACCGAGCCCGGCGGCGACGCGACGGTGCGCATCACCACCTCGCTGGCCGGCCGCGTCGCCCGGCCCCGGATGCCCGCCGGCGACGTACGCATCGGAGGCTTCGGCGGCCCCCAGGGCCTCGTCGACTGGCTGCGTACCCACGGCGTGGACACCGTCGTCGACGCCACCCATCCGTTCGCCGACACCATCAGCGCCAACGCCGCCGAGGCCGCGAAGGCCACCGGCACCGCACTGTTCGCGCTGCGCCGCCCCGGCTGGACGGCGGGCCACGGCGACCGCTGGCACCCGGCCGGCGACCTCGCGCACGCCGCCGCGCAACTGCCCGCCCTGGGCCGCCGGATCTTCCTCACCACCGGCCGCCTGGGCCTGGCCGCCTTCGCCACCGCCCCGGGCGCGGACGCGCTCCACTTCCTCGTACGGTCCGTGGAGCCCCCCGAGCCGCCGCTGCCACGTCACACCGACGTACTCCTCGACCGTGGCCCGTACACCGTCGACGGAGAGACGGCGCTGCTGCGTGACCACGCCATCGACGTCCTCGTCACCAAGGACAGCGGCGGCCCCGCGACCGCGGCGAAACTCACCGCGGCCAGGAACCTCGGACTGCCCGTGGTCGTGGTCCGCCGACCACCACCGCCCGAAGGTGTACCCGTCGTGCACGATGTGGCGTCGGCGCTCCAACTGCTGTGCCGGACAAGCTGATTCAGCCGCGACGCAGCAGATACGTATCCATGATCCAGCCCTTGCGGGTGCGCGCCTCGGCCCGCAGCTCCTCGATCCGGTCCGACACCTCGGCGAGGCGCCCGGAGACCAGGATCTCGTCCTCGGTCCCCACGTACGCGCCCCAGTAGATGAAGAGGTCCTGGTCGAGATGGCGGGTGAACGCCTGCCGTGCGTCGAGCATCACCACCACGTCGTCGACCCCTTCGGGCCAGCCCTCGGCCAGCCGCCGGCCCGTCGTGATCTGCACCGGCCTCGCCACCCGGTTCAGCCCCGTCCGGTGCTTGGCCAGCAGAGCGGAGACGCTGCTGATCCCGGGGACCACCTCGTGGTCGAAGGCGACGGAACCCCGGTCGAGGATCTCTTCGAGGATGCCGAGCGTGGAGTCGTACAGCGCCGGATCGCCCCACACCAGGAACGCCCCGCACTCGTCCTCGCCGAGATCCTCCGCGATGAACCGCTCGTACAGATCCGCGCGGCGCCTGCGCCAGTCGTCCACCGCGGGTGAGTAGTCCGACGTCCCGCGGTCCCGCTCCGGATCCCGCGCCTCGACGAGCCGGTACGAGGTGTTCTCCACATGCACATCGAGGATGTCCCGCCGCAGCCCGGTCAGATCGGACTTCTCCTCACCCTTGTCGAGGATGAAGAACGCATCCGCCCGGTTCAGCGCCTTGACGGCCTGGAGGGTCAGATGGTCGGGGTCGCCCGCGCCGATTCCGATGACATAGATCTTTCTCACCGCACCGAGTCTGCCCCATGCCCCAGCGCCCCGGGCGTCCGGGCTACCGGCCCCCGGGCCGCAGACACGGCGCCTCGTCGGCCGCGTCGACGGGCCGGGCCCGCGCCGCGTCCGCGCCGCAGGCATCCTTCGCCTCGACCCGCCCCGCCAGCTCCTGCGCCCAGCCGATCAGCCCGTCGACCCCGATCCCGTGAGGACGGGTGGCCCCGAACTCCGCGAGCGCCGCCGCGCCCCGTCGCAACAGCCGCGCCCCGCCCGCCGTATTGCCCCGCGCCGCATGCGTCAGCCCCACGGCCAGCTGCGCAAGACCGCGCCACAACTCCCGTTCCGCCACCGGGCCCGACTTCCAGGCATCCTCGAACACCTCGTGCGCATGGAACGGCATCCCCGCGTCCAGCAGCCGTTGCGCCTCACGCAAGGTCTCCTCGGGGGTACGGGTCACCCCCTCGGGCTGCCGCTCCACTCCCGGTGCCCCGTACGGCAGGGGGCGTCCCAGCCCGTCACGGGGGCGCGCATTGCGTGCCCGGCCCTCGGCGTCGCGGTCCCTGCGAGTCTCGTCCACCCCTCGATTGTGCCCCGCACCTGCGGCGAACTGTCCGAACCACTGTCGGTGGACCCCCGCGCACGACTAGTGTCGACAGTCATCCGCACCACTTTGGGGAGGGTAGGGATGAAGCAGTCCCGGCCGCTGTACGAGCGCGAACCGGAACTCGCCGCTGCCGCACAAGCCGTGGATGCCCTGTGCGGCGCCCAGGCAGCCGGCGGGCTGCTGATCTTCAGCGGCGAGGCAGGCATCGGCAAGACAGCACTGCTCGCCCAGATCCAGGCGATGGCCGCCGACCGCTGCACGGTCTGGTCCGCACGTGGCGGCGAAACGGTCACATCCGTGCCCTTCCACGTCGTACGCCAACTGCTGCAGCCGGCACTCGACCAGTTCCCGCCCGACGAGGTGCGGACCCTGTTCGGGGCCTGGTACGAGATCGCCGCGCCCGCACTCGGACTCGCCGAACCGAGCGGTCCCCAGCCCGATCCGCAGGGCGTGCGGGACGGCCTCGACTGGGTGGTCTCCCGGCTCGCGTCCCGGCTGAGCCACCGTCCACTGCTGCTCATCATCGACGACGCGCACTGGGCGGACGGCGAATCCCTCGCCTGGCTCGCCTCGTTCACCGCGCGCCTCGGCGAACTGCCCGTCCTGGTCGTCCAGGCCCACCGGCCGGAAGAACTGGCAGCGCGGCAGAAGGAGAGCGGACCGGTTGGCGCCCACCCCTCCCAGGTCCGGGTCGCGCTGCGCGCCCTCACCCCGGACGCCACCGCGGAACTGGTCCGCGCGGGCCTCGGTGAACACGCCGACGACCCGTTCTGCCGCGAGGTGTGGGCCGTCACCGGCGGCAACCCCTACGAGGCGGTCGAACTCGTCGCCAAGGTCCAGGACCGCGAACTGACGCCCCTGGAGGAGTCGGCCGGGTTGCTGCGCGAACTCGGGGCATCGGCCCGCGGCAGCGGACTCGTCGCCCGGCTCGAACGGCTCGGTACCAACGCCAACCGGTTCGCCTGGGCCGCCGCCGTCCTCGGTACGGACATCTCGCAGGATCTCGCCGCCACCCTCGCCGGAATGAGCCCCGCCGAGGCCGCCGACTGCACGGCGCGGCTGCGCGAAGCCCGTATCGTCACCGGCTTCGACCCGCTGGAGTTCGTCCACCCGCTGATCGCCACCGCGGTGTACCGATCCATCCCGCCGGCCACCCGCACCGCCATGCACGGCCGGGCTGCCTGGGCGATCTCCCGTGCGGGACTCGGCCCCGCCGCGGCCTCCCGGCACCTGCTCGAAGTACACCCCGACGACGACCAGGAACTGGTCGAGCAGCTCCGCGAAGCAGCCAAACAGCACCTTGCCGTCGGTGCCCCGGAGGCAGCCCGCCGCTGCCTCGAACGCGCTCTGCAGGAACCACCGCGCCAACGGGTCAGGGCCACCCTGCTGTACGAACTGGGCTGCGCCACACTGCTCAGCTCCCCGGCCACCACCGTCCAGCATCTGCGGACCGCCCTCGAGATGCCCGGACTCTCCGACGACCAGCGGGTCGACGCCACCTACCGGCTCGCGGCCGCGCACTCCCACAACAACCAGCTGAAGGAAGCGGCACGCGCCCTCGCCGCCGAGGCCGCACGCACCGCCCCGGGCCCCGGCCTGATGCGGCTCCAGGCCGCCCACTTCCTCTGGGAGGGCATGCAGGCCGCCGAGGACGACGGACCTGCCCGTTCCGGCCGGCTCGCCCGGAATGCCGACCATCTGTCCGGCCGCGACAACGCCGAGCGCGCCCTGCTCACCATCCGCGCCTTCGACGCCATGATGCGCGGCGAGAACTCCCAGCTCATCGTCGACCTCTGCGAACGCGCTCTGGTCGACGGCCACCCCGCCCGCGGGCTCGGCTGGACCGACACCGAGTGGGGCTTCGAACTCCCGACCCTCGTCGGGATCACCTACGCCTTCACCGACCAGCTCGACCGGGCCGAGGAACTCTTCGGCGAGGCCGTCCGCGCCTTCGAGATCTCCGGCTGGAGCGGTGCGCATCTCGCGTTCGCACACACCCTGCTCGGGCTGGTCCACCGCCGTCGCGGCCGGCTGGCCGAGGCCGAGGGCTTCCTCCGGGAAGGACTGCGCCTCGCCGACCGTGTCGGCAGCGGACTTCCCGTCCACTGGGACGCGGCCTGTCTGCTCATCGACACATTGGTCGCCCGCGGCCGTGTCACCGAGGCCCGTGAGATCGCCGACCGTTACGACTTCGGCTCGCCCTACCCCAGCGCGATGGTGCTGCCCGACGCGCCGTGCGTACGCGGCCGGCTGCTGCTGGCCGAAGGCCGTACGAAGGAAGCGGTCACCGAACTGGAAGCGGCCGGTCAGGCCCTCGAACCGCGAGGCAGGTTCAACGGCGTCTGGGCTCCCTGGGCAGGCGATCTCGCCCGCGCACTGGCCGAGGAGGACCCGGGCCGCGCCGCTCAACTCGCCACCTCGGCCCGGGTGCACGCCGAACGCTTCGGCACGGACACCGCGATCGGTGAGGCCCTGCGCTGTGCCGCCCTCTTCGCCCGAGCCGAGGACGCCACCCATCTGCTGGCCGAGTCGGTCCGCCACCTGGAGGCGTCCCCGTCCGCGTACGAACACGCCCTGGCCCTCGTCGACTACGGCATCGCGGTCCGCTCCCCGCGCGAACTCGCCAGAGCCCACAAACTGGCCACGGCATGCGGCGCCGAATCCCTGGCAAACCGCGCCCACCAGGCACGGGCGTCGATCCGGTCCTCGGAGTGAGGTAATGTTTGTCCTGCGCAGCCGCCCGGGAACACCGGGGGGAACCGCATCGGGACGTGGCGCAGCTTGGTAGCGCACTTGACTGGGGGTCAAGGGGTCGCAGGTTCAAATCCTGTCGTCCCGACTGGAGACAGTCGCAGGTCAGGGCCGGTTTCGGAAACATCCGAAACCGGCCCTTGGTCATTCTTGGGGACCAGCTGGGGACCAGCCTCCTTGACCGGTGTCAGCGGGTCATGACGATCGGGCCCGGCAGGGAGCGCGGTGCGCGCAGCACGCTGAGGTGGGCGGAGAGAGCCGCCCCGGCGGCCGTGGTCTTGTGTACGTCCGGGTGAAGGTAGCGCTGGGTGGTGGTCAGTGACCCGTGGCCGGCGATTCTGCGTAGGGCGTGCACTTGGACCCCTGCGTCGGCGAACCAGGTCAGTCCGGTGTGCCGGAGGTCATGGCGGCGCAGGTGTTCGTAGCCGAGCTTGGTCCGAGCCGAGGAGGTAGCCGAGCGCGGTGTCCACGAGGTTCGCCGCGTCGCCCAGCTCCCGGCGCTCCAGCGCACTCGTGTCGCCGCATACGGCCGCGAGCTACCCGGCCTGGTTGTTGTCGTACGACGCCAGCACCTTTTACGCGGCCAGCCGCCGCAACTCCTGCGGCGGCACCCACGTCTTGGCCGGTTCCGGGAATGCGCGGCTGCCCGGTCTCCAGGCCTCCCGGCCTCGGCCATCACGGGCTTGTAGTTCAGCCACGACCACGAGTTGGCGCAGGCCCACAGTCTCCTCCGTACATCAGCCCCGCGCCGTACATCAGCCTATAGTCCGCCGAACCGCCCACCAGCAGGAGCCGTATACCTCAGAATCGCCCCATGCCCACGTGGATCAGCGCCATCTTGCTCCCAGCGGCGACGGCCCTCTTCATCGGCCTCGTCATCACCCCGCGCCTGGAGGCCCGCAACAAGCGCATCAGCCTCGCGCACCAAGCTCGCGACGAGTTCAGCCGCCGCGTGCTCACCATCCTGTCGGCCTCTGCCCGTCTCGGCGAAACGCCGATCCCAGCAGCCCTCGCGGATCAGCGCCCCGCCCTCACGGAAAAGCTGAACGCCGAGCGTGACCGGTGGGTCGACCAGCTTGACGAGGCCACCCGCTACATGGTGGACAACATGGAGACGTTCGGGTTGGGCTACGCCACAGAGCGGGTGCGCGACATCGTCGGCCGGTTCGTGGCCCACTCACGAGCGATCATGCTGTCGGAGCGGGCCGTCGAAACGAAGGCGAAGCGGCTGTCCGCTCTAGCAGGACCCGTCCAGAACATCTTCTTCACCCGCCGTTGGCGAGTCCTCACCATCGGCCGCAGCTTCGAGGAATTCGAACGAGCTGTAGTCGCCCTCGACGAAGACCTGCCAGAGGGCACCATCATGCCCGCTCCAACAGCTGCCCCTTAGCCCCTGGCAAGACCGCGGCGCTCCCGAGATCATCCCCACATACAGCGGCAGACGCTCGTTGTCCCGTCTCAGATGATCTGGTCCCTGGTGATGCCTGTGACCTGCAGCGACCAGAAGAACTGAGACGCTGTGACGTTGGAAATCTCAGTGGACCTGGTTCCGGACGCACGGTTGCCCGGTGCCGTCTCAGTCGATCCGGGAGGACACGTTCGCGGCCCCTCAGTCGAGACAGAACTCGTTGCCCTCGATGTCCTGCATCGGGATGCACGACTCGTTGACGCCATCGGCACGCAGTGTTCGCACGTGTACCGCGCCGAGCGCGACCAGTCGTGCGCACTCGGCCTCAAGTGCGGCCAGGCGCTCTTCACCCACGAGCCCGGTGCCGACCCGCACGTCAAGATGCAGCCGGTTCTTGGCGGCCTTCCCTTCGGGGACGTGCTGGAAGTACAGTCGCGGGCCCACGCCTGAGGGATCAATGCAGGCAAACCATGCGTCCTGCTGCTCAGGTGGCAGCGAGCTCTTGAAATCGTCCCAAGTGGCAAACCCCTCCGGTGGCGGCGGTACGACGTACCCCAACACTTCGCACCAGAAACGAGCGAGGCGCTCAGGTTCTGCGCAGTCGAAGGTGACTTGGAACTTCTTGATCGACATCATCGGGCCACCGTATTGGCGCGTGCTGCTCAGCGCCCCCCAGGGTGCCCTCGCCGCGCAGGTCGAGGTCTCGCGTGACACGAGTACCGCCAACGGACCAGATCGCCTGAGACGACGAGCGAATCGGACCAGACCACCTGAGGCAGGGGCCAATTCGCATGAGACGGGACGCTCGTAGTTCGCTTGCCCGTCCTCCCGCTCTCTCTCCCCACTGTGCCCTGTCAGCCAACATGTGCCGTTTGCCATCGAAGTTGGACGAGCTGCCCGGAGCGGGCGACAGTCACTCCGCCGCGGCCATGACCTGATCGGCGGTGGCACACACCTCGGTCCAGATCTCACTGACTCGGAGTTACTGGAGCGACACCGTCTCGCTGTACCCGTTGTACCCGTAGCCGTCGTCCAGCACGGGTGGTAGAAGCCGGCTGCGCCAGGATCGGACGATGATGTCCTCGACCTTGCGGGCATCAGAACCGACGGCGAAACGCATCGCCTCGATCTTGATCCAGCCGGTCCGCTGGTGCTCATAGAGTCGCCTGTTCCTGGGACTGTCTTCGCAGATGCCGATCTTGGCCGCCATGAGCGAGGCTTTCGTGACCAGGTACAAGAGAGCTGGAGCAATAGTCAATACCTGTGGATCACGGCTGTCCGTTGAGGCCGAGTTTCCTCTTGCCGTAGGGGGAGAAGATCGACGCCCAGCCGGTCCAACCGGCGTGGACCTGGGCGATCTGGGAGGGCAGAGGCATGACGGGAAGCAGGTTTCTGCCCTTGGCCCAGTTGGCGAGGAGGCCCTCGGTGGTGTCCACGGCGGAGACGACCATGGTGACCTTCGCGTTGCCGTCGACCCAGGTATCCCACAACGCCCAGTCGCGCCACAGCAGGTCGCCCCGAAGGTTCTCCCCGTAGTCGCCGAGCCAGGCAGTGACCTGGTCGGGCGTGGAGCTGCAGTCCAGGCCGCGGACCGTGCCCCGGGCCACCACTTGGGCGAAGAAGGCGAGTTCGCTCATCCGAGCCGCCCGTTCCGTGGCTGTGACGGGTTCCTCAGCTGCAGGCCGGCGATTCGGTCCTCGACGGTACCGGGCCAGTGCGGGTTGGGCAGGCCGTCGTGGGTCATGTGCTCCCTGCGCCACAGGCGCGGCCACAGGTCCCGTTCGCGAGGGTGGAGGTAGTGCGGCTGGCCGCAGGCGCAGGAGCGCTGTACCGTGCCGCAGCTGCGGCACAGGTCGATGAACCCGTGGCCGGTTGAACGGGACACCGCGGGCAGGCCGCTGCCGCAGTCCGCGCAGCCGGGCAGTGCTTCGCCATTCGCCAGGCTGATTTGGCGGCGGACGAACTCGGGCAGGGCCAGGGCAGGATGGCCGAGCGGATCGAGCTGGATGCAGCTTTGCTGCCTGTGGCGGTGCCACCACGTGCCCGGGCGTCGGGGGCCCCGCTGACCGGCATGCTTCTCGCGTCGCCGCCGCTCGGCGTACCGGGCGTCCTCGGCCAGCCGGAGCAGGCGGGCCTCGTGGAGCTCGTTCACTGCACGTTCCAGAGACTCGGGATCGGCGTCGAGGTCGCGTGGTATCGCGGCGCTGACTGTCAGGTGGTGGTACGTGGCGCGGAAGCCGTATGGGGCGTACAGAGTGAGGCAGGCCCGCAGTGCCGCGTGGCGGCGCGGCACCGGAAGCGTGCAGTCAAGCACGAGCCGGCGGTGCGTCAGGAAGCTCGCCATCAGCTCAGCTTTCGCAGGGGTGCGGTGATTGCGAGCGACCGGTCGACCGCACTGGCCAGTGCCTGCGCCGACTGGGGCGCGTGCTGCTCGGCCCATGCTGCGACCAGGAGGAGGAAGTCCGCGAGGTCCTGCTGGACCCCGGCGAGCAGCCGGGGGAGCTCGGTCAGGGCGACCTCGATCACGGGGCCCGGGTGCTCGCCGTTCGGGTGGAGCCGGACGGTGTCGCCGAGTTGTTCGGCCCAAGGTGTCGGGTCGTGGCCGAGCCACAGCTCGCTTCCGTCGGCGATCTCCAGCCATCCGCGCCAGTCCTCCAGTCCTCCAGTCCGCAGCAGCAACCGGGCGTCAGCGTCGTGCCGGTGCCCGTGTCCTGGACGCGGAGCCCTCCAGGGGCGACGAACCCCTCCTCGTGCAGCAGTGAGCTCAGGAAGGCGTCGGCCGGGTCGGTCAGGTGGTCTTCGACTCGGCTGGAGTTGTAGCCGGCCATGGTGGCTATTGCCGTGCCGACCTGCTCATCGCTCAGCGTGCCGTTCAGTGGGGTGAGGTGGTGCGGCGGTTGCTCGGCGACCGGCCAGAACTCGAAGCCGGGGAGCGCGCCGGTCTCCAGCACGGGGCGTATGACGATCACCGGCCCAGTGTCGCGGACACCTGCCCCGGGCGCCGCCGAATATCAGCGCCACTGGTGGTTGGCTATGCAGGTGACAACGGAGAGCGTTTGTCGGCAGATACGGTGAGCGGCCGCTTCGTCCAGGATGCTCAAATGTTGCCGAGTTCTGAGTGGGCGTTTGATGTTGATTCGTGATGGGTATTTCGACCCGTTTTGCCGTATTCATCGCCAACGTGCACAGCCTGAAATGCTGGAAGCTCCGCACTGGCGGGAATCTTCCGCCCCATTACTAAACCAGACGGAATCCAGTGCCGAGAAGCGGATTGAACGGGCACACAGGTCGGCGCCCGGAAGGCTGTGAAGGCGCACGAAAGGTGTGAATCAGCCCGAAGATCGTTGGCCGCAGGAGCGACTTAGCACCACAATCCATCCCTAGACGCCCACTCAGGAATCGGAAGGCGGCCTTTCGTGCGTCCGGGGGTGTGGTGAGCTGATCGCTGTATTCGGCGTACCTGTGATCAGCGAAACCCACCCGTTCCGTTAGCATGTTCGAGCTCGCAACGATCACATTGAAATATGACAAAGCAGCTGAAAATTGATATCTACGGTAACGCGAATGTTTTCGCGAATAGACGGCAGAACTAGGTTCGCTGCATGGCGTCAACCACGCGTCATGCTGTGGGTCGCGGTGAGTGTGGCGGCCCTCGGATTCCTCATTGCACTGGAGGTCGCCGCGCGTCGGTACGGCGAGCCGGGGCCGATCACCGACCAGGCGCGAGAGGTGATATTCGCCCCCAAATCGGGGACGGTGTTGTACGTCAGTATGGCGTTGATGATGGTGGTGCTCACCTGGCGGCAGCGGATCATCGCGGCCGGCGCCGCGATCGGCATCGACGTCGTCTTCTGGCTCGTGCGGTGGGCGGTCGACGCCGAGATGATGTTCGGCAACGGCGCGTTGTGGGTGACTTTGGCCTGTGCCGTCATCGCTGTCACGCGCCGCACCGACCGGGACCGTGTCCTGCTGCTGAAAGGCGTCGGACTGGCCCTGTTGCTGGTGGCCGGCCGCAAGACCGGCTACACCTGGCTGCTGATCACGTCGAAGACCCGCCCGGCGGTGCTCGACCAGTACGTGGCAACCGCCGATCATGCGTTGGGTAACCCGTCGTGGCTGGTAGGCCGGATTGTCGCGGCTACCGGCACGGTCGGTGCCCACGTTCTCGACTGGGTCTACATTCAGCTCGCGGTGGCCGCGGTCGTCGTCGCGCTGTACCAGCTGCGCAACGTGGCGGTCGAGCGCCGCTTCCCGGGCCATCATCTGGTGCGTACCTTTCTGGTCATCGGCCTGCTCGGGCCGGGCATCTACATGATCTTCCCGGTGGTCGGACCGATCTTCGCCTACGGCGCGGACGGGGGGCACTGGGCGGTGGCCAACCTGTGGCCGGACACGCCGCCGCAGGTCAGTACCCCGCACCCGATGCTCTTCGACGAGATCACCCCGCGCAATTGCATGCCCAGTCTGCACACGGCGTGGGCTACCGCGATCTTCATTCATTCCCGCAAGGGCCCGCGGGCTCTGCGATTCGCAGGCGCGTTCTGGCTGATCGCCACGCTCGGTGCAACACTGGGCTTCGGCTACCACTACGGCGCGGACATCGTCGCCGGTGTGGTGTTCACGCTCACGATCGAGACGGCGCTGCGCTCGCTCGACCGCGGCTGGGACCGGTCGGGAATCCAGCTGGTCGTCTACGGCGCCGCGGTCTTCGCTGGGCTCTTGGCGTCGTATCGCTATCTGTCGGTGGAGATGGCCGGACATCCGTGGGTGTTCGGGCCGCTGCTCATTCTGGCGATGACCTCAGTGGTCTACGGCTACGTACGGACCACCAAGCTGTGGGACCGGAAGGCCGCGTCGGCGTATCTGCCGGAACCGCGACGCGAACCGCAGCCCGAACTGGTTTGAGTCATGTTGCAGCGGGTCGTGGGCTGAGCGCTGTGGTTGGCCAGTCTGAGCGCTCTCGTCGGCGACTGTCCGCTGTCGGCGTCGCTCGCGCTGCCTTCGGCATCGCCACGGTCGCCGTCGATGGAGGCCCGGACGCATGGGGCATGGGGCTGGTGGTGGGGACCCGTCCGGATACCCCTGTTGCCGGCCTGTCTGAGGTCAGCGCGCGGCGGGCTCGGTCGCGGCCTGTTTCCGGGCCGGGATCAGGCGGGGGGCGGGGTTCAGTTGAGCTGCCCTTGCTGGCGATTCCCCGACCTTGTTCCGGCGCCCCTTCGTCATGCGGCCGGTGAAGGACTTCATCTCGAAGATGAAGTCCGCCGGCGTCCGCGCCGGGTACTGGTCGCTCGACCAGTGCCGACCTCCAGGTGCGACCGGGTCCGGGCTTGGGGACCAGCTGGGGACCACAGGGTATGCCCGGTGCCGCACAGTGTGCCTCGTCATGCACGATCTGCGTCCGTGAAATGTGTGATCTATCCGGAAAATTCCCCTGGCTCGCACTCCTGGGGGTCAAGGGGTCGCAGGTTCAAATCCTGTCGTCCCGACTCGTATGAGTCGTAGGTCAGGGGCAGTTTCAGAGGAATCCGAAACGGCCCCTTTATCGTTTTAGGGAGCCGGTTGGGGACCAGCCGACGTGACCGCGTCGGTCGGCGCCGGCAGCCGGTCCCCGTGGTTGGAGACGCTCACCGGGTCCATGACGACCGGGGGCGCCGCATCCGGCAACAGCTCGGCGAGCACCGTGACCAGGTCGGGCGAGGCGAGCATGCCTGTCTTCACCGCCTGGACACCGATGTCGTCGACGATACTGCGGTACTGCGCGCGAATGCCTCGACGGGGAGTTCCCAAGCGCCCTGCACGCCCAGGGAGTTCTGTGCCGTGACAGCCCCGTGAGCATGCTCATTCCGTGGGCGCCGAGCGCCGTATCGTCCTCAGGCCGGCCCGGATTCCGCCTCCTTTGCCGGAGTCCGATCCGGCGGTCGTCGGCACGTGGGCCGGCGCGGTCAGGCGAGGCTCTCGTCTCGGGTACCGGTCCATGCCCGGGCGTACGCGCGGGCCGACGCGCGGGGGTCCTCGGCGGCGCAGATGCCGGAGACGGCGGCGGCTCCCACCGCCCCAGCATGTCGCAGGCGTGGCAGGTCGGCCGGGGTGATGCCGCCGATGGCCACGGCGGGCAGGCCGCTGAGCCGGGCGAGGCGGGCGAAGCCGGCATGGCCGAGTGGGGCCGGGGCGTCCGTCTTGGTGCGGGTCGCGTGCAGCGCGCCGATGCCGACGTGGTGGACGCGTGCCGGATCCTCGGCGGCGGCGCGCAGTTGATCGGGGGTGGCTGCACTCAGGCCCAGAACCGCGTGCTCTCCGATCAGTTCGCGTACGGCGGCCGACGGGAGATCCGACTGGCCGACATGAACCCCCGTCACGCGTGCGCCGGCGGCGCGGGCGGCCAGGAACACGTCCACCCGGTCGTTGACGATCAGCGCCACTCGTTCGGGGAGGACGGCGGCCACCTCCAAAACCGTATGCAGGAACTCCCTCCCGGCGGCGTGCTTCTCCCGGATCTGCACGGCGGTGACGCCTCCGGCCACTGCCAGGGCGACGGTCTCGGCCACGCTCCGGCCGCGGGCCGCGCACTGGGCCGTGTCCGTCACCAGGTAGACCGACAGATCCACCGGTGTCGCCGTCACGAAAGAGCCGCCCGCTCGGCGAGGTCCGCTTCCTCCAGCGCGGCGAGCGCGTCCAGGAAGGCGACGGCGAAGCTGCCGGGCCCGGAGGCCTCCTTCGCGGCCAGCTCGGCGGCGACCGTGTACGCGGTGACGGCGGCCACCACCGCGGCGAACCGGTCCTCGTCGACTGCCGCGAAGGCCGCCATCACCGCACCCAGCGCGCAGCCGCCCCCTGTCACCCGGGTCAACAGGGCATCACCGTTGGCGATCCGGGTGCTGCGCACCCCATCGGTGACGAAGTCCACGGGCCCGGAGACGGCGACGACACAGCCGGCTGTACGGGCCAGCTCGCGTGCTGATTCCTCGGCGGCCCCTACGCCGTCGGAGGAGTCCACGCCGCGGCCGCCGTCGCCCGCGCCCGCGAGCGCGATGATCTCGGACGCGTTGCCCCGGATCACCGACGGTCGCAGCTGAAGGAGCTCTCGTGCCAGCGCGGTGCGCACCGGCAGTGCGCCGACCGCCACCGGGTCGAGGACCCATGGCGTGCCGGCCGAAGCCGCCGCCCGCGCGGCCTCGACCATGGCGGAGCGCTGCTCCGCGTGCGGGGTGCCGAGATTGACCAGGACACCGGAGGCGATCCGGGCGAACGGGCCGGCCTCTTCCGGAATGTCGACCATGGCCGGTGAGGCGCCCAGCGCCAGCAGGACGTTGGCGGTGAAGCCCGTGACCACCGCGTTGGTCAGGCACTGAACCAGTGGGGAGTCCGCCCGCACGCGTGCGAGGGCCTGCGGGGCGAAGGCGGTGTGATCGGCGGATGCCGCGGGCATGAGATATCGCTCCGGGGATGTCGTTGGGGCGCAGAGGGGCGTCGGGGGTCCGTCGGCCGGCGGCAGGTCAGTCCTGCGGGCGGTGGCGCAGCCGCAGCGGCGCGTAGACGGCGAGCGCCACGAGGAACGCCACGTAGTACGAGAGGTCGGCGCCGTGCAGGGAGGCCGCCACCGGGCCCACGTACAGACTGGTGTCCATGAACGGCACGGCCGCGGCGAAGGCGACGGCGAATGCCAGCAACGGGGGCCATCCGGACTGCGGCCGGGCGGTCTCGGTGGCGAGGTCGATCGCGGCGCCGCCCCGTGTCCGGGCCCGCGCGATCCAGTCGACGATGACGATCGCCACGAATCCGGGAATCCAGTAGCCGACGAACAGCAGCACGTTCTGGAAGCGGGCAGTGGTGTCGGCAGCGTGCATCCACAGCACCAGAGGGAAGCCGAGCCCGGCGGCGAGGGCGGCGGCCGCCGGGCGCGGAAGGCGCACGCCGACGGTCTGCAGAGCCAAGGAACCGCTGTAGTCGTTCATGGCGTTGCTGCAGAGGGCCGCCAGCGCCACGGCGAGCAGCCCGAACGCGCCCAGCGCCCCACCGCCCAGCAACTTGTCCACACCTGCAGCGGTCTGGTCGGTCAGCACCGATGCGCCCCACAACCCGAGGGCCTGGACAGTCACGAAGGACACCACGAGGCCGAGCAGCGTGAACCAGAACATGCGCGGGCGCGAGGTGGTGCGTGGCAGGTAGCGGCTGAAGTCGCTGGCGTACGGAGCCCAGGACAGGGTCAGGCTCAGCGCGATGGTGCTGGTCAGGACGAACGCGCCGGCCTGGTCGGCACCGTGGGCGGTGCCCGTGCCGACGGGGTGGACACCGTCGAGCAGCCGCCAGGCGATCAGCGCGAACGCGGCGGCGAGCACGAAGGTCATGACGATCTGGAGCCGGTGGATGGCCTCGTAGCCGAGAACGCCGAGGGCGCCCTGGGCCAGCATCATGACCAGGACACCGAGCCAGAACGGCCAGCCGCACAACCGCGCGAGCGCGTCCCCGCCGAACAGCCCGATCAGCGCGTCCCAGGCGACCGAGGACAGCCACTGCAGGATGCCGGGCACCGTCACGGCCCGGCCGAAGGCGAGCCGGGCCAGCGGCAGCTGCCCGGCACCGGTCCGGCTCCCCCAGGTGCCCAGGTAGGCGGTGGGCACCGCGCCGAGCACCGTGCCCAGCACGACGGCGGCGAGCGCGGTGGCGAAGTCCAGGCCGAGGGCGATGCCGACAGTGCCGGTGAACACGCCGGTCATGGTCAGGTTGGGAGCGAACCACACGGTGAACAGGCGCCCGGGACCGCCGTAGCGGTTGCTCTCGGGAACCGGCTCTATGCCGTGCGTCTCGACGCGGAGGTCGCCGGGGGCCGCCGGCATCCGTCCGTCGAAGACGGGCTGCCGGCCGTCGGCGGGCAGCCCGCCGGAAACATGCGTCAAAGGCATGGAAGACATCCCTCCGCCAGTGCTAACTGGTTCAGGTTCGACGGGTGTGATCTCAGCCCTCGGGTGGGGCACCCCGTGTCCGGTACGACGGACAGACTAACCCGATCTCTTTGAACACCTGCACGGAGGATTACGTGGCAACCACTCGGTGGGTTCGTCTGTGGCGTGGATGCGCGGTCCGTGTTACGGGGCCTCTGCCCGAGCGTCACATCGTCGGAGTCGGCGCTCCGATAGGAGGAAGAGATTGCTCGGCCCATATGGTGCTACAGCTCCCGGAAGGGTAGGCCGGCTCCGGACAAGGAGATCCGCGCCACCACCGAGATCGCCGACCTCGACGAGCAGGCCGCGGCGGTCAACAGGGTCGAGCAGAAGGCGCTCCGGGAGTACGCCTTCCTGCCGCTGTTCAGCGGCCCCTCGACCTACAGCGTGAAGAAGGGCCTCGCCAACGTCGGCGTGAGCATCTTCTGCCGCCCGCTCCCGGAGACGGCCGGCTGGGAGAAGCAGCCCACGCCCCCTGCGGGTTCTACCCGGAGAGATCCCCCGGCCTCGGCATGGCCGAGCAGCGAGCCGAGGCCGGGGGACCGCTCGTGGGGCTTGTCGAGGTGAGCGTGTCGTACGCGAGCAGTCGGCGGACGGTCTGCGTCCCGGCCGGCGGAGTGCCGTCCGTCAGCAGGCTCAGCGCCACGCCCACCGGCCCAGCCGCCGGAAGGTCGGACTCGACGCGTTCGACATCACCTCGGACGCCGCCTCTCGGGTCCTGTGGCCCGACCAGTACCGTTCTTCGCCTCGTCGTCCACCCTGATCAGGTGCAGTGATGTGCTGGACCAGTCTCCGGACGGCAGCTCGGGCGTGATCCCGTACGCGGTCAGTACGGACGCGTGATGCACAGCGCCCGTCCGGGCGTCCCGGTAGCGCGCGGTGGGGTCCAGGCCGGCGAGCCTGAGGGCGGGGCGCGGCGTGCCGTGGCGCGGCGCCCGCTGCCACACCAACACGAAGGCCTCCCGCCGGTCCGCGGTGGTGTACTGCACGGCGGACGGGGCGTCGTCGACGGGACCGCGAAGCCGGTGCTGGGTGCCGTGCTGAACAATATGACGCACCGTCTTGTACTCCGCCACCAGCTCGGCTCCCTGTACGAGCTCCTCCGCCGTCCAGTGCGCGAGATCGCCGCCCACCGCAAGTACGCCCGCCATCGCGGCATGGAAGCGGTAACGCAGTGGCACCGAACGGCCGGTGAGCTGGTTGGGCACATCCGTCACCCAGGTCGCCATCGTCCGTGCCGGGTAGATCTGGCTGAAGCCGTGCTGGATGGAGACCCGGTCCGCCGCGTCGGTGTTGTCGGACGGCCACGCCTGGTCCGTACGGGAGAGGATGGCCAGGTCGACGCGGCCGCCGCCCCCGCTGCACGCCTCGATCCGCAGCCCCGGGTGGTCCGCGCGCAGTTGGTCCATGACGCCGTAGAGGTTGTGCACGTACCTCGTCCACAGCACGTCCTGGCCGGCCTCGCGACCGGGCCAGCCGGCCTCGCTGAAGGCGCGGTTCATGTCCCACTTGAGGAAGTCGATGCCGTTGTCCGCGACCAGCCGTGTCAGCCAGCCGTAGGCCCACTCGGCGACGTCGTCGCGCCCGAAGTTGAGCACCAGCTGGTTGCGCAGCTCGGTGCGGGTGCGGTGCGGGAAGTGCAGTACCCAGTCCGGGTGCGCGCGGTACAGGTCGCTGTCCGGGTTGACCATTTCGGGCTCCACCCACAGGCCGAAGCGCATGCCGAGCCGGTGGACCTCGTCGATCAGCGGGGTGAGCCCGTCCGGGAAGCCCTTGGCGGCCGGTGCCCAGTCGCCGAGTCCGGCCGTGTCGTCGCGGCGGCCGCCGTACCAGCCGTCGTCGACGACATAGAGCTCCACGCCGAGCTCCGCCGCCCGTGCCGCAAGCGCCTTCTGTCCGGCCTCGTCGACAGCGAAGCCGGTGGCCTCCCAGGAGTTGAACAGTACCGGGCGCAACTCGTCGGGGTGCGGCAGCACATGGGTCAGGATGTACGCGTGCCAGGCGCGGCTCGCTGCTCCGAAGCCGCCGTCGGTGTACACGGCCGCGTAGCGCGGGGTCGCATACTCCTCGTCCGGGCCGAGCGGCAGTGACGCCCCGTCATGCCCTGCTCCGCCGGTGAAGGCCGTACGTCCGTCGGGGGTGCGCTGCACGGTGGTGTGCCAGCTTCCGCTCCAGGCCAGGGCCGCGCTCCACACTTCGCCCCGGTCCTCGGTGGCGTCGCCGGCGTCCAGCATCACCCATGGGTTGGCGTGGTGGCTGGTGATGCCGCGCCTGCTGGTGAGCACGGTCTCGCCGCGCGGCAGCGGCTCCCGGTGCAGCAGACCCTCCGCCGACCACTGGCCCGTGACATGGCTGATCCGGTAGTCGTCGCGCGGCGGCAGCGTCCAGGCGGCCGAGTCCGCGCGCAGCACGGAGAGCGGCTCCTGCCCGGTGTTGTGCAGCACGGTCCAGCGCTCGATGACATCGGTGTCGTCATGGACGCGGTAGTGCAGGGTGACCCCCAGCGGGTAGTGGCGGTCACGGAATTTCAGGGCAAGTTCGGCTGTTCCGGGCGCCGGTTCGCCGATCCGGTGGCCCACGGGCTCCCACTCGAAGGCGCGGGTGCCGTCGGCGAACTGCACCCGGAGGGATGGCGCTCCGTACCGGGCCCCGCCGTCGACAGGCAGTTCCTCGCCGGCCGCGGGACGGCCTTCGAAGCTGCTGATCTCCGGAATCGGAGGGGGCACGAGTTCCCCGGCTGCCGCGAGGGTCAGCCGTGGTCCCCACGCGAGATGGCAGGGCGCTCCCGTGTCGTCGATCCGCAGCGCGTACGACGTGCGCGGGGTGCAGAGCAGCCAGACGCCGGAGGTCGGGGCGAAGGAGATCGCAGGCATTGAACCTCACGTTCAGATAGAGCCACAGGAGCGGTGAGCAGCCAACCGCCCCTTGGATTGACTGTCAATACCTAACCCTGGCTCGGCTTTCACAGGTTCTGGGCACGCATACAAGGTTCTTCGAAAGAGTCTGTTTCTTTCATTGACAGAGGAAAATAACCACCCTAGGTTTCCGGCCATGTCCTCGACCTCTCCTCATGAGGCGGTCCCGGCGACGACGCCGGCCGCTTCCCTGGTCTTCACGACCGTGCTCTCCCATGGCCCTCTCACCCGGACCGAGATTGCGCGGCGGACGAGACTGTCCTCGGCCGCGGTCACCAAGGCGGTGCGCCCGCTGATGGAGGCCGGCTATCTGGTCGAGGGCGTGGACGAGGCGGCGCGGCCTGCTCTCGGGCGTCCGGCCAACCCGGTACGGGTGGACGCGGGCAGGGCATTGTTCATCGGGGTCAAGGTGACGGGCGACGAGATCATCGCCGTCCTTGCCGATCTGTGCTGCCGTATCCGTGTCGCCCGGCACGTACGGCTCACGGACCGCGAGCCGGAGGCGGTGCTGCCCTCCATCATCGCGCTGGTGCAGGAACTCCTCACGGAGGCCGATGGATTCGGTGTGCAGGTGCGGGGGCTGGGCATCGCCGTCTCGGGTGACGTGGACCGTGCGGACGGTGTGGTCCGTTACTCGCCCTTCCTGGAGTGGCGGGACATACCGCTCGCCGAGATCGTCGAGACCGCGACCGGGCTGCCGGTCACGGTCGACAACGACGTGCGTGCGCTCACGGTCGCCGAGCAGTGGTTCGGTGCCGGAGTCGGACTCTCGAACTTCGCCCTGGTGACCGTGGGAGCGGGCATCGGCTGTGGCCTGGTGGTGCACGGACGGGTGGTGTCGGGCGCGCACGGCGTGGCCGGCGAGATCGGACATCTGTCCATCGACCCGCTCGGACCGCCCTGCCACTGCGGCAACAACGGGTGCGTCGAGGCCATCGCGGCAGACCCCGCGATCCTGCGCGGAGTGCGCAAGGCCACGGGCAAGCCCGTGGCCACCGCAGCCGAGGCGCTGGAACTGGCCCACAGCAAGGACCCCGGGGTCCGAGAGGTCTACGCACGGGCCGGCGAGGCCATCGGCAGGGCCATCGGTTCCGTGGTCAACGTCCTCGGCCCCGAGCGAGTGATCATCTCCGGCGAGGGCCTGGCCGCATACGACCTGTTCGCCGAGGGCATCCGCGACGCGTTCGCCGCGTCCGCCTTCGGCACCGCCGCGCAGTGTGACGTGATGACACGTCCGCTGCCTTTCGAGGAGTGGGCACGCGGGGCCGCGGCCACCGCGATCCAGTCCTTTATCGGATCAGACACGTACTAGGAGTAGCGATGACGCTGCAGAGCCGCATCCCTCAGACCCCCGCAGGTCTTCACCGCAGAAAGGTGGTCCAGGGGCTGTTCGGTGTCGGGGCCGCTGCCCTGGCCGTGCCCGCCCTTGCCGCCTGCGGTGGAGGGGCCGCGTCCGACCCGAAGACGGTGACCTTCGGGTCGAACGGCGCGGACGCCACACCGAAGAAGGCATACACCGCGGTGACGGACGCCTTCCAGAAGGACAGCAAGCTCACGGTCAAGACGAACACCGTCGACCACGACACATTCCAGAAGAGCATCTCCACCTATCTGCAGGGCACCCCGGAAGACGTCTTCACCTGGTTCGCCGGCTACCGCATGCAGTACTTCGCCAAGAAGGGCCTCGCCGGCCCCATCGACGAGGTGTGGGACAAGATAGGCGCCGGCTACAGCGACGCGGCCAAGCAGCTGTCGAAGGGCGAGGACGGGAAGTACTACTTCGTCCCGCTCTACAACTACCCGTGGGCCGTCTTCTACCGTAAGAGCGTCTTCAAGCAGTACGGCTACCAGGTCCCCACGAACTGGAGCCAGTTCACCGCGCTGGCCAAGCAGATGAAGAAGGACGGCCTCTCTCCGATCGCCTCCGGCTACGGCGGCGGCGACAGCTGGAGCATCCTCGGCACCTTCGACTACCTCAACCTTCGCGCCAACGGCTACGACTTCCACATGTCCCTGATGCGGGGCCAGGTCTCCTGGACCGACAAGCGCGCCGTCAGGACCATCGACCTGTGGCGCGAGCTCACCCCGTACTACCAGACGGGCGCGGGTGGCCGCTCCTGGCAGGACGCCGCGCAGTCGCTGCTCGACAAAAAGTCCGGCATGGCCGTCATCGGCCTCTTCCTCGGCCAGCAGATCACGGACGAGTCACTGCGTTCCGACATCGACTTCTTCCCGTTCCCGGAGATCGACCCGACGTACGGTCAGGACACGGTCGAGGCGCCCACCGACGGTTTCATGCTCAGCCGCAAGCCGAAGAACCTCGACGGCGCCAAGAAGTTCCTTGAGTTCCTCGGCAGTGCCAAGGCAGAGAACCTCTACATGGGCATCGATCCGAGCAACGTCGCCGTCAACTCCGGCGCCGACACCAGCTCGTACAACGCCCTGCAGAAGAAGTCCGCCGAACTCATCGCCGGTGCCAAGCACATCACCCAGTTCGGGGACCGCGACAGCGACCCGGGATTCATCTCAACCGTGGTCGAGCCCGGTTTCACCGAGTGGCTGAGCCACCCGGACGACGGCTCGGCCCTGCTCAAGAAGATCGAGTCTCAGCGCTCGCGCTTCTTCACGGCCTGATCCACCGGAGAGGTTCACCATGTCCTCCGTGCGTACCGCGCCTCGGTCGTCGTCGCGCGCACACCCTCGTCCTCGCCGGCTCGGTCCTGGTGACCGCCTCTTCCTGACGGTTGTCGTCGGCATTCCGCTGCTGGCCCTGCTGGTCTTCGTGTGGCTGCCGGCGCTGGCTTCCATCGGTCTGTCCTTCACCAGCTGGGACGGCCTCTCCCTGTCCGACATCCACTGGGTCGGACTGGACAACTACCACCAGATCTTCACCAACTACCCGCCGTTCTGGCCGGCCGTCAGGCACAACGTGATCTGGCTGCTGTTCACCGCACTGCTGCCCACCCCGTTCGGTGTCTTCCTGGCCTACCAGCTGGACCGCAAGATCCGCTTCACCCGGGTCTACCAGACCGCGATCTTCATGCCGATGGTGCTGTCCCTGGCGGTCGTCGGCTTCATCTGGGAGATCATCTACAACCCCGACACCGGCCTGCTGAACGGTGTGATCAGCCAGCACATCGACTGGCTGGGCGATCACAACCTGAACCTGTGGGCCGTACTGGTCGCCTCCGGGTGGCGGCACGCCGGCTACATCATGATCCTCTACCTGGCGGGGCTGAAGGGCTTCGACCCCGCCCTGAAGGAGGCGGCCGCGCTCGACGGCGCCAACGGGCGGCAGACCTTCATGAGGGTGGTGCTGCCGGCCATGAAGCCGGTCAACGTCATCATCCTGGTCGTCACCGTCATGGAGTCCCTGCGCGCCTTCGACATCGTCTACGTGCTCGGCGGCGGAACCGGCAGCAAGCCCGGCATGGAGCTCCTGTCCCTGCTCATCAGCGACAACATCATCGGCGAGTCCAGCCATATCGGATACGGGTCCGCCCTCGCGGTCATCCTGCTCCTGGTCTCCCTGGCCGCGATCGGGACGTTCCTGTTCCAGACATTCCGTAAGGAGGACCAGTGACCGCGACCGCCACACCGCCGGTCTCCCGGTCACGCACCCCGCTCACGCGTACCGCCGGCTCCCCCAGGGGGCCGAAGCGGCAGACCGGACGGCACATCATGCTCGGCGGCATCGCGCTGCTGTGGCTCGTCCCGCTGCTGTGGGCCGTCTACACCTCTCTGCGGCCCTACTCCGACACAACGAAGCACGGTTATCTGTCGTGGCCGCGCAGCATCAGCCTGCAGAACTTCTCGGACGCCTGGAGTCAGTCCGGGATGCCGCACTTCTTCTGGAACTCGGTGCTCATCGCCATTCCGGCGGTCCTCGGTACCCTGCTGTTCGCCTCGGCGGTGGCCTTCTTCGTCTCGCGGTTCGACTTCCGCTGGAACATCGTGCTGCTGATGCTCTTCACCGCGGGAAACCTGATCCCCGCACAGGTGCTGATCACGCCGCTGTACCGGCTGTACCTTCTGATACCGCTGCCGTCGTGGATGAGCGATTCCCTGCTTGTCTACAACTCGCCCTGGGGCATCATCTTCATTCACATCGCCTACCAGTGCGGCTTCTGCACGTTCGTGCTCAGCAACTACATGAAGACGATCCCGAAAGAGATCTTCGAAGCCGCTCTCGTCGACGGTGCCCCGGTGCGGCGCCAGTTCTTCCAGATCGTGCTGCCGCTGTGCCGCCCGGCGTTCGCGGCACTCGCGACCCTGGAATCCATCTGGATCTACAACGACTTCTTCTGGTCCCTCGTGCTGATCCAGACGGGTGACAAGCGTCCGGTCACCTCGGCCCTGGCCAACCTGCAGGGCCAGTACTTCACCAACCCGAACCTCATCGCGGCAGGTGCTCTCATGACCGCGATCCCCACGCTGCTGGTGTACTTCGCGCTCCAGCGCCAGTTCATCAGCGGGCTCACCATCGGCTCGGGCAAGGGCTGAGCCGCCGACCCGACGTCCCGAGGGGCATTGCGACCGGTCGGCCCCACCGGCGTCCGGAACGCACGTCCCCTGCCCGGCTCCACCGCGCTGTCCCAGTGATCCGACAACAGGAGGTCCGACCCATGCGGTCATCCTCGTACCCAGCCCTGCCCGGAGTTCCCGCCCGCTCCGTGCGCCGGACCACAAGAGCCATGCTGGTCCTGGCCGTCACGGCCGGACTCGTCACGGCAGTCACCGCCGCCACCACCCCGGCCAAGGCCGCCTCCACCGCCTCCACGACCGCCGCCTCCACCCAGGCCGCGACCACGCAGGACGCCACGTCCGGCCTCGCCACCACGCCGTACATGGGCTGGTCCAGCTGGAGCATGCAGTCCTCCAAGTACCCGGGCCTGAACCCGAACGGCGACTACAGCTACCTCACCGAGGCGAACGTCCTGAAGCAGACTGACGCCCTCGCCTCCAAGCTGAAGAAGTACGGCTACAACCACGTCAACATCGATGCCGGCTGGTGGATGGACAACAACTGGAAGACCGGGTTCGACCAGTACGGCCGGCAGACGCCGGACCCGGTCCGTTTCCCCCACGGCATGAAGTCGGTCGCCGACCACATCCACTCCAAGGGCCTCAAGGCCGGCATCTACCTGCCCGTCGGCCTGGAGAAGGGGGCGTACGGCGACGGCAAGGTGCCGATCTGGAATGCCGCCGGCTGCACCACCGCGGACATCGTCTACTCGGACCTGCGCACCACCAACGGCTGGGACAACGCCTACAAGCTGGACTTCGACAACCCCTGTGCGCAGAAGTACATCGACTCGCAGGCGCAGCAGTTCGCCGACTGGGGCTACGACTTCCTCAAGCTGGACGGCGTGGGCCCGGGCTCGTTCAAGTCCGGTGACAACTACAACAACGTCCCCGATGTCGCCGCCTGGCAAAAGGCCATCGCTACCGCCGGGCGCTCGATCCACCTCGAGCTCTCCTGGTCGCTCGACATCGGCCACGCCGCCGACTGGAAGAAGTACTCCAACGGCTGGCGCATCGACACCGACGTCGAGTGTTACTGCAACACCCTTGTCACCTGGGAGAACTCGGTCGACGACCGGTGGGACGACGCCCCGGCGTGGAGCAGCAAGGCAGGCCCGGGCGGCTGGAACGACCTCGACGCCATCGACGTCGGCAACGGAGAGATGGACGGCCTCACCAAGGCCGAGCGGCAGAGCTACATGACCCTGTGGGCCATCAACAAGTCGCCGCTGTTCACCGGTGACGACCTCACCAGGCTGGACAGCTACGGCGTCTCCCTGCTGACCAACAAGGAAGTCATCGCCGTCGACCAGAACACCTCGCCCGTCGCCCGTCCGGTCACCCCGGTGGGCGACCAGCAGGTCTGGGGTACCAAGAACGCCGACGGCAGCTACACCGTCGCCCTGTTCAACCTCGGCGACTCGCCGGCCTCCGTCACGGCCGACTGGGCTTCCTTCGGATTCGCCGGCAACGCCTCCGTACGCGATCTGTGGAACAAGTCGAACCTCGGGACGTACAAGAACAAGATCACCGCGGCGCTGCCCGCGCACGGCTCGCGGCTGTTCACCGTCAAGCCCGCCGGCACCACGCCGGCGACCACGAGCTACGAGGCCGAGGCCGCGGCCAACACCCTGTCGGGCAACGCCTCCGTCACCGGATGCGACGCCTGCTCCGGCGGCAAGAAGGTCGGCGACCTCTACTCCGGCGGCAAGCTGCGGTTCAACGACGTCACGGTGAGGAAGGACGGGATCTACACCGTCAAGGTCGCCTACGTCAGCGGCGACTCCCGCTCGGTGACCGTCCTTTCCAACAGCGGTAACGGCACCGGCCTGAAGTTCCCCTCGACGGGCGACTGGAGCACGGCCGAGACCGTCAGCGTCCAGCTGGCACTGAAGGCCGGCTCGAACACCATCACCTTCGACAGCGGCAGCGGATACGCACCTGACATCGACAAGATCGACGTACTGCAGTCCGTCTGACGTACTTCCCGCGGGGCCCGGTGACACGACCCGGGCCCCGCACCCGGCGACCGGCTTCACGCGGTCCCCGGCGCCCCTGGGCGCCCCACACGCTCATCGAGTGCTCTTCCGACGAATCGCCGACGGCCCGCGGCCGTCGTTCCCGCACACGCATTTCCCGGATATGGAGTGCACAACCGTGGACATCCAGCACACCGAATCACGCGACAACCGCCCCAGCCGCAGGGGCTTCCTCGCTCTCGCCGCAGCTGCCGGCGCGGCCACTGCACTTGGCGGCCTGCCCGCCTTCACCGCCTCGGCGGCCCCCCTCCGTCCCACCGAGTCGCCCATGCTGTCCGAGACCGACGCTGCGAAGAACCAGCTGTGGTGGCAGGCTCCCGGCTCCTCCAACTCGATGATCGAGCAGGGGCTGCCGGTCGGGAACGGGCGCCTCGGGGCGCTCGTCGGCAACGACCCCGCCAGTGAACTTCTGATGATCACCGACGCCACCCTGTGGACCGGCGGTCTCAACGACACGCTGCAGAGCGACGGCCAGTTCCCCTACGGCCGCGACGACTTCGGCTCCTTGACCCTGCTGGCCAAGCTCACCGTCGACATCCCCGACCACGACCTGGGCTCCGTCAACGACTACCGCCGCTCCCTCGACCTGGCGCAGGGCCTGGTCAGTGCCTCGTACGTCATCTCCGGTGTCACCTACCGGCGGCAGGTCTTCGCCAGCCTCCCCGACGACGCCATCGTCCTGTACTTCTCCCAGCAGGGCGGCGGCGCCTACACCGGCACCGTCTCCCTCGCCGGCACCCATGGCGAGTCCACCACCGCCAACAGCGCAGGCCGCTACGCGTCATTCGGCGCCTCCTTCGCCAACGGCCTGAAGTACGGCGCCGCCGTCACCGCCTACAGCAGCACCGGAAAGGTCGCCGTCAGCGGTACGTCGATCTCCTTCAGCAGCTGCAAGGACCTCACCGTCGTCGTCAGCGGCGGCACCGACTACGCGCCCGACGCGTCCGCCAAGTTCCGCGACCCGTCCGTGGACCCGGAGCGCCTCGCCAGGACCAAGGTCCTGAACGCGGCCGGCCACTCCGCGAGCACCCTGCTGCACACCCATGTCGCCGACTTCCGTCCGGTGTACGAACAGCTGGACATCAACCTCGGCACCTCGTCCGCCGCACAGCGCGAACTGGACACCTGGGAGCGGGTGCAGGCGCGCTACCGGGACGACGTGCCCGACCCGGAGCTGGAGGCTGCCTACCTGCAGTTCGGCCGCTATCTGATGATCTCCGGATCGCGGGGCAGCCTGCCGATGGGCCTCCAGGGCCCGTGGCTGGACGGCAACGCCCCGGACTGGATGGCCGACTACCACACCGACATCAACATCCAGATGAACTACTGGATGGCCGACCGGGCGGGCCTGTCCGACTGCTTCGACGCCTTCGCGGACTACTGCCTCGCGCAGCTGCCCGCCTGGACGGACGTCACCCAGCGGCTGTTCAACACCTCGGCCAACAGGTACCGCAACTCCAGCGGCAAGATCGCCGGCTGGACCGTGGCCATTTCCACCAACCCCTACGGCGGAGGCGGCTGGTGGTGGCACCCGGCCGGCAATGCCTGGCTCTGCCAGAGCCTGTTCGAGCACTACGAGTACACCCAGGACCGCTCCTACCTCAAGAAGGTCTACCCCCTGATCAAGGGTGCCGTGCAGTTCTGGGAGGCCCGCCTCATCACCACGAGCGTCACCGACGGGTCCGGAGCCTCGCGCGAGGTCCTGATAGCCGACAGCGACTGGTCGCCCGAGCAGGGCCCGCTCGACGCCAAGGGCATCACGTACGCGCAGGAACTGGTGTGGAACCTCTTCGGCAACTACCGCACCGTGACCCAGGCGCTCGGCAAGGACACCGGCTACAGCAAGACCATCGACGTTCTGCGTGAACGCCTGTACCTGCCCGTGGTCAGCCCCAAGACGGGCTGGCTGGAGGAGTGGATGTCGCCCGACAACCTCGGCGAGACCACACACCGGCACCTCTCCCCGCTGTTCGGTCTTTTCCCCGGCGACAGGATCCGTCCGGACGACTCGACGCCGAAGGACATCCTCGACGGGGCGACGGCCCTGCTCACCGCGCGCGGTATGAACAGCTTCGGCTGGGCCAACGCCTGGCGCAGCCTGTGCTGGGCGAGGCTGAAGGACGCGGAGAAGGCGTACAAGCTCGTCGTCCAGAACCTGAAACCTTCGGCGGACGGCAGCAACGGCAGCGCGATGAACCTCTTCGACATCTACGAGGTCGAGCAGGGCCGCGGCATCTTCCAGATCGATGCGAACTTCGGCACCCCCGCCGCGATCATCGAGATGCTGGTCTACTCGCGGCCGGGCCACGTCGAGCTGCTGCCCGCGCTGCCCGCCGCCTGGGCGGCATCCGGCTCGGTGTCCGGCGTGGGTGTCCGTGGCGGCTTCGTTGCCGACATCAGCTGGAAGAACGGCAAGGTCACCCAGGCGACGCTGAAGAGCGTCGGCGGCCTCAGCACGACCGTCTTCGCCGGCACCACCTCGCGAAAGCTCAGCCTCAAGCCGGGCGAGTCCCTCACGCTGCGAAATCTCGGATGAGCACCGACTCGGCGCACCTCACCGGACGCAGGGTGCGGTCCGCGTACCGGCGCCGCGCGGTGAGTGTCGTCTCCACGCTGATCGTGGCGGTGTGCGGACCCCTGGCCGCCACGTCGGCCGCGCAGGCGCGGCCGCAGGCCCCGAGGGGGACGGATGCGCAGGCGCAGAGCGCGGCGGCCGAGGCGGCGGCTCCGGCCGGGCAGACCGGGCACTCCGTGGTCACTTGGGGCGCCAGTGCCGACCGGCAGGGCGCCGGGCCCGTCGACCGCAGCTATCGGATGATCGTGCGCACCAGCGTCGGCGGCATGGACATGCGTATCCGGCTGTCCAACGCCTTCGGTGACCACCCGGTGACCTTCGCGAGCGCCTACGCGGGACTGCAGAAGCAGGGCGCGGAGCTCGTCCACGGCACCAACCGTCAGCTGACGTTCGGCGGGGCTGCGTCCGTCACCGTCCCGGCCGGTGAGACTGTGCTGAGCGATTCGCTGCCCGGGAAGCTGGCCGCCCGGAGCGATCTGGTCATCAGCCTGTATGTGACGGGTGCCCAGGGGCCGACGACCGGTCACGGCATGGCGATGCAGACCTCTTATGCGGCTGCGGGCAACCACGCCGCCGAGGAGGGTGCGGCCAACTGGACCGATCCGATGGGCTCCTGGTACTGGCTGGACGCCGTCAGTGTGCAGACGCCCACGGCGGTCAGCTCGGTGGTGACCCTCGGTGACTCGATCACCGACGGATGGGCCTCGACCACGGACCAGAACCGCCGCTGGCCCGACTATCTCTCCCGGCGGCTTCAGGCCGCGTCCGGCGTCACCGTGAAAGGAGTGGCGAACGAAGGCATCTCGGGCAACACGGTGCTCGCGGACGGCGCCGGGCAGGCAGCGCTGAACAGGCTGCAGCGTGATGTACTTTCCCAGCCCGGGGTCAGCACGGTGTTCCTGTTCGAAGGCATCAACGACATCAAGGCCCACACCGGCGTCGCGGTGGACGACATGATCGCCGGCTATCAGCAGATCATCGACCGGGCGCACGCGGCGGGCAAGTGTGTCGTCGGCGCGACCGTCATGCCGTTCAAGGGCTGGTACGAGTACGACGCCGCCGTCGAGGCCGTGCGCCAGGGCGTCAACGACTGGATCAGGAACAGTGGCGAACTCGACGCCGTGACGGACTTCGACAAGATCACGCGCAATCCGTACGACCAGCAGCTGATCCTGCCGTTCTTCGACGGCGGCGACCATCTCCACCCTAACGACAAGGGCATGCAGGCGATGGCCGACGCCGTCGATCTGTCCGCCCTGCAGTGCGACCGCTGAGCCGGGAGCGCACACATCTCATACCGTCCGGGCCGAAAGTCGTGGACCTCGGCGCGGGTGTTGACGAGCAGCGCCAGTTCGGGCAGCAGTACGCCGAGGTCGGGAAGGTTGTGAGCGCCACGCCGAGAGCGCAGCGGCCCGCTACGGCCTGGGCACCCGCGCAGTACTTGTGGAGGTCGGCCGCCGCAAGATGGCCGACGGCCAGGAGGACATGATCAACAACATCGCCCTCTACCTGAAGGCCGCGGCGGCGGGCTGGGCCGGCCGGGCGTGCCACACCCGGCGGAGGCCGGATCCCGAGCGGGGTCCGGCCTCCGCCCGGTGCGGCGCGATATTCGATTGCGGGCACGGCGCCGGGGAGCCAAGGGTTGCGCCATGCGAGACGTGGAACTGTCGGACGGTGTCGTCACCCTGTCCCCCTTGCGCCTGGACGATGTCGACGCCCATCTGGCGGGCGAGGACGAGCAGTTGGTGCGCTGGCTCAGCGGCGGTCCCGGCACCCGGGCCGGTGTCGAGAAGTACATCGTGCACTGCATGGAACAGTGGGCCGCCGACGGACCCTTGCGCGCCTTCGGGATACGGGCGGGGGACCCCAAGGTGCTGGCAGGCAGCATCGACCTGCGGTTCGAGTCGGCGGGCCTGGCGCCCGGGCAGGTCAACATCGCCTACGGCCTCTATCCGGACTGGCGTGGCCAGGGCCTCGCGACCCGCGCCGTCGCCCTGGTCCGTGGATACGCGGCGGCCGCCGGTGCGACGCAGGGAGTGATCAAGGCGGACCCGGAGAACGATGCGTCGCTGGCGGTCGCGCGGCGGGCGGGCTTCACCTACCTCAAGCAGTTCCCGGAAGCGGACGGCGCCTTGTTCAATTGGTACGTCCATGATCTGCGGGGCGCGCGGTCTCAGGGCTGAGCCCCCAGGAACCGCTCCGCCCACAGTTGCAGCAGCTCGTCCGCCCCGTCCGCGGCGGTCCTCGCCTCGGGCGATCCGTGCGGCGAGGGCGGCGGCCTCGGCGAGCGCCCGGACGCGCCGGACGGCGGGGCCGTGTCCGGCTCCCGCACGGTCACGCAGGGCTGAGTGGCCCCGTCGACTCGTGTCGCCCTTCCCTTCGGTGGCGCCCCGGGCCATTACGCTGGGATGCATCCGCTCAAAGCGGTTCAAGTGCGTGTGAAAAGGTGCAACGCCCTACGGGAGGCATGATGAGCCAGCAGCCGGTCCTCCTGCCCTACGCCGACCCGGCCTTCGTGGCGGACCCCTTTCCGCTCTACCGACAGCTTCGCGATGACGGCCCGGTACGACGCGCCGTCATCGCCGGCGGCCTGGAAGCCTGGCTGGTCACGCGGTACGAAGACGGCCTCATGGCCCTGTCCCACCCGCAGCTGAGCAGCGACGTCCGCGATGCTTCGGATCCCCGGCTCATCGAGCGGCTGCCCGCCACCGACCGCGAGTCCGTGCTGCGCAACATGCTCCGCTCCGATCCGCCCGACCACACCCGCCTGCGCCGCCTGGTCTCCAAGGCGTTCACCGCGCACAGGGTGGCCGAGCTGCGGCCCCGCGTCCAGGAGATCGCCGACCGGCTGCTCGACGCGATCGCGCCGGCCGGTCGCGCCGACCTCATCGAGAGCTACGCGCTGCCGCTTCCGGTCACCGTGATCAGCGAACTGCTCGGGGTGCCCGCGACCGACCGGTACGACTTCCAGCAGTGGACCGACGACCTGATCCTCCGGGGGATCGAGCCGCCGGACCCGGCCCGGATGGACGCGGCGTGGCGGCAGATGCGCTCGTACCTGACCAAGCTCCTGGAGGCCAAACGAGCGCGGCCCGGGGACGACCTGCTCAGCGCGCTGACCGTCGCTCGGGACGAGGAGCAGCGGCTGGACGAGGACGAGCTGATCGCCATGGCCTTCCTGCTGCTGGTGGCCGGATACATCACCACGGTCAACCTGATCGGCAGCGGCATCGCCGCACTGCTCGCCCACCCCGACCAGCTTCGGATGCTGCGGGACGACCCGGCGCTGCTGCCGGGCGCGATCGAGGAATTCCTGCGCTACGACGGACCGGTCAACCCCGGCATCGCCAGGTTCGCGCGTGAGGACGTCACCATCGCGGGAGTGAACATCCCGCGCGGCGCGACCGTGCTGGTCGCCTCCGCCATCGCCGACCGCGACCCGGAGCACTTCCCCGAACCCGACCGCCTGGACATCGCCCGGCAGGACAACGCCCACCTCGCGTTCGGACACGGCATCCACTACTGCCTGGGCGCACCGCTGGCCCGGCTCGAGGGCCAGATCGCCATCGGCACCGCCCTGCGCCGCCTTCCCGGCCTCGCCCTTGCCGTGCCCCCGGACGAACTGCGGTGGCGGCCGGGCGGATTGAGGGGCCCGGAACGCCTGCCGGTCACCTTCACATTCGATGACGCGACCGCTGGCAGCCGTTCCTGAACCATGTGCGCCGGGCGGGTGGCGTCGGCCGGACGCGTCACGGGTCCCCCGCTCAGAGCGATCGGGCGAGTCGGAACCCGAGGTCGTCGATGCGCAGCGTCGGGTGACTCTTGCGGCGGCATGATGCCCGGCAACCGCGGGGGTGATCGTATCCACCTCCGCCACGGAACACGCGGTACGGGCCGTAGACCTGGGGATCGTAGACATCCCAGCACCACTCCCACACGTTGCCGATCATGTCGTGGAGGCCCCATGCGTTGGGCGCCTTGGTCGCGACATCGTGCACCTCACTGCCGGAGTTGCCGCGGTACCAGGCGATCTCGTCCAGCTCTCCGTAGCGTGCACCGGAGGTCCCGGCCCGGCAGGCGTACTCCCACTCCGCCTCGGACGGGAGCCGATAGCCGTCGGCCTCCCAGTCGCAGACCACGTCCTGCCCGTCGGGGTCGTCGCCGATCGAGTAGCAGGGGCCGAGTCCCGTCGCCCGCGAGAGCAGATTGCAGAACCGGACCGCGTCTTTCCAGGAGACCTCGGTCACGGGTGTCCGCGGCCCCGCCGAACTCGTCGGCGCCTCGCCCAGAACGGCGCGGTACAGCTCACGGGTCACGGGATACGGCGCCAGCCGGAAGGCCCCGACCTCGACGTTCCAGTTCGTCTTCGTGCCCTCGTCCCGCAGAACGATCTCCCCGGCAGGGATGCCCCTCATGCCCTCGGCGATCGGCTGTCGGAGTAGTAAGGATTCAAGGCTCATCGCGGCTCCTCATGTGCTTCGGCGCATCGACCAAGTGACGATACAGCCCGGAACGCAACGGCAGCGAACAACAGTTCAGACTGCCGGCGCTTGAATCTGTACCGCTGTCACCCGAAGAGGGTGGGTGTCATGGCGCGTGGTCGCGGCCGTCCCGTGGGGCGAAGGCCTCAAGAGCGTCTTCGTCCGTTGCGCGGGCGTGCAGGAAGTAGTCGGCCCACTCGGCGATTTCGGGATAGGCGCAGTCCCGGCCGATCCGAGCTGCGGCAGTCTCGATGTCGAAGTCCGTGGTTCGCAGTTCGACGCCGGGGCCGAGGACGGCCCAGTGGGCTCCGGCCCTTCCGTACGGCATGCCGACGCTGCCGGGGTTGATCACGAGCCGGCCGTGGGCGAGGCGGACGAACGGCATATGAGTGTGGCCGCAGACGACGGTGCGGACATCGGCATCGACTCCGCTGAGGACCTCCTTCCAGAGGCCGAGGCGGGAGTCGACCAGGACGACCTCCTCGTCGTCACGGGGGGTGGCATGGCAGAACAGCACCTTTCCCAGGCCGCGCACGGAGAGGGAGAGCGATCGTGGCAGCGAGCCGAGCAGGTCGAGGTGATCCTCGCGCAGCTGTTCGGCGGCCCAGGGGGCGATCGGATCCGGGATCGAGTCGCGTTGCCCACGGCGGTACTCAAGGAGTTCGCGGTCGGCGTTGCCGCTGATCCATACGGCGCGGTCGCCGAGACCGGTCAGCAGGTCGAGAACCTGATTCGGCTGCGGCCCGGCGGTGATGTCGCCGGTGAGCACGATGCGATCCGCGCTGCTCACGTCCGGCTCGGCGAGCAGCGCCTCCAAGGCGGGCAGAACTCCGTGAATGTCGGAGAGAACGGCTACTCGATTCAGCATGGTCACAACTGTGGGGCGAAAGCAGCCGAGAGGTGAGAGCGTTCGCCTGACGCGTAGCCAGAAGCCGAGCGCCTGGGCGTTCGCGGGTGGTGGCCGACCTCGGCGCCCTGCGGCCAGGCGGATGACCCCGGGCCTGCCTGCGGTCCCGCTGCAGGTTGGTGCAGGTGCGCCTGGCGGACGCTGGGGTCATGTCTCATCACCTCAGTGGGTCCGGTCTGCGGTCCCCCATGGACGATGCCCGGCTCGACCTGACCGACCTCTTCGCGTTCGGCGTCCCGGGCGACCGCACCGTACTGATCATGAACGCCTATCCGGTCGCGACCGCCGACGGTGCGGCTTTCCACCCGGACGCGGTGTACCGGATCAACATCGACACCGATGGCGACCATCAGGCCGACGTGGCGTTCAGCTTCGTGTTCTCCGCGCCGGAAGACGGGAAACAGACCGCCACCGTTCACCGGGCGACCGGAGCGCAGGCCCGCGCCCACGAGGCCGCGGGCGAGCTGATCATCGCTGACGCCCCGGTCGGCTCAGGCCCGGAGCCGGTCGTGATCGAATCCGGCCCCTACATGTTCTTTGCCGGTCTGCGCAGTGACCCGTTCTTCGCCGACCTCGACGGCATCGTCAAGGAGTTCCAGTGGACCGGCACGGACTGGGGTGCCGACAAGAACGTCCTCGGCATCGTGCTGGAGACGCCGGACGCCGAACTCGCCGCCGGACCGGTGATCGGGGTGTGGGCGCGGGTGAGCCTGCACCAGGACGGACAGCTCACGTCCGTCGACCGCGGCGCCCACCCGTCCCTGACCGCGTACTTCAACGCCGAGGACGATGCCAAGGAGGCCTACAACCGGGGCGAACCCGCGACGGACTGGGACACCTATCGCCAGCCGTGGACCGCAGCCCTCCAGCACTTCGGCGGCTACGACCCGCAGGCCGCCGAGCAGGCCCTGCACGCCGTTCTGCCGGACGTCCTGCGCTACGACCGGACCAAGCCCGCCGCCTACCCCAACGGCCGCACCCTCACCGATGACGTCACCTCTGCCCGCCTGGCCATGGTCACCGACGGCAAGGTCAACAGCGACCACATCGGCCCCCACACCGACCTGCTCCCCGAATTCCCGTACCTCGGTGCCCCTCACCCGGCGCCGCCGGCCGGGTAGGCCGGGACGGGTGCGGAGGTCAGCACCAGGAGGGCCGACGGCGTCCTTATATGGGGATATTTTGGGTGATACGTTCAAGTTCGGGGCCTGGAGGGGGAGCGACAGGGAGCACAGGTGAAGGAGAGTCGGCGCACACCGGCGTGGGCGGGTTGGCTGCTCGTCGTGCCGACCCTGGTGTCGGGCGTGCTGTTGAACATCCTCGCGCCCCAGCCGTACATGGGGCTCCCGCTCCTGGCCGCGGCGCCGCTGATCGCCGGAGCCATGCTGTCGTTCAGGGCCGGCGTCCTCGTCGCGAGCCTCGCCTGCGCGGTCTCGGTGGGGCTGGACATCGTCCAGGGGCGTTCCGTGTCGGAGAGTTTCGTCGATCTCGCCGTGATCGGCCTCATCGGAATTCTGGCCCTCGCGGTCAACCTGCTGTTGCGGCGTCAGGGGCGGGATCTCGCACGGGCGCGGGTCATCGCGGAGGCTGTGCAGCTGGCGGTTCTGCCGGACCCGCCGTCGCAGGCCGGGCCGCTCGCCGTGGCCGCCGGATACACCCCGGCACAGGCCGAGGCCAGAATCGGCGGCGACCTCTTCGCGGTGCAGGAGACTCCGTACGGCGTGCGCATGATCATCGGGGATGTGAAGGGCAAGGGACTCCAGGCGGTCGCATCCGTTTCGGTGGCGATCGGTGCGTTCCGTCAGGAGGCCGAAAACGCCCCCACGCTGGCCGAGCTGGCTCAGCGCCTGGACGACGCGCTGAGCAGAGAGTCGGGCCGCAGGGGAAACGAGACATCCGGCGAGGACTTCACCACGGCCGTGCTGGCCGAGGTCTCCGGCGACGGCGAGCTGCTGCGCCTGGTCAACCGTGGCCATCCGGGCCCGTATCTGATCCACGACGGCGCGATCGTACGGCTCGACGCCACTCGCCCGCAGCTGCCCCTGGGCATGGGGCTGGGGACGGCCTGGGCACCCGACGGCGAGGCGCTCACCGATGTCTTCCCACTGCCGACCGGCGCGCTGCTGCTCATGATCACCGACGGCGTCACCGAGGCACGCAACCGGACGGGCGCCTTCTATGACCCGTGTGCGTCCGCCGCGCTGACCGGCGCCCGCTTCACGGGCCCCGATGACCTGGTCCACGCGGTGACCGCGGATGTCGCACGCTGGAGCGGCGACAGTCACCAGGACGACATGGCCATCCTCGCCGTCGCCCGGCGCGGCGGCCACCGGCTCGGCTGAAGCCGACTCCGCCTACGAGCCCCAGGCAGATGGTTACTGGATCAAGGCCGAGAGGCGTCTTCGGTGGCCGAGACGGTCAGCCGGTGCGCGGGAGGGTGCTCGATCGAGAGATCCGGGCGCCAGGCCGCGAGTACCTGCGCCGAGGGACCGAAGAGCGGACCCGGCAGAGCGTAGAGTCCGGTCCACTGCCAGGTGCTGATCAGATGGGGCTCGGTCACCTGCGGGCTCCCCGATTCCAGGGTCACCACGGCAGCCATCGACACACGGTTGATGCCCGCGACCACGTCGTGGAGCATGGCGAAGACCGTCACGCTGTCCACGTCGACCTCCAGGCCCGTCTCCTCGCGGAGTTCACGGACCGCGGCTGCGGCGATGGACTCATGGGTCGGGTCGACCTTGCCGCCGGGAAGTTCCCAGGTTCCGCTGTGGTGCCTGCCGAGCAGAACGCGCCCCCGGGCGTCCTGCACGATGACACCCACGCCGAGCGCCGCCTGCGCCAGCGGCGGACGGGCGTTGCGCGAGAAGGTGTCCGTGGGGGTGGTGTCCATGGTGCTCCTTGCGGGTGGGCATGGGGTGTCACGGGCGCGAGGCCTCGGCACTCCGGTGCACCCGGAAGCCTACGTACAACCGCACGCCGACCCACCGAAGGGGCCTGCCGCCCGGCGGAGGCCCGGTGTTCGCCGCGGCCGGTCAGCTGCCGTGGCGGGTGAGCCGGCCGTACTCGCTCGCGTACCGGCCCAGATGGAGCCGCTTCGTCTTCGACAAGGCGGGCGGGGACGAGGACCATGCGGCGCAGCGGGAGATCTGGAAGTCTCCGGCGGTGAAGGTCGTGCGCCGGCTGTGCAGGTGCCCGCTCGTCCTCGACGGAGGAGAGCGGTACCGGCGCAACAACTGCCCTCGTGAAGTGCCTGGTTCGGGCCGTCAGACGGTCAGCCGCAGCGATGTGTCCGAGATGCCCAGCCGAACCGTCTGACCCCATGCCAGTTCCAGCGCGTCCGTCTCCATCCCGTCACCGAAGACCACCACCCGGTCGGACTCGACGGCGAGCCTCAGCCCCTGACCACGCCCCAGTTCGCCCGCGACCAGTGAGGTGCCGGTCGCGGGCGAGGGCCAGGCCTCGCGGACGAACCAGAGCAGCCGCGGGTCGGTGGGTGCCGGGAGCCGCAGGGCGCTGTGGCGTTCCTGCCACAGTGAGCGGAGCCAGCCCGTGGCTCCGGTGCCCGTGCCGACCAGGACGCCGGACGAGGCCTGCGGTTCGGTGGGGGCATCGGGCGCGTCGGGGCCGAGCCGGTAGCGGGCGGTCTGGTGGCCGGGCGGCCCGAGGTAGATCTCGTTGAGGGCGAGGAGGCGCTGGGTGTCGTCGGCGACCGCCTCGACCATGGTGAGTTCGTCCGCCGCGCCGCCGGGGGATGCGGCCGCCCGGAGCAGGGCGGCCGCGTCGGAGGGCCGGTGGCGTACGAGCACGCCCGGATTGCGTCCGGGGTCGGTGTCGATGCCCACGACGGGCTGGCCAGACAGATACTTGGCGGCGTTGGCGACGAGTCCGTCCTGTCCGACGACGACCACCACGTCCTCGGGCGCGAACAGGAAACGGTCGAGATCGGCGCGCTCCACCCGAGACTGGCGCCACTGGAGCGGTACGGCCGCCGCCACATCGGCGAGCGCCTGCTGGGTGTGCCGGTGCCGCAGGGCCACCTCGTCGATGGACCGGCCACGGCTGGAGAGGAAGAACGCGGCCTGGCCGTGCGTGCCGTGCCGGGCCAGCAACTCCTCGTACTCGGTGGTGCGGTGGACCAGTACAGCGCGCGGGGCGAGGCTCATGCCCGGGGCTCCGGACCGGTCCTGCCGAGCTTGCTGAGCAGGCTGGTGAGGACGTCGGGGGAGAGGGTGAGGCTGTCGATGCGCGGCAGGTTCTCGGCGAGCCTGGTCGCCGCCAGGGCGTGCAGGGTCGCGGCGTCCACTTCGCCGTGCACCCGCAGCCAGGCAGCCTGGGACTCCGCGCGTGCGGCGCCGACCTCGCGGGCGGCCTCGGCCTCGGCCCGGGCCAGCCGCACCTTGCGTGCCGCCTCGGCCTCGGCGCGTACCTTGTCGGCCGCGGCGTTCTCCTCGGCCTCGCGGCGGGTGTTGGTGCCGCGCTGCTCGACCAACTGCTCCTCGCGGCGGGCCAGTTCGATCTGGCTGGCGAGCTCGTTCTCGGCGATGGCCCGTTCCCGTTCCACGGCCACGGCACGGCGCTCGTAGGTGGCCCGGTCGGCCTCCTGCTGGATCTGCTCGCGGGCGGGGGTGCGCAGGGCGCGCTCCACCTCGGCCTCGGGCCGGATGGCGACCACCCGCACCGCGACCACGTCGATTCCGGTGGCGGGCAGCCGGGGTTCGGCGGCGAGCCCCGCCGCGACCCGGTCACGTACCGAGGCGACTCCGTCGACCAGGGCCACGGCCAGCGCTGTCCGGGCCAGTACGTCCAGGGTGTGCTGCTGAGCGGTCTCGGTGAGCAGCGTGGCGATCTGCTCCAGCGGTGCGCCGCGCCAGACCCCGGTGTCCGGGTCGACGGAGAAATCCAGGCGGGCGGCGGCCTCGGCCGGGTCGCTGATCCGGTACGTCACGGTGGCCTGCACGGTGACGTCCTGGAAGTCGGACGTCCGGGCGTGGAAGGCCATCGCCAACTCCCGGTCGTTGACCGGCACTTCCGAAAGTGCGGCGGTCAGTGACCGGTACCAGAAACTCAGCCCCGGCCCGTCGTGGGCGAGTTGGCCGCGGTTGTGGTGGCGGATGTGGGCAGTGGGTGCGGAGCGCAGATGGCGCCAGCCGAAGCGCCGGGTGATGTCGGCCATGTCGGGATCCCCCTTGTTCTCGTCATGAAGACGATAAGAGGGGAAGGTCGATATCGTCAAGGGGACGAGAATGATCGTCCGTGCGCATGTCCGCCTTCGGCGCGCCGGTGCCCGCCGCCGGTGATCCGTCGCTCACCGCAATTCCCGTGCCTCAGCCGCCCTGTCCGCCCTTTGCGGCGAGGAACCTGGCCGGCACCTCGCCCCCGCCGTGCACCGCCAGATCGGCGCCATTGACGTACGGAGCCAGACCGCCCGCCAGATACAGGCACGCACGCGCCACATCGTCCGGCACGGCCATCCGTCGCATCGGAATCACCCCGGCCACCGCGGCGCCACCGTCCTGCCCGTACACCGATGCCGCGCTCTCGGTGCGGATCAGCCCGGTCGTGATGTGGTTGACGCGCACCTTCGGCGCCCACTCGAGAGCCAGTGCCCGGGTCAGTGCCAGCAGGCCGGCCTTCGCCGCCGAATAGGCGGCCGTGCCCGGCTGGGGGGTGTGCGCGGAGACGCTGCCGATGTTGATGACCGAGCCGCCCTCGCTCTGGCCCTGCATGATCCGGTTGGCGGCCTGTGCCACATAGAACGGGGCCAGCAGATTGAGCGCGACGATCTTCTCGACGAACCGCGGCGAAACGGTGGCCGCGTCGGCATCGGGGGAGCCGCCCGCGTTGTTGACGAGCACATCCAGCCGCCCGAACCGTTCGACCGCCGTGTCGACCAGCGCCGCGGCGGCCGCCGGGTCGCGGACATCGGTTGCGCGGAAGTGCGGCTGCCGGGTGCCGCTGCCCGGGAGCTCTGTCGGCCGGCTGCGCCCGCAGATCAGTACATCCGCGCCGGCGGAGAGAAAGGCCTCGGTGATCGCGGCACCGATGCCCTTCGTGCCGCCGGTGACGAGCACTGCGCGTCCCGTGAAGTCGATGGGATTGCCGATGTCCATGGTCCGCCTCTGCTGTGGCCGAAGTGCATGCCGATCGGGTCCGTAAAGCTACCAATCGTTTGTTTGGCATGGTAGTGGCGGAATGGTCGCCGCTTCGGCCGAGCGGGATGAGCGACCGGGAAGGAAACACGGGCGGGCGGCGACTTACTGAGGAGTGGCCCGCCGCCCCGGTGGTGCGCCCCCCCCCTCCCCACCGTGCGGCGCGAGCGGGGCGGCGGCAAACGCGAGGACCACGGC
>NZ_JBICXE010000033.1:79153-91661 GCF_043200155.1 Streptomyces sp. NPDC048473
GGTTTTTACTCCACACCATCTTTTTTTGGGTTTTGGTGGTGGGGTTGGGGGCGCCGTGGCGCCGGTGCGTGAGCCGCTCCGGGGACGCACCCCGGGGGGCGGGGCTAGTAGCGGCCCCGGCCCCGCCCGCCCGGATGGTGCGCCGCCCCCGTCCCCACGGTGCGGCGCGAGCGGGCCGTCGTCATCCGCTCGGACAACGGCCCACGTCTGTCGGGGCTAGGGCGCGGATGCGTCCAGTCCAAGTGCGGGAAGGATGGCGTTCTCCACGAAGCGGGTGAGATATGCCTCATCCGCGAACTTCCCCTCCAGCAGCGGCCGGGCACGCATCACGCCCAGCAGCTGCACGGAGACGAACTCCGCTGCGGGAGTGTCCGCCGGAATCTCGCCGCGCTCCGCGCCGCGCCGGACCATCGCTTCGATCGCCGCGATCTCCGGCAGTATCAGCGCCTCACGCAGCGCGCACAGCAGCTCGGGGCTCTGCAGCGCGGCATGGCTGAGAGCGTGCATCAGCGGGGTGTCGCGGCCCGAGCCCGCACCGATGGCCCGGGCCGCCTCGCGCAGATCCCCTGCCAGTGTGCCGGTGTCGATGTGCGGAAGCAGTACCCGCCGAGTGCCGTGCAGCGCCGCCACGACCAGTTCGGGCTTGGAGCCCCACTGCCGGTAGAGCGTGGACTTGCCGCAGCGCGTCCGCGAGGCGACCCCCTCCATGGTGAGGGCCTCGTAGCCGGACTCTCTCAGCATGTCGAGCACGGCCACGTAGAACTCCTGCGCCCGCTCCGGCGTGATCTTCGAGCGGCGCGGCGTGTGTGCCGGTTCCTGCGCGGCTTCCTGCGGCGACATGCGTTTTCCCTCTCAGCGATTCTGCGACGAGGTCCATCGATACGCCAGTGTACCGAAACGCACGTGTACCGATACGTTCGCGTATCGGTACACTGGCGTATCGATGCGGCATGGACTGGACCATGCCGTCGTAACACTGCTTCGTCAGCAAAGGGGCACCGGGTGATGTACGCCGGTAGCGAGCCCGCAGATCAGGAGCCGGACAGTTCTGCCCGACCGCCCCTCGTCCGCGAGCTTCTTCTCGTCGTGGGACTCTTCGTGATCTACAAGCTCGGCCGGCAGGCCGCGAACGGTCACGTCGAGGAGGCGTATCGCAACGCCGGAAACGTCTGGGACTTCGAACGGTCCGTGCACCTGCCCGGCGAGGGCACCGTGCAGAGTCTGCTGCTGCACGACGAGACGCTGATCCACCTCGCGAACACCTACTACGCGACCGTGCACTTTCCGGCCACGCTGCTCTTCCTCGTGTGGCTCTACTGGCGCCGCCCGCGCCACTACGTCTGGTCGCGCCGCATCCTCGCCGCGCTCACCGGCGCAGCGCTCGCACTCCATCTGCTGTTCCCGCTCGCCCCGCCGAGGCTGCTGGCCGCCGCCGGACTCGTCGACACCGGCCAGGTGTACGGACCGACGGTGTACGGAGCGACGCCGGCGACCGACTCGATGGCGAACCAGTTCGCCGCGATGCCCTCGCTGCACTTCGGCTGGGCGGTGATGGTCGCCGTCGGGCTGATCGTCGCCACCCGCACCCGGTGGCGCTGGCTGTGGCTGCTGCATCCGCTCGTCACGCTGCTGGTGATAGTCGGCACGGCCAACCACTACTGGCTCGACTCGATCGTGGTCTCCGCGCTCCTCGCTGTGGCGTTCGCGGCGCTGCCGCTGAAGCGCACGGAGCAGGTACGGGCGCACATCCCGTGGCCTGCCACGGCGAGTGAGTCCGTGCTGACGGCCGTGCCCCGGCCCGCCGAGCCCGCGGTGCCGACCGCCTACGCCGCACCGCAGGCCCGCTCCGCATCCTCGTACGCCTCGTCCGGGACCCGGCGATGAACGCCACCCTGATAGCCGTCGCGCTGTCCCTGATCTCCGCCGCCGCGTATGCCTCGGCCGCGGTGGCGCAGGCCCGGCTCGCCGGGCGCACCGAGCCGGATGCCGGGGTCCTGGAGCTGCTCGGTCGCGGCGCCTGGTGGTCGGCGGTCGGACTGAACGCCGGTGGCGCGCTGCTGCATGTCGCGGCGCTCAAGTACGGCCCGCTCACCCTCGTCCAGCCGCTCGGCGCCCTCACCCTGGTCGCCGCTGTCCCGCTGGGCGCCAGGGCCGCCGGACGCCGGGTCACCAGGATCGAATGGCGCGGCACGATCCTCACCCTGCTCGGTCTCGGCGCCCTGCTGATGACCGCGGGCGGCGCCGCTCCGCACGAAACGCTCAGCCTCGCCGAAGCCCTGGCCGTCGGCGCCGCGACCATGGCCGTCGTCGCCGGACTCAGCCGCCCTGGAGCACGCCCCGGCCTGCGGCACGCGGCGGCGTCCGGTATCACCTCCGGAGTCGCCTCCGCGCTCACCCAGACCCTGACCGTCTCCGTCACCGACCACACCGGCCCGCTGTTCAGCTGGCGCCTGGTGATCGTCGCGCTCCTCGTCTCCGCGTTCGCGATGAGCGGGCTGCTGCTCTCCCAGACCGCCTACCGGGGCGGCCTGGGCGCGCCGCTGGCCGTCGTCACCCTCGCCAATCCGGTCGCCGCGGCCGCCATCGGCCTGGCCCTGCTCGGCGAACGCCTCCAGGGCGGCACGATCAGCCTGATCCCCGCCCTGCTCGGTACGGCCGCGGCGGTACGGGGCGTGATTCTGCTCAGCCGCGCACAGGCGGAGACCACGACCGCCGTCGACCGGGCCATGGCCGAGCCGAAGTCCGGTGCCGGAACACCGTCTCGCGTCGTGATCGGGAGCCGAGGGCCGATGGACCAGCCGACGCTGCGACCGGAACTGGGCCGGACTCCGGTAGGCGGACCGTAATCACGTGGAAGCGACGCTCGCCGCCCGCCGGGGGCATGTCGCGAACACGTGACAGCTGCCCACCGGACTGTCACGTACAAAAGCAACCCACCTACGGACTAGGCTCCTCGTCCTGGGCCAGTGCCCGCGTCAGCCAGCCGATCCAGAAGTTCTCCAGATCGATGCCGCCACGCAGAACCAGATGCCGCAGCCGGTCCTCGTCGGAGTTCCGCTCGGGCGGGAAGTCCCGCTCCTCGATCTCCAGGTACTCCGCCAGCTGCCGATGGTGCAGCCCCAGATGGCGGCGCAGCTCCGCATCCAGGCCGGGTGCCCCGACGACCGCCGCCGCCCGCATGCGCAGGAGCAGCGGATCCCGGATCTGCTTGGGGTCCTCGGAGCGGGCCACCCATGCGGACAGCGCCTCCCGGCCCGCGGGCAGCACCTCGTACTCCTTCTTCTGCCCACGGGCGGGCTGCTGCGACGGCAGCGCCCGGATCTGCCCGGCCTGCTCCAGCTTCCCCAGCTCGCGGTAGATCTGCTGGTGCGTGGCAGACCAGAAATAGCCGATCGACCGGTCGAACCTGCGGGTCAGCTCCAGCCCCGACGACGGCTTTTCGAGCAGGGCGGTGAGGATCGCATGCGGGAGTGACATGGGGTGCATCCTAAGGACGGCCGGGCAGTGGCCCCATGACGGAGGGGCCGGGCCGGACGGAAACCCCCGGGCCAGGGGTTTTCGGATCCGTCACAGCGAAGCCGCGAGCTCCGTGCCCTGGCGGATCGCGCGCTTGGCATCCAGTTCGGCGGCCACATCGGCGCCGCCGATCAGATGCGCCGGGCGGCCCGCGGCGAGCAGCGACTCGTACAGCTCGCGGCGCGGCTCCTGGCCGGCACAGAGCACCACCGTGTCGACCGGCAGAAGGTGCTGTTCGCCGTCGACCGTGAGGTGCAGTCCGTCGTCGTCGATCCGGTCGTAGGCGGCGCCCGCGATCATCGTGACGCCGCGGTGCCGCAGCTCGGTGCGGTGGATCCACCCGGTCGTCTTGCCCAGCCCCGCGCCGACCTTGCCGGCCTTGCGCTGGATCAGATGGACGGTGCGCGGTGTCTTCGGACGCTCCGGGGCGCCCAGACCGCCCCGGTCGCGGTAATCGGTGTCGACGCCCCACTGCCGGAAGAACACCTCCGGGTCGAGGCTTGCCGCATCGCCCGAGTCGGTCAGGAACTCGGCGACGTCGAAGCCGATCCCGCCCGCCCCGATGATCGCGACCCGGTCGCCGACCGGCGCCCCGTCACGCAGGACATCGAGGTAGCTGACCACGCTGGGGTGGTCCTGGCCCGGTATTGCGGGGGAGCGGGGCGTGACACCGGTGGCGAGGACGACCTCGTCGAAGTCTTCGAGCACATCGGCCGTGGCCTGCGTACCGAGCCGCAGTTCGACCTTCTCCTCCGCGAGCCGGGTACGGAAGTAGCGCAGCGTCTCGTTGAACTCCTCCTTGCCGGGAACCCGGCGCGCCACATTCAGCTGGCCGCCGATCTCGTCGGCCGCGTCGAAGAGAGTCACCTCATGGCCGCGCTCGGACGCCGAGACGGCGCATGCGAGACCGGCGGGCCCGGCACCCACGACCGCCACCCGCTTGACGGTGCGGGTCGGCGACAGAGTGAGTTCGGTTTCGTGGCAGGCGCGCGGATTGACCAGGCAGGAGGTGACCTGGCCACTGAAGATGTGGTCCAGGCATGCCTGGTTGCAGCCGATGCAGGTGTTGATCGCATCGGCGCGGCCCTCGGACGCCTTGACGACGAAGTCCGGGTCGGCGAGGAACGGCCGGGCCATCGACACCATGTCCGCCCGCCCCGAGGCGAGGATCTCCTCGGCGACCTCGGGCGTGTTGATGCGGTTGCTCGTCACCAGCGGCACGGAGACGGCGCCGCGCACCTTTTCGGTGACCCAGGTGTAGGCACCGCGTGGCACCAAGGTGGCGATGGTGGGGATACGGGCCTCGTGCCAGCCGATCCCCGTATTGATGATCGTCGCGCCGGCGGCCTCGATCTCGCGGGCGAGCTGTACAACCTCCTCCAGCGAGGAACCGCCGGGCACCAGATCCAGCATCGAGAGCCGGTATATCAGGATGAAATCGCTGCCGACCCGCTCACGGACCCGGCGCACGATCTCGACGGGGAACCGGATGCGGTTCTCGTACGAGCCGCCCCAGCGGTCGGTGCGGTGATTGGTGGCGGCGGCGATGAACTCATTGATCAGATAGCCCTCGGAGCCCATGATCTCGACACCGTCGTACCCGGCACGCTGCGCGAGCCCGGCGGCCCTGGCGAAGTCCTCGATGGTCTCCTCGACCTCGTCGTCCGTGAGGGCGTGCGGAGTGAATGCGCTGATCGGCGCCTGGATCGCGCTCGGCGCAACCAGATCGGGATGGTGTGCGTACCGGCCGAAATGCAGGATCTGCATGGCGATCCGGCCGCCCGCCTCATGCACGGCGGCGGTGACCCGCGCATGCTGCTCGGCCTCCGCCTCGGTGGTCATCTTGGCGCCGCCGGGGAAGGAGCAGGCGCGGGCGTTCGGGGCGATGCCGCCGGTGACCATCAGGCCGACGCCGCCCCGGGCGCGTTCGGCGTAGAAGGCAGCCATCCGCTCGAAGCCACGCTCGACCTCCTCCAGACCGATATGCATCGACCCCATCAGCACCCGGTTGGGGAGGGTGGTGAACCCGAGGTCGAGCGGGCTCAGCAGATTCGGGTACGGGCTCATGAGGCGGCTCCTCGCGCAGTGTCGTTGCGCCAGTTGTAGACCACCGAAACGTCATTGTGCAACAAGTTGCATAATGACGTTCGTCGCAGAGCCGCGAGTGCGCTCGTCCCTCGGACGGCGTAACACCAGGACACGTCGGTGCCCCGCGCCACGGAGAGTGGAACCGCGGCACCCGCCCGCCACGGCGCGTCGGGTGGCGCGCCGAAGCGCACTGACCCCCGAACCCCTGCGGAGACTCCCATGGCCTGCCTCGACCGACGTGACCTCGGCCTGCTCGCCCTGCGCGTCGGCACCGGCGCGGTACTGGCCGCGCACGGCACCCAGAAGCTGGCCGGCTGGTTCGGTGGCGGAGGCATCGAAGGAACCACCGCCGCGATGGAGGCCATGGGCTTCCATCCGCCGAAGCACAGCGCGGTCGCCGCAGGGCTCGGCGAGGCAGGCGGCGGCGCACTGCTGGCCCTCGGCCTCGCGACCCCGGCGGCCGGTGCGGCCGCGGCCGGGGCGATGGCGGGCGCCGTGGCCGTCCACGCACCCGCCGGATTCTTCGCGCAGGGCGGCGGGTACGAGTACCCGGCCTTCCTCGGCTTCACCGCTGCGGCGATCGGCCTGATCGGCCCCGGCAGGTACTCCGTCGACGAGGCCACCCGCCACGCCTTCAACCAGCCATGGATGGTCGCCCTTGCCTTCGCGGGCAGCGCGGTCGCGGCGGCAGCCGTCGTCGGCAAGCGCGCCAAGGGCCGGGCCGCGGTCGACCCCGACACGACCTGACCACCCGGCGGGACAGGGACCGGACGGCACCCCAGGGAGGGAGCCGCCCGGTCCCGACCGCGCTACTTGCGGAACGTCAGCGACTCGGCCGGGGAGGCGTTCCCGTACGCGTCGACGGCGACGACCCGCGCCACATACCGGCCGCCCTCGACCGCACCCGGCACCGGGATGTCGAGGGTGTTCGGCCGGGGCGTGAAGTAGAAGTCCGAGAGGAGCTTGGACGAGACGACCGAGGCACCCGTCGACGCGTCGGTGATGTCCACGTTGTAGTGGTGCACCATCTGGTCGTCCTCGGCCTGCGCGATCCGCAGCGCCGTGCCGCCCTTCGCGTCGTGCACCCGGGACAGCGGCTCGCGGGTGGTGAACTTCGGGGCCACGGTGTTGCGTTCGGCGTCCGTGTAGCGGAAGTTGTCCTTGATCTGCTGGTTCGTCGAACCCTTCAGGCGCACGGTCCAGGTGGGGCCGCTCAGGGTGCCCGCGCTGGCGTACGGCGGCTGCCAGCTCGCCGACCACTGGCCGCCGGTGTAGATGTCGTGCTTGTCCGCGGCCATGTTCACCCGCGCGATCTCCGTACGGTCCTTGTGGACCTCGACGAAGAGCGCCTGCGCGGTCGGCGACTCGAAGCGGTCGGCGAGGCCGTCCTCGGTGACCATCTGGTAGCCGTGATCGATCTCGACGTACGACATCGAACCGTCGTTGACCGAAGTGAAGTCCCGCTGGTGGATCGAACGGTCGTCGTTGATGTTCAGGTGCGAGTGGCCGGAGAAGAGGATGGCCTGCGGGAAGGCGCTCAGATCCTCCGCCAGCCGCGGGTTGGATGCCTGCTGGCCGTCCATGGTCGTCCCGGTGGTGGGCCGGTGCCCCTGGACCAGGACGGGCTTGCCCGCGTAGGCCGGGTCGGCGGTGATCGTGGCGAGCCGCTCCTTCAGCCAAGTGCGCTGGGCCGTGCTGGAGTTGTACGTCTCGGTGTTGACCGTGAGGACGTGCAGGCCCTTCACTTCGGACTCGTAGTAGCCGCCGCCCGAGTCGGGGAACCACGCCTCGGGGTATCCGGCCCGTATCGCCGCGAGGCTCGCGTCGTGGTTGCCGTTGGAGATCAGCAACTGGGTGCCGGTCATGCCCTTGCGGGCGAGGTTGGCCCGGAAGATCTCGGAGACGATTCTGTGGTCGGGGCCCTTGCCGTCGCCGTTGTCGTTGATCATGTCGCCGTTGGACAGGATCGCGTCCGGCTCGGGGAAGATCGACCCGATGGTGTCGAAGAAGCTTTCGTACTTCTTGTCGGCGCCGGCATGGCTGCCGACGTGTACATCGGACATGACGACGAGGCGGGCGAGCGGCTTCTCCCGGGACTTGATCAGGTAGCCGTACGACACCGGGACGCTGCTCTGCCTGCCGCGGAAGGCGACTGCCGTGACGTTGGTGTCCTGCTTGATCCGCAGCGGACGGCCGGGGGAGTGGACGCGACTGTCACGGGTCGGGGTCGTACCGTCCAGCGTGTAGCGGACGGTGGTCCCGCGCTCGGCCCGGAACTTCAGCTCGACCGAGTGCTCGTACCGCCCGCCCGGGACGCTGACGCCGGGTGCGGCCGGGGTGTGGGTGACAGGGGACCGGTCTTGCGCGACGGTCGGGGAGACGAGCGCGACGGACGTCGCGGCGATCACGAGAGGGGTGAGTCTCACGGGGGGTCCTTGTTCTCTGGCCCGGGGATGACGGTCCGGGATTTCCGATCCGGCTGCATAACAGATGCATAACTGGTCTGAACCAAAGACGTTAGGTGTCGTGTGTCAGCTTGTGGTGCGACCTGACCGACTTCCCGGTGAAGCGATCATGAATGTCTGGTCGGGGTCGCTCGGGCGCCATTTCGCCCCGCGGTGGTCGGCTCCCTGTTCGACCTCGGCAACGCGGCCGGCTCATGGACGCCCTTCCGCCCCGCAGGTTTGCCGCCTACGCTCTCCGCGACATTCGCACATCACTTGGGAGTACGTGTGACGGGATGGACCGGCTGCACCGCCGTCGAGATCGCCGACGCCGTACGGCGCGGCGAGGTGACGCCGCGTCAGATCGTTGCTGAGCACCTGGAACGTATCCGGCGGCTCGACAAACGCCTCGGAGTCTTCCGGGCCGTGCTGGACGAGGAGGCGCCGGCCGCCGCAGATGCTCTCGCCGGCCGCAAGGACCTCAGAGACCTGCCGCTCGCGGGCGTGCCCGTCGCGGTCAAGGACAACGTCCCGGTCGCCGGTCAGGCCACCCGCAACGGCAGCGCGGCCTCGCCCACCGCACCCGCCACCGCCGACCACGAGACCGTCCGCCGCCTGCGTGCTGCCGGGGCCGTCGTCATCGGCCTCACCCATGTTCCCGAACTGTGCGTCTTCGGTACGACAGACGGCGCGCACGGCGTCACCCGTAACCCCTGGGAGCCGACTCGCAGTTCCGGTGGCTCCTCCGGCGGAAGCGCTGCGGCGGTCGCCGCAGGGCTGGCACCGATCGCGCTCGGAGCCGACGGGATGGGATCCATCCGCATCCCCTGCGCGTGCTGCGGGCTGGTCGGTCTCAAGCCGGGCGCGGGGACGGTGCCGTGCGAGCTGGGCACCAACGGCTGGTACGGCATGGCGGAGAACGGCCCCATCGCCACCACCGTCGCGGACGCCAGGCTGATGTACCAGGTGCTTGCCGGTGTGGAAAAGCCGTCCCCCGAACCTTCGGCGAGCGGACCGCTGCGCATAGCCGTCTCCACCCGCAGCCCCGTCCCTGGCGTCGGCGTCAGCCGCGACTGGGCCCGGGCCGCCCGCGACGCCGCCCGCCTGCTCAGCGAGGCGGGTCACCACGTCGAGGCCGCCGACCCGCCCTACCCCTGGTGGCTGGGTGCCGCCGCGGCCGCACGATGGACCGCCGGCACGGCGGCCGAGGCTGCCGGCCTCGACCCCGGGCGGCTCGCACCACGCACCCGTCGTCATGCCGCCATCGGCCGCCTGGTGGTACGTACTTCACTGCCGCGCACCGACCACAGGTCACAACTGCGCGACCGCGTGCTCCCGTTCTTCGACCGCCACGACGTGCTGCTCACCCCGGCGCTCGCCCGGCCCGCCCCGGCGGCGAAGGACTGGCACCGCCGGGGCTGGACGGCGAATCTGCTCGCCAACAGCCGGTTCAGCCCCTTCACCCCGCCCTGGAACCTCGCGGGCTGGCCGGCCGCCGCGGTGCCCTTCGGTGCCCCGGAGGGAGCGGACCGCTCGCCGTATGCCGTTCAGCTGGTCGCCCCCTCCGGCGGCGAGGAGCGGCTGCTGGCCCTCGCCGCCGACCTGGAACGGCTGCGCCCCTGGCTTCGCCTCGCGCCCGTCGACGCGCTCACCCGGTGAGCGGGGGACGGCGGTCCGCGGTGCCGGGTGAAGTGCTCTTCGGGAGTCACGAATCCCATGGCGCCGAGGCCCTGTTCAGAGCAGGTCTTCGATGGTGATGGGCATTTTGCGTACGCGTCGGCCGGTGGCGTGGTGGATCGCGTTGGCGATGGCCGCGGCCGCGCCGACCTGGCCGACTTCTCCGACGCCCTTGACGCCGAGCGGGTTGACGATCCTGTCCTCGACCTCGATGAGTTCCACGTCGATCTCGGGAGCGTCGGCGTTGACCGGGACCAGGTAGTCGCCCAGGCTGGACGCGACCCAGCGGCCGCGGAGCGGGTCCATGTAGTTCGCTTCGAGGAGTGCCTGGCCGAGACCCCAGATCATGCCGCCCATCAGCTGGCTGCGGGCCGTCTTGGGGTTGAGGATCCGCCCGGGGGCGAAGGCGCCGACCATGCGACGGACCCGGACCACGCCGAGGTCGGCGTCGACGGCGACCTCGGCGAACTGGGCGCCGAAGGTCATCAATCCGTAGTGGGCGGTTTGGGTCGAGGGAGACCAGGCTCCCATCGCCTCGGTGTCGGGCAGCAAGTTGCGCTGCAGCAACTCGCTGTAGCTCTCCGAGGTGTCGGACCGGTCGGCCGGCATCATGCGGCCGCCCCGTACGGTGATCGAGTCGGGGTCGGCGCCGTGCAGTGGAGACTGGGTGTCGGCGACGGCTTGAGCGACGAGCTGGTCGCGCAGGTTGGTGGCCGCGGTGTGGACGGCGGCGCTGATCATGCCGGAGCCGGACGAGCCGACAGCGGCGGCGATGGTGGGCAGCATGGTGTCGCCGCCCTCGAACCGGCAGCGCTCGATCGGGATGCCGAGTGCGTCGGCCGCGACCTGGGTCATCACCGTGGCGACGCCGGTGCCGAAGTCGGGCGTCGCGGCCTGGACGACAGCGCTCCCGTCGGCGTAGATCCGGGCGCGGGCCCGTTGCGGGTTGTTCGGCCCGTAGACGGGATAGCCGGCGGTTGCCATGCCGTAGCCGATGAGCCAGTTCCCGTCGCGGTGCGAACGGGGTTCGGGGTTGCGGCGCTGCCAGCCGAAGCGCTCGGCACCGCGCCGAAGGCACTCGGTGAGCCCGTCGCTCGACCAGGGGTTGCCGGTGTTGGGGTCGACGTCGGTGTGGTTGCGCAGCCGCAGTTCGAGGGGGTCCAGGCCCAGCCGGTAGGCGAGTTCGTCCATGGTGCTTTCGAGGGCGAACATCCCTGACGCCTCACCAGGAGCGCGCATGAAGGTCGGCGTCATGGTGTTGGCGCGAATCAGCCGGTAGACGCCTTCGTAGTTCGGGCAGGCGTAGATCTGGGACGCGACGCCGAGGGAGGGTTCGGCCCAGTTGTCGAAGTGGGAGGTGGGCGACAGCTTGTGGTGCCGCAGCGCCGTGAGGCGGCCCTCCTCGGTCGCACCGAGGGTGATGCGCTGCTCCTGCTCTTCGCGGTGGCCGACCGACGTGAACATCTGCTCACGCGTCAGAGTGAGCTTGACCGGTCGCCCGACGTGTCGGGCGGCGAGCGCGCTGAGCGCCGGGTGCGCCCAGATCATGGCCTTGCAGCCGAAGCTGCCGCCGACGAAGTGGGAGATGACCCGGACCTTGGACGGGGTGAGGCCCAGCAGCGTGGCGACGGTGAGCTGGGTGGCCGACACCCCCTGTGTCGCGTCATGGAGGGTGAGCTCGTCCCCGTCCCACACCGCGGTGGTGGCCGACGGCTCGATCGGGTTGTGATTGTTGGCCGCATAGGTGTACGCGGCATCGATCTGTACGTCGGCCTGGGCGAGTCCTGCGTCGATGTCTCCTCGCTGGTTACGGCCGGGGATGAAGCCCGCGAAGATCGCCTCGGGCTCGTAAGCCCGGTCGCGGCCCTCGTCGAGCGTCGTGACGGACGGCGCCACCGTCGGCGCCATCGCCGAGATGGTCCAGGCGGGCCTCGTCCGCCACATCGGCCTGTCCGAGGTCGGCGCGGACTCCCTGCGACGGGCCCAGGCCGTGCACCCCATCGCCGATCTGCAGATCGAGTACTCCCTGGTCTCCCGCGGCATCGAGGACGGGATTCTGCCCACCGCCCGTGAGCTGGGCATCGGTATCACCGCTTACGGCGTACTCTCCCGCGGCCTGATCTCCGGCCACTGGAGCAAGGCCCGACAGTTCGCAGGCCCCGACTTCCGTGCTGTCAGCCCCCGCTTCCAGGGCGACAACCTCGACCACAACCTCGCCCTGGTCGATGCCCTGCGCAAGGTCGCCGAGGCCAAGGGCGCCAGTGTCGCCCAGGTCGCCATCGCCTGGGTCGCCGCCCAGGGCCAGGACATCGTCCCGCTCGTCGGCGCCCGCCGCCGCGAGCGCCTCACCGAGGCCCTCGGCGCCCAGGATCTCGCCCTCACCGGCGACGACCTGTCCGCCATCGAGCAGGCCGTCCCCGCCGGCGCCGCCGCCGGCACCCGCTATGCCGAGGCCCAGATGCACCACCTCGACAGCGAGCGCTGACCCCCCTTCGGCGCTCTCGCCCGCGGCGCCGCCCCCTGCCCGCGCGTGGGGCGGCGCCGCACCCCCCATCGCCGTACGGCGAACCCATCCGAAACAGAAGGAAGGCGTAGGCGTGGACCTCCGCGGCAAAACCGCGCTGGTCACAGGCTCGTCCAGGGGCCTGGGCAAAGCCGTCGCACTGCGCTTCGCGGCACGCGACCTGCTCGCCGAAGCCCTGTAGAGGCCGTGGAAATGGCCGCGTGGATGTGATGCCACCCATAGGAGCTGGGTCACATCCTAATGCGGGTAGTAGGGCCGG
>NZ_JBICXE010000034.1:0-7728 GCF_043200155.1 Streptomyces sp. NPDC048473
CGGTACATGGCTCGGGCGACGGCCAGACGGCTGCGGACGTTCGCCCACTGGACCGCCTGGGCCTCGGCGAGCGCGGAGGAGCGGGTCAGGGCGCGCCCGCCTGCGTAGTAGCGCACGCCTTGCTCACCCACCCAGGCGACGGCGGCGCCGTCGTCCTCGGGCTTCGGGTCAGCGACGGGGCGCGGCGTGGGCACACGACCAGCGGCAGCGGTTCCGGCGCGGCGACCGGTGCCACGGCTTCGGCGCGGGCCTGCGGGACGGCTGCCTGGCGCTCGGCACGCTCGGCCTCCAGTTGCTCCCGGCGCCGCGCCTCGACCCAGGATGGCCCGCCGCCTCGGCCTCTTCCTGGCCTCCGTGCCGCGGTTCCCCCTCCCGCCACACGTCGATATCGGTGCAGGCGATGCCGCGAGCGGCACACCACAGGCGGGCCGACCCGCCGCCGCGACGGCGGCGGGCCTGCCTTGGTGGACAACCAGACCCAGCCGATTGAGAGGCATCACCTCTCACCGTGGACCGCCCCGGCCCGCCGCGCAGATCGCAACGGATCGTCCCGACAGACGGGTGGTCGAACGCAACTTCTGCCTGGCTTCAGGCTTCGAACGCCTCCGCACCCGCTGGGAACGCAGAGCCGACAGCCGCGAAGCCTTCCTCGAGTCCGGCTGCTGCAGGAACGCCGTGCTGCCACCGGTGCCGTCCGGCAGATCTACCGCCTCAGTCCTGCGCGCGCACGGGCTGTTCGCACTGCGGCGGACAATGCGTCGATGTCGTAGGCGCCGCGGTGCAGCAGGCCGTTGATGAAGAAGGTGGGAGTTCCAGACACCCCGCTCAGATCGGCCGACTCCATGTGCTTGGCGACCCGGCCGGCCCCCGCGTGGGTGCGCAAACTGCGATGGAAGCGCTTGGCGTCCAGGCCCAGTTCGTCCGCGTAGCGCTTCAGGTCGGACGCCTGGAGCGCGCCTTGGTGCTCCAGGAGCCGGTCGTGCATCTGCCAGAAGGCTCCCTGCTCCGCCGCGGCCTCGGCCGCCTCGGCGGCGAGTTGCGCGCTGGGATGGACGTCGGTGAGCGGCAGATGCCGCCACACGTAGCGCAGATCACCGAAGTCGGCGAGAAGGTCGCGGACCACGGGTTCGGCCTGGCCGCAGTAGGGGCATTCGAAATCGGCGTACTCCACCAGTGTCACCGGGGCGTTCATCGGGCCCCGGACGTGGTCACGAGCGGGGTCGACCGGGACCGCGAGATCGATCACCCTCTCGGCGGTGCCGAGCAGTGCCCGTGCACGCCTGTGCGGCGACAGGAGCCTGATCGCCGTCGCCACGGCGCAGGTTGCGAGGAAGGAACAGATCACCGCGCTCAGGATGCCCAGCTTCGCCTCTTCGAGCCGGTCTCCCTCGAAGGCAAGCGTGGAGATCAGCAAGGCCACGGTGAACCCGACCCCGGCGATCGTGCCGCCCCCGGCCAGGGCGCCCCAACCGACCGGAGGTCTCAGCCGACTGCGGCTCAGCCGGGCAAGCAGCCAGGAGGCACCGGTGATACCCACCGGCTTGCCGACCAGATAGCCGAGCAGGATGCCCAGAGTGACCGGGGACGTTGCCGCCCGCGACAGCAGTCCTGCGTCGATGGTGATGCCGGCATTGGCGAGGGCGAAGAGCGGCACGATCACATAACTCGTCCACGGGTGGTACACCTGCTGCAGCCGCTCGTTGAGCGACACCGCCGAGGCCAGTCCCTGGCGTGCCGAACGCTCCAGTTCGGGTGTGGGCTGCTCCCGGAACGAGATGAACAGATCGCTTGCGCGTTCCAGGTCGCTGCGCGCCGCCGGGTAGGCGTAGGTCAGCAGCCCCATGGCCAGGCCCACGACCACCGGATCGACACCGGACTTGAGCAGGGCGCCCCAGGTCGCGACCCCCATCAGCAGGTACGTCAATCCGCGGCGCACGCCCGCCGCCCTGACCAGCAGGATCAAGCCGAACAGAGCCACGGCCGCCAGGAGGGCGGGCACGGTGATGTGCTCGCTGTAGACGAGGGCGATGACGACCAGGGCCAGCAGGTCGTCGACCACGGTCACGGTGAGGATGAACGTGCGCAGCGCGTCGGGGAACCGTCGTCCCAGGATCGCCAGCATGCCCAGGGCGAATGCGGTGTCCGTGGACATGGCCGCACCCCATCCGTGGGCCGAGGCACCGCCCGCGTTGAAAGCGAGGTAGACGCCGACGGGGACGATCATGCCGGCGAGTCCTGCGGCCAGTGGCAGCATGACCCGCTGCCGCTCCCGCAGCTCGCCCGTGTCGAACTCCCGGCGCGCCTCCAGCCCGATGACGAAGAAGAAGAACGTCATCAGGCCGCTGTTCACCCACTCGCGCAGGTCCAGCGACACCCCTGCCGATCCCAGGGTCACCGACAGATGCGTCTGCCAGAAGGATGCGTACCCCACGGGAGCCGCGTTCGCCCACACCAGCGCCGTCACGGTGGCGGCCAGCAGCACCGCCGCGCTGCCGGACTCGGTCGCGAGGAACGCGCGCAGCGGTGTCCGGGTCCCCGGGTCACGCGTGCTCTGCTCCTGGAAGGGAGGAGGGGAGGAGGGGGCTTGTGTCACGGGGCCATCATCGCGTGTCGTGTGCTTGTTGGGGTGCAACGGCCCACCAGGGGCCGCACGGCACTCGACCGCTTAATGTGCCGACCGGACGGCCCGTTCATGCCAGGCGTCGGCCAGGTTCTCTCCTCAGACGACCGGCTCGCCGATGCCGAGCATGTTCCCCTCGCTGTCACAGAACCAGGCGCCGCGTTCACCCCGTGCACCCTTGCTGGGGTAGTTCCCTTCGATCTCGGCGATCCTGTGCCGCGTTCGAAATCCGGGTACGTCGACCTCTTCGAACACCACACCGCGCCGTTTGAGCTCCGCGACGACTGTCTCGATGTCGTCCACCACCCACGCCATCTGAGTGAAGGTACCGGGAGAGGCACCCGTCGATCGGAACAGTACGAACTCCGCGCCTCCGCAGCGATACAGCAGCCCACCGGGCCGTTCGTCGACGGGCTCCAGACCGAGCTGCTCGGAGTAGAAACGCCGCGCACGGTCCAGGTCCTGGGCCGGAAGCCTGGTCGCCACGTGTCCCCGGGCCAACATGCTCCTGTCATCCGTGTTCATGTCTCCACTGTGCCGTAAGCGATGGCCGGAGCGGCGGAGGCAGCCGACGCGTGCCACGGACGGTGGCCAATCAAATCCATTGGTTGGCGGCAAAACTGAGGGGCCGTTCGGAGTTGGCTCCGCATACCTTCGGCCGTATGGCTGACGAGTGCTTCGGGCATCCACGGCTCGCCGCGATCTATGACTCGCTCGACCCTGGTCGCAGCGATCTCGATGCGTACGTCCGGATGACGGAGGAGTTCGGGGCGCGTCGAGTGCTGGATATTGGCTGCGGGACAGGTGTGTTCGCACTCCTGCTGGCTGATCGCGGCATCGAGGTCGTCGGCGTCGATCCCGCCGGGGCGTCCATCGGTGTGGCCCGGGGCAAGCCGGGCATCGAGCAGGTGCGCTGGATCTGCGGTGACGCGACAGCCCTCCCGCCACTGCGGGTCGGCCTCGCCACGATGACAGCGAACGTCGCCCAGGCCATCACCGATTCACAGGCGTGGCAGCAGACCCTGCGGGGGCCTACGAAGCACTGCGCCCCGGCGGTCATCTGGTGTTCGAGATACGGGATCCGGCCAGGCGCGCCTGGGAGGAGTGGAAGCCTGAGACCTCATACAGCGTGACGGAGATCCCGGGCGTCGGCGCAGTCGAGAGCTGGGTCCAGCTGATCGAGGTGAGCGGGCAGCTGGTGACATTCCGCTCGACCTATGTGTTCGCCGCGGACGGGCAGGTGCCGACCTCGGATTCGACGTTGCGTTTCCGTGAGCGGCATGAGGTCGAAGCGGAGCTGGTCGCGCAGGGTTACGTGGTGGAGGACGTCCGCGACACTCCCGACCGTGCGGGCCGGGAGTTCGTCTTCCTCGCACGACGTCCGAGGGGCAGCCAGGTCTGAGGTCGAGTGCGGTGCCGGCGAGGGAACCCCCCTTGCTGTCACCGCCGTCCCCGACGGCACTCTCCTGACCGCCGACGACCGCCTCGGCGCCCCGCCCGCCGGACCCGAACGGCGAGGTCGCCCCGGAGTAGCCGGGCTCACCGTCCTGACCAGGCCAGCAGTTTGTCCGCCGGCCATGAGGTGATGACCCGTTCCGCCGGCACACCGGTGCCGTCATCGCGTCGGCGGGAGCGATGCCCCCGCTGTACGGGGCGGGATGACGGACCCACTTCTGCGCTTCCGCTCCACTGGTCCCGCTGATCGTGAATGACGAGCACGAGTGACGATCACGCGGCGCCGATCCGTGCAAGCTCAGCGCAGCTGCGCCTCCCAGTCCGCCGGAACCATCCCCTGCGGACCCGGGGTCGGCTGAGTCGCCGGGTGCGAGGCGGGTGCGAGCAGCTCCGGCCCGTCGTAGTACTCCTCGGTCTCGACATTCCACATCCAGCTCTCCCCCGGCTCGAAGCTGGCCAGGAACGGATGTCCCGCGTCGCGGGCATGCTTCGTTCCGTGCTGCCCGGGTGAGGAATCGCAGCATCCGATGTGTCCGCAGGCGGCGCAGCGACGCAGGTGGAACCACCACCCCGGTCCGTCGCCCGCCATACAGTCCGCACACCCTGTGCCACTGGGAGCCGCGGTGGGATCGATACCTGGAATCCGGTCAGGTGCCATGGGACGTGCCTCCGTGATCAAGCGTGAGCACACGGACCTCAAAGGTCTTGGCTCGACGCGCTGAGGCCTTCCGTTTCCCCTTCTGCATCGTAAGGCCGGGTGGGACGGTGCGCCTGTGTCGGTCGTCCCTCACCTCGCCGGGCCCGACAGCTCCGTCTCCCAGCTGCCGATCAGCCGCCGCCGGAGTGCGGCAAGTCGGGGATGCCGTTCATGCATTTCAGCCGAGTGGTGGTCGAGTTCGTGACCGAGCCGTTCGGCGCGCTTATCGATGTCCAGCTCATCCAGAATGCGATCGGCCTCGGCGAGCAGGGCACCGTGGAGACCGTGGAGTTGCCACTCTCTGGGGGCACTGTCACGTTGACGGAGCGGGTGGGATGATCTTCTGGTTGAGCGTGCCGGAGGAGGTTGTCCGTGGGGAACGAGTCGCCGTCGTACAAGGGGCACCGCTACCCGGTCGAGGTCATCTCCCACTGTGTGTGGCTGTACTTCCGGTTCCCGCTCAGCTTCCGTGAGGTGGAGGAGCTGATGCTCCAGCGTGGTGTGACCGTCTCCCACGAGACCGTTCGCCGCTGGTGTACCAAGTTCGGCCAGGACTACGCCGACGGACTGCGCCGCCGACGGCCCCGGCCCGGGGGCAAATGGCATCTGGACGAGGTCTTCATCAAGATCAACGGCGAGCGGAAGTACCTGTGGCGGGCCGTCGACCAGGACGGCAACGTGCTCGACATCCTCGTCCAGGGGAGGCGGGACAAGGCCGCGGCCAGGCGCTTCTTCCGTAGACTGATGAAGAAGACGGGTGCGGTGCCCCGGGTGGTCGTCACCGACAAGTTCCGCTCCTACGGCGCGGCCCACCGTGAGGTCATGCCCTCGGTGGAACACCGCTCCACAAAGGTCTGAACAACCGGGCCGAGAACTCCCACCAGCCCACCCGCCAGCGTGAGCGGGCCATGAAGGGCTTCCGCTCCGCCGGCGGAGCACAACGCTTCCTGTCCGCGTTCAGCGGCATCTCACTCCACTTCCGACCCCGCCGCCACCTCATGGCCGCACCCGACTACCGCGCCGAAATGACCGCCCGCTTCACCATCCGGGGGCAGATCACCGGCGCCACCGGCCTGCCCGCAACGGCCTGAACTCCCAGCCGGAACCCGACCGCACCACGCCCTGTCACGCCGCCAGACACCCACCCAACAACGTGACAGTGCCGGACAAAGAAATCAACGACCCCACGTCCACGCCGCACAGGTTAAAGATCAAGCTAGGCGGACCGGACACACGACCACACCCGCACCAGCCCAAGCGCTGGAAGCGGCTCTCGAATCAGCTGTCTACGACGCCAGCTGTGCTGCAGTGACCGAAGTCGTGTACACCTCCAGCGCTGACTGGGGCTTTCGCCCGAGCAACTCGCCCAGCATGTTGTGCTCAATGCCCTTACCGTCCAGGAAGCCGGCTGCGATCGCCGAGTACGTCCCGACCAGCATCGGCACCTGGAGTGGCGTGGCTTCCCTGGCCGCGGTGATCGCTTCCCGGGTGCGGGCGAGCGAGTCGGGCTCGTATGAGCTGCCGACCGCGGCCGCCAGCTCCGCACCGCCCAGGGCTTCCTCTCCGACAAGCTCGTACGTGCGTCCCGCGTGCTTGTGCGGGGCAATCACCGCGCGAGCCGCCACCTCTGCGAGATCCTCGCGGGCAACGGCGGCAAGGCGCCCCTCGCCCAGCGGCGCGGCGATCGTCCCGTCGGGGCCCGGAGCGGCGATGGCGGCGAGGAACTCGGCGTACAGGCCATTGCGCAGGATGGTCCACGCCAAGGGACTCTGCTGAAGCCTGCGCTCGGTCCAGCGATGGGCGAGTGCGTAGGCCAGGTGGTCTCCGTCACCGCTCAGGCTGGTGTAGACGACGTGCTGCACGCCCGCCTTCTCGGCTGCGGATATGGCCGCGTCGTGGCGGGCGATGACAACGTCGTCCTCGCCGTACCCGGCTGAAATCAGCAGCAGTGTGTCCACGCCGGTGAAGTCGAGCGATGCCGGGGCATCGAAGTCGACGGGACGCTCGGCAGCGGAACGGGGTGTGCGGGTGCCGAGCGCCACGTCGTCGCGTACCGCCAGCTTCTTGGCGACGAGTTGCCCGAGCGCGCCGGAGGCGCCGGTGACCAGAATCATGGGAAAGCCCTTCTGAACTGTGTGGTTCCATCCTCAGGAGAAAAGCTCAATCGCATAAGGAGGCACTTTCATGTCAGCAGGGCACACCGCAGTAACCACCCCGACGACTGCCGCGGCGGCTACCGAGCCCGTAATCACCTGCGAGACGCCGCAGGACGAATGCGGCGTTCGGGACGTGCTAGACCGGTTGGGCGATAAATGGTCCGTCTACGTTGTGGTCGAACTCGCTTCCGGCCTCCGCCGTTTCAAGGAGCTCCAACGTGCCATTCCCAATGGGATATCGCAGCGCATGCTCACGCTCACTGTCCGGCGTCTGGAACGCGACGGCCTGGTGAAACGCACCGTGTATCCCACCATTCCTCCCCAGGTCGAGTACGAACTGACGGAGACGGGACACAGCCTGACCCACCTCATCAAGTCCCTCGCCGACTGGTCGATCGGGCATCGCCCGGCCATCGCCGCCTCCCGCGAGGCTTGGGACGCGGCCAATCCAGACTCAGACGTTCGCTGACCGCTCGGGCCCAACCGCGGTTGCGTCGGCGCGTGCCGTCGGCCGAGCACTGGTGCCACCAGGGTTTGACCAATCGGGCGCACAACTCCCAGCACGCGCCAGGCAACGCGAACGCGGCATGAAGGGCTTCCGTTCTGCCAGCTCAGGGGGATGCCCTTGCAAGATCACCGCCGTTTGCGGCTGGTGACGATCCTGCTCGCTTCCGTTGCGGGTCGGTTGTGATTCTCGTTGGTCGTGTAGCGGTCGTGCTCTTCCGTCTGCGGCCGCGGGGTGGGGTGTGGGGTGTCGATGCGGGCGCGGTGGCCGCAGGTGCCGGAAGCGACCGGGCGGG
>NZ_JBICXE010000034.1:7826-85158 GCF_043200155.1 Streptomyces sp. NPDC048473
GGCAGCGCGGGCAGCGCGGGCAGCGCGGGCAGCGCGGGCAGCGCGGGCAGCGCGGGCAGCGCGGGCAGCGCGGGCAGCGCGGGCAGCGCGGGCAGCGCGGGCAGCGGCGGCGAACGGGCCGTATCCGTTGGCGATGCGGGTCCGCGACGAGCTCGGCGAGCTATTCGCGGATGTGGAGTTCGCCCAGGCGTTCGGGGTGCGAGGCCGGCAAGGGTGGTCGCCGGGGCAGCTGGCACTGGTGACGGTGCTGCAGTTCCCCAAAACCTCACCGCCCGGGCCGCGGCACATCGGATGCGGTTCGGGATGGACTTCAAGTACGCGCTGGGCCTGGAACTGGACGATCCAGGTTTCGACGCCTCGGTGCTGTCCGAGTTCCGAGCTCGTCTGGTCGCGCACAACCTGGAGGAGCGGGCCCTGGACCTGCTGCTTGCCGCGTTGAAGAGCAAGGGCCTGGTGAAGGCCGGCGGGCAGCAGCGGACGGACTCCGCTCGCGTGCTCGCCGCGGTGCGCGACCTGAACCGCCTGGAACCGGCCGGCGAACCCCTGCGAGCCGCCCTGGAGGCTCTGGCCTGCGCGGCACCCGGCTGGCTGTCCGAGGCGGTACCGATCCCACAATGGACAGAACGGTACGGGCCGCGGATCGACTCCTGGCAGCTGCCCTCCTCCCATGCCAAGCACACCGAGATGGCACTGGCCTACGGCCAGGACGGCTTCTCGCTTCTGGAAGCGACGCACGCTGCGGACACGCCGTGGCTGCGGGAACTTCCGGCGGTGCAGATCCTGCGGATGGCTCGGCCGCTACAGCTTCACCCCGTCCGTCCCGCACGAAGAACTGCGGCCCCTCGCGACCCGGACGCGGTCGGGCTGGACGATGATGACGATGGTGGCGAGGACGTGTAGTTGTCGTCAGTCCGCTGGTCGTGTCTTCAGCACCCCCTGCGGTCGAGGGCGGCGACCTCGTGTACGGCCTCGGCGATGGCCAAGAAGTCCTTCTTGAGGATCGCACCGTGGTTGCTGGCGACCTTCGCGCCGATCTGGATGTTCGGGTTGCGGACGGTCACCGCATCGAGGCTGGTGCGTATCCGTTCCTGCTCATCACCGCGGCTTCCCACGGACGTCCCCGAAGCGACCACATACCGCACCGGGACGGTGATGTCGTCCAGCACAGGGCCCAGCTCGCGCTCGCGGGCGAGCCTGCCGAGCTCGATGTTGTTGTCCGCCATCTGTTCGGCATTCATCCGCGGGGCCGGGCCCGTCGGGCGCAGCAGCGGCAGGAACCAGCCCATCCGCCGAAACAGCTTCCGGACCTGGCCGGGCAGCTGGGCATCGAGGACGCCTCCTGCGTGAAGCGGTACACGGACCTGCGGCAGACGCTGTACAACCACGCGTGGGAGATACGTGACGCGTACGGCTACCACCCTTTTCGAGGACCACGATCAGGGCCGGAAGTTCCGGGCGTTCCCGCACGGGCGGGCGTGGACCCACGCCGAGGGCCCGAAGGCTTTGTGTCGACTTCGCTCGTCTGCTTCGCGCATGTGGTCCGCGCGGACGACACGACCTGGTCGACGAAGACCTTGCTTCCATGCAACGGCTACTGAGCGACACCTGGTCTTCCGAGTCAGGAATCTCGACCTGAGTCAGCCGTGCTGGTGCTGGACGAGCGCGGGCGGTGTCCTGCTCATGTACCAACCCTCGACGCGGGGTCCGAGAAGGTCGGACGGCCAGCCTGCCGTCTCGACGGCCGCATCGTAGACGGCGTCACCGAACGCCACAATGGCCTGGTGCGGGTCCGCTGTCTCCCTGAGCTTGGCCCACGGCAGACGAACCAGACCAGCGTCGGGATGCCAGGCGGCGCCCTCAACACCCCAGGACCGGCCCCCGAGACCGTCCGGCTGGGGCCAGATGTACGCGTACATGCCGGCGTTCGGCGCCTTGGCATCCCCGAAGGAGAATCCCACCGACACGTACGCGTCAAGCTGGGCGTTCTGCATGAACGGCGGCTGGTGGGACGGCGGCACGGTGGGCCGCGCCCGGTAACGCGTGGCGGACAGGTCGAAGCCGCCCCACATCACTCCGACCCGGGGGCGGTGTCCCAGGAAAGGGGCCTGCCACGCCTCGAGCCCGTCAGCGGCGAGGTTCAACGCTGTCCAGATCAGCCGGGCCGTATGGACATCCCAGGTGCGTTCGACGTGATCGTCCTCGAAGCGCGGCGGGGCATCCGGAATCTCGCAGATCAACGAGCTGCGCGGTCGGTGTATGCCGAGCTCGTCTGCCGCATCGCAGAAGGACGCATAGAACATGGCGACTGACCCCTTGGCCAATGGCACCGTCCGCGAGCCGTTGTCGGACTCGATGACTACGCCACCGTCGAGCAAGCTGTAGTGCACCGTGAAGGTCACGCCTCGCTGCCGAAGGGTTGGCGTTCTGAGCCCCCGGGGGGTGACATCGAGGACGGTGTTTCCCCAGCCGACTTCGAAGGGCTCGTCGAGGGTGTACTTGCCTGCGACCTGTACCACCCGGTTCACGTAGTCAACCATGGGCGCCAGGTCCTCATAGACCAGCGTCGGCCACGCATTGAGACGTTCGCTCACAGAGAGCCTCCCAGCGTATCGATGGGATCAGTGGGAGTGGACGTCAGGTGATGCGCCCGCTCCCCATGCAGCGACGGGCGGGCCTCGGCCACCGAACTGTGATCCAGTACCCAATTCTCACACGCAGGTCAGGGTCCTGCCCGCTCGGTGGCGCCGGGCGTCCGACGTGCTGGGCCAGCAGCCGCGCATCTTCATGCCGGCACGGTGATCACGCCGGATCGCCGTGTACAGCTCGACCTTGGACAATGGCCGAACCGATCGATCCCTCGTTCGCCGATGCCGAACCGACCGCCTTCATCGAGGCTGTTCGGCAGGACCCCGGACCTCCCGCCCGTGCCGTGGGCGCGGCGGAGTTGCGGCGTGCGCAACTCCGCCGCGCTGAAGCCCGGCCTCCGGGCCCCGAGATCGACCACGTCGAGGATCTAGCGGTCGGCTCGGCTGCCGTGGGGCCCGCTTCTACCGGCCTTCGGCGGCGTTCCGGCCGCTGGTGGTGTTCCTCCATGGAGGGATGTGGACGATCGGCGATCTGGAGTCGCACGATCTGGCATGCCGTCGATTGGCACTCAGGACCGGCACGGCCATGCTGAGCGTCAACTTCCGTCCTGCTCCGGAGCACCCGTGGCCGGCTGCCGTCGACGACTGTGTGGATGCCATCCGGTGGGCAGCGGCCGGCGGAGGTTCCGGTGTCGGGATCGGAGGCCCGACCGTCGTCATGGGCGACAGTTCCGGCGGGAACCTCGCCGCGCCGGCCCTGCGCCTGCGCGATGAAGGCGGACCGCTGCCGGCCGCCCAGATCCTGGTGTACCCCAACACCGATCTGACACTCTCCTGTCCCAGCGCGCGGTCGAAGGCCACGGGTTGGGGCCTGACGACCGACGATGTCGCGTGAGGGGCCGAGCAATGGGTCCCGGACCCGTCCCGGCGCGCCGACCCCGGGGCCAGCCCGCTGTACGCCGCAGACATCGGCGGGCTGCCGCCCGCCGTTGTCGTCACCGCGGAGCATGACCCGCTTCGGGATGAGGGCGACGTCTATGCCGCCCGGCTTGCCGACGCGGACGTTGCGGGTCAGACACCGCTGCGAGGCCGGATTGGTCCACGGATTCCTCACCCTTGACACCCTTTCTCCCGCCGCCGCGGAGGCGGGAGAAAGGGTCTTCGCGGACGTCGCCGACCTGCTCGACCACGTCCGCTGACGCCTCGTCAAGCAGCGGCGACCTCGGCGCGCTCGGCCAGGACACCGCGCTCGAAACGGGTCCCGGCCCGGACCAGGGACACCAGGTGAGGAGCGTTGTCCTCGCTCCGAGCGTCCACCGGGTCAGCTCTGTGGCGGCTCGGACAGACTGTGTCCCTTTCAGGTGGGCCAGGACGCAGGCTCAGCGACCGTGCCGGTTCCGGGTACCGAGGGCGGCAAGGCTCAGGCGGAGCTTGTTGACCAGCGCACGGGTAAACAGCCTGGGCAGAGCGCTCGTGCAGGGGCCGTTGAAAATGATGAAGTCGTCGAACCTGTGCACGCCGGGTCGGCCTGCGACGGACACGGCGGCGTCGCGGACCGCTGTCAGCTGGTTCACCGTCATCTGCAGTGGCGCTTCGCCCGGCTGGTAGGTGGCCCCGAACGGGAAGTCATGGCTGGGTCGCCGGGTCATCTCGATGTGGCAGCCCAGCACGTGGGTCACCGGTCGGGACTTGCTGAACGCGACCAACATGTCGAGCGTGGCGGTGAACGCGGTGAAGTCGCGGGCGTAGAGCCGACCCGGGTAGACCGTGTCACCGGTGAGCAGGAAGCCGGTCCACGGGTCGTAGACGGTGATTGCCGCCTCGTGGTGTCCGGGGGAACCGATCACCTCCAGGACACGTCCGCCCAGGTCGAACTGGACCGTCTCTTGCGCCCAGTCGCCGAACCCGAAGAAGGATCGGACGGTGTCGGCGTCCCTGGTTACCACCCGGGTCGCCGGGCGGTCGGTGAACTGCCCGTCCCCGGCAACATGGTCGCCGTGCCCGTGGGTGTGGGCGACGACCAGCTCATAATCTGAGCGTGGGTGCTGGTCGAGCCATTGGGCCAGAAGTGCGTCGACGGTTTCCCGTAGGGGAAACGCCTCCGGATCCGCAGTCGCGCCGGTGTCGAGCAGCAGGGCCCGCTCGTTGCCGAACAAGAGGTAGAGGAACGGCGCCTCGAAGCTCACGGTCTTGCTCTGACGCAGGATGAAGGTGTGCGTGTCGTAGGCGTGAACCTGGATCTTCGGGTCGGTGTTGTGGCGTTTCGACGGCGAGCCGTGGATCCAGTGGACGTCCAGGGAGCCGGACACCGGTGCGCGGTCCACGAAGTCGATCAGGCTGTCATGTATCGGTTTCATTTTCGCTGTCCCCCAGGTCGAGGTCGGGTAGCGGGGATGCTGCCAGGAAGAACCGGACAAGGCGTTGCCCGGGCTGGAGCTGGGCGCCGTTGGCCTCGGCCTTGGCGACGTAGGGCGCAAGAACCTGGCTCCACTGTTCTTTGATGTCGGCGAGGTCGGTGGTGGTAAGAGGGACCGTCGCTGCTGCGTGAACGACTGCGTGTCGCCATTCGACGGGCTCGCCGGGTCCTCGCTGGAGATAGTCGAGGATCCGTTCGGTCTCCCGCTTGGTGACGACCTGGCCGAGATGCTGGGCCGCGGTCGGGTCGAGGCCGTATTCGGGGGCCAGGCGCAGGCGCCGGTCCGTAAGGCGCCACAGTCGCTCGCGCCGGTCGCGGCCGAGGCCGGCATCCTCGACGAATCCGTATCTGGCGAGCTGGCGCAGGTGGAACGAGCAACTTGCCTGCGAGACTCCGAGGATCCGCCCGCACCGGGCGGCCGTCGCCGGGCTGATGGTGCCCAGCAGTTCGATGAGGTCGAGCCGTAGAGGATGAGCCAGGGCCCTGATGGCCTTCGGGTCGCTGATCTCCATATCCAAAGAATACTTTGGGACATGGAGATGTCAACGACTTCTTTGGCTTTTCCATCAGTACCTGCGCCTCACCACATTGGTTCCCTCACCGCAAGACCGTCCCTGGGGCCGATCGCCATCGGCAGGACGGGTACCCGCAATCGCCTGGAGGCGGTGCGGGAGGCCCGGCACCAGGACTGGCGGTAACGGCCGTCGATGCCCGCCGGCATAGTGTGCCCGCATGCTCCGACGGATACGGATCATCAGACGCCCGGCCGCCCTGGCGGCAAATCTCGCCGCCGTCCTCGCCACGGCCTCGGCGCCCGCCACGGCCGACGGCTCCCGCGAGGTCGCGTTACGGCTCCAAGCCCTGGCGACCTTCCGCATGTACAACGCAGACGAGGGCGCCGAGGCCGCGAACGGTGACTTCGTCGTGCCCGTCGCCGTCACGCCCAGCGACAGCGGCCCGGCCCGCAACGTCAAGGGCGTCGTGGACGCGTCGGGGCTGGAGGGCGTCGCCCGGGTGGAGAAGGGCGGCTACGGGAACTGCACCGGCGAGGGCCCGGTGTTCACTTGCGAGTACGGCAACCTGCAGAACGGCGACGGGGAGGCCAACGCGCCCTTCACCCTCCACGGTGTGGACGGCATAGAGCCGGGCGACAGCGGGGGCCGCCATGACAGCCAATTGCCCCGAGTACGGCACGGGTTGGACGGTCGGGGTGGAACATCCTGTCTCGGCAAGGTACGGCTCTGACCGCTGCCGCAAACGGGCCTGGCAGCGGCGCACAGAACGGGGCGGGGCGTGAGGCCGCGCGTCCCACCACGGTGAGATCGCTCCGCGCGCCCGGGACGTGCGCCCCGGCAGACCGCATCAGGCCGAGCCGAGGTGCTGTGCGGCACTCTGTACTACCGCAGCCTGCTGTCCACCCGCCCCATCGACGAGGACGCGGTCGTCGGACTGCTGGACATGTTCATGGCCGCGTATGGAACCACCGACTAGGACTCGACCGCGGCTCCCCGGCGTCCCGCCGGCAGTGACAAAGAGGCACAGACGCCGAGGTATCGACCACTGCCCGCTTCCAGTAACGGGATGAGCGATTCGAGGACCGTGCAGGTCACCTCCACGCGAAGCCTTCCAGGTCATCACCCGCCAACAGCCCAGCCGCTGCCCACCTCCAGGCGGAAGGCAGGGACACGCCCAGGTCACACAGCCCGATGCCCGGCTCTATCCACCAACCAGCACGCCCAGTCCCGCCAACCAGGGCGCGTATCGGGTTGTGATCAATCTGCGGGATTCGCCTTCGCGGCGGGGACTGATCCGGTGCATCATTTTGCGTGACGAGAGTGCAACTGACAGACACACACCGGGAGTTGATCGAGCCGTACCTACCGTTCGGCGAGTTCGGCCCGTGCCCCGCACGGCTCCGACAGCAGTTCGAGGGCGCGATCTGGCGGGTCAGCGGGGCGGGGAGGACGGCGACGGCCGCCGTGGTGACGGGCGCGGAACTTCTGGGCCCTGCGGGTTACCAGGGGCCGTGGTAGAGCAGGCCCAGAGCCAGGGCGGCCACCGCGGTGGAGAGGAACACGATCCCGCCTACGATGTTGCGGGAGCCCACCCGCAGGTGGGCGATGATTGCGCCGATGAAGTACAGCACGAGGCCGGAGGCGGCGAGGGTTCCCAGGAGCGGCACGACGAGCCCGGCCAGCAGCCCCACGGTGCCCGCTGCCAGCAGCATGCCCAGCACCGGTACCCACTTCCGGGGCACGCCCTTCATGTCCGCCTGGGTCTTGGGGTATTCGTGGCCGATCAAGTAGGTGACGGCGGCGGCACCGTTGAAGACCGCGCCGAGGATGGTGACCGTGACGTAGGCGGCGAACACGATTTCTCCGTTTCTATGGGGAATAGTATTGCTGGGCACTGCGTCGTGGGATGCCCTTCTCCTGGATGACGAGCCAGCGACTCGATTTGTGACATCGGTTGGCAGCCGGGCGTGCCCGTGGCCTCGAACGCCTGTCAACCGTTGAGCAACGCCGCGCGATGGTGCTGTCGGGGGCTGGGATGCTTCCTGTGCGCTGATGATCGTCCCGGGTCGCCCCGGCACGACACCAGGGCGGGCAACCGACCGTACGCGCTACTCCTGGAGCGCGAATGGTGTTGTGATCAAGGGGCGGACTGGATGAGGTCTTTGATCCAGATCATCGAGGCGCGCAGGTGGAGGCCAGCGAGGTAGCTACCTGGGGTCTTGTCGTATCGGGTGGCGATGCCTCGCCATGCCCTGAGCTTGTTGATCAAGCGCTCCACGGTGTTCCGCTCCTTGTAGAGGCCGGCGTCGTGCCTGAGGGGCCGACAGGCCCTCGGACCCGTATCCGCCCCAGCACGGGGATGAACTGCGGGCTGTCCGCGGCCTGCCCCGCGGTCAGGATGAACGCCAGAAGGCGGCACTTCCGGTCGGCGACGAGGTGGACCTTGCTGGTCTGCCCACCCCTGGAGCGTCCAAGGAAGGCGGCCTCAGTCGTAGCTGCCACCGACGCCCGGATACGTCGTCGCTCCTCCCGCTCGGGATCGCTTTCGGCGTCCTGCCCGGTTTGTCCTTCGAGACCGCCCCCTTTGACCTGACCCTCTCCTCCTCGGCGCCGGCCTTCTCCCAGGCGGTGAAGACATCCTCGCCCAGGTGCATGCCGACAGCGTCGTGGTGAGCGCGCGCGGTGGTGGAGTCGACGCTGACCAGGGACAGGTCCACCCCGCCCCGCTTCACGGCCTCCGTGATCAGGCCCTCCAGCAGAGCCTCGAACACGCCTGCGTCCCGCCACTGCCTGAAGCGGTTGTGCACGGTCGACCAGGCGCCGAACTCCTGTGGCATCTCCCGCCACTGCCCGCCCGTCTTGAAGCGCCAGATCACGCCCTCGGACTGCTGCCGCAGCCGCTCGGGGTAGTACTCGCCGATCGGAAGGCAGGGGTCGATGAACTCCCACTCCGCATCCGACAGTTGTACTCGCGTCATGCAAGACGACCTACAGGATCAGACCCCGCCACACGGGCGAATCCGCAGATTGATCACGACTCGATACGCGCCCTGAGGCACTCAGTCACAGGTAGCAGTGAATCTGGCGGCGGTCACTGCGGCCGAGCAGGTCATCGCCGACAGCAAACCCTCCGCCCTGGCCCACCCGCCCTCCGCGCACTTCCCACTCAGTCGGCAATATCGTCAAAGGTGAGGTGCTGCCCCCATGGCTGTTGGAGCGAGACAGGGTCAGGCAGCTCGATGCTGTGCACGCGTGGCTGCCACTGCCCACAGACCACACCCCCAGAACGAAGCTGCAAAGTCAGTCTCATGCGAGTGAGGTGCGGTTCTACGCGCTGGATAGTTTCCAACTTGGCTCCGCCATGCCAGTAAGCGCCGCCGAAGGCTTCGATCTCGTCTGGCGGAGGAACGTTGCCTTCGAGCCGACGACCTTCTCCCCCGATATCGATGCGGCGAAGCCCCAGGCGATGCAGCAGCCAGGCCCATCGCGAAGGGTGAAACTGCAGCCAAAAACCGTTGAGCTCCACATCGGCCTGCCCGTGATTCGTCAGCTGAATCCAAAACTCAACGTGGTGATCAACGTCCCTGCTTTCCTGGTGGAGGCGGTGCTGCCCCGCATCGCCCTCCCGGAGGCACTGCTGGAGGTCCTCTCCTGGACCGGTGCCGGCGCCGCGTTCCCCTCGGTCGCCGGCGGCGAGGCGAGGCTGGGTGACCTGAAAGTCACGATCGCCGCGCTCCTCGTGGCACACGGGTGCAACGTCGGCTACACCCCGGTCATCGGCTCCGCCGACGCGCTGAAGTACGACCGCCTCTCGCACGTCGACCAGACGTATCTGCGGCTGGCGACGTACCGGGCCGCGAACGCCACGCTGATCGGCTATCAGGCGTCCATCCCGCTCGCGCAGGCGTGGGGCGGCGGCCTGGTCGCCTCCGTGGACGGCATGCGGTTCATCGTCCCCGTCCCCCAGCGTGTACGCCCGGCCGAACGCGAAGTACTTCGGGCGGCGCGGTGGCGCGACCTGGCTGAACATGATCAACGGCCAGGCGGCGGGCCTGGGCGGGAAGGTGGTGGCCGGCACCCCGCGCGACTCGCCGTACGTGCTGGACGTCCTCTACGACCGCGACGGCGGCAAGCGCCCCGAGATGAACGTCACCGACACCTCCTCGTACTCCGACACCGTCTTTGGCCTGCTCACCCTGGCCGGGTTCGCGTACGCGCCGCAGCCGGCAGACCTGCCCGATCAGAAGATGCGGCGGATCGACCGCACGGCCGACTACGGGGCCTTCCAAGCCGTGGCCCGCGGCCGGATCGACCTCGCCCGTATAGAGCGACACCGGGAGGACATCCTGCGCATCATCGGATCCGTCCACACCGGCGCCGTGCGCGCCTACGACGTCATCCGCATGCTGTCGCGGGATGGGCGCCCCCCCCTCCGCTCGGGGACGCGATCGCGCACTACGGGCGGATCGCCAAGACCCTGCACATCCCGCGCCTGGCCGACGAGCCCGGCTACCGCCGCCAGATCAAGGTGCAGGCCAACCTTCAGGAGGGCCGCCACTCCCTCGCGCAGAAGATCTTCCACGGCAGGAACGGGCAGTTGTACCAGCGCTACCAGGACGGCGCGGAGGACCAGACCGGCGCCTTCGGCCTGGTCCTCAACGCCCTTTTCCTGTTCAACTCCAGGTACATGGACGCCGCGGTCACGCAGTTGCGCGCGAACGGTTTCGACGTCCGCGACGAGGATGTGGCCCGTCTCTCGCCGTTCGTGCGGCATCACATCAACATGCTCGGCCGGTACTCGTTCCGGCTCCCCGATCTGCCCAGTGGCCTGCGGCCCCCGGGTGATCCGACCGCGGTCGATGAGGAGTAAGGCCCGGGCCGGACCGGGCCGACATCGGCGGACGGGTCAGCCGAGACGGAACCGTTGGTCACTCTTGCTTCTCTTCAGCTGGCGACCGAAGTCTCATCCGCGCTCGCGGAGGTACGCCTCCAGCTCTGCGGCCCCGGTCAGCATCGCCCGCCCGCGGGCGGACAGCCGGCCGTGCCAGTCGCACAGTGCGGTCTCCAGCGGCTCCAGCCCGCCGGCCGCCCGCACCTGGGCGATCAGCGGGGCGATCTGCTCCAGCAGGTAGCCGCCCCGCCTGAGCTGGTGGGCCAGCCGGGCGTCCCGTACGTCGGCCTCGTCGTAGACGCGGTACCCGGTTCGCGGGTCGCGGCGCGGGCTCACCAGCCCGGCGCGCTCCCATTTGCGCAGCGTCGCGGGCCGGATTCCGAGCTTCCCTGCCAGCGGCCCGATGAACGTGCCGCCGGGCCCGGACACCGCGGCTGGTTCGGACCCCACACCGGGCTCGGGCGCCGTCGTGGGCTCCAGGTCGCGGAGGGCGCTCTCCACGGCCTGGAGTGTCCGCCGGTCGTCGAGTAGCTGGGCGTGGCTCTCGTCGATGAGGCGGAACGCCTCATCGACCGCGCCCTGGTTCACGGCCCGCATGATCGACGTCGCCGTCCGGTGGCCGTGGCCGGGCACCAGGGTAAGAAACGCGCGCAGGGCCCCCGCGTGCAGCGAGGTATAGGTGCGGTAGCCGTGGGGGGTGCGACCGGCGGCCGGAAGGATGCCGGCCTCCTCGTAGTTCCTGATCGCCTGCGTGGACAGACCGTGCCCGCGCGCCAGATCAACCGGCCTGAGTCGCTCACCGTTTTGAAGGTTTCGTCCCATGGGACTGACGATATCGCGGGGAAGTTTCAACCGAAGGTTCAACGATACCGTTGAAGGCATGGCTACTGACATCAAGGAAACCGCCCATGCCGTCGAGGCCGCCGCCGTCATGAGGCTGCTTCCGGCCCGGCCGCGGCTGCTCGCCCTGGGCGAGCCCACCCACGGCGAGGACACTCTGCTCGACCTGCGCAACGAGCTCTTCCGGCAGCTCGTCGAGCAGGAGGGCTACCGGACGATCGCGATCGAGAGCGACTGCATGATGGGCCTGGTCGTGGACGACTACGTCACCTCGGGCACGGGCACTCTCGACGAGGTCATGGAGCACGGATTCAGCCACGGCTGGGGCACCTCCGCGGCCAACCGCGAGCTCGTGCGCTGGATACGGGCGTACAACGACGGTCGGCCCGCGTCCGAGCGGCTCCGCTTTGCCGGTTTCGACGGCCCGCTGGAGATCACCGGCGCCGCGAGCCCCCGGCAGGCCCTCACCGCACTCCACGGCTACCTCGCGGTCCGGGTGGACGTGGACCTGCTCCCCTGCACCGGGGAAACGCTCGACCGCCTGCTCGACGCCGACGACCGGTGGACCAATCCCGCCGCGATGATGGACCCGGCCCAGTCCGTGGGGCAGTCGGCCGAGGCCGGTCAGCTGCGGCTGCTCGCCGACGATCTGGTGGCGCTGCTCGACGCGCAGATGCCGCACCTGATCACAGCGACCTCGCGGGACAACTGGGACCGGGCACGCCTGTACGGGCGCACCGCGACCGGCCTGCTGCGCTACCACTACTGGATGGCCGACACCTCACCGAGCCGCATGACCCGGCTGGTGGGCCTGCGGGACCAGATGATGGCCCACAACCTCCTCGCTGTCGCCGAACGGGGCCCGGCACTGGTCCATGCCCACAACGCGCATCTCCAACGGGGCAAGAGCACGATGCGGATGGGCGGGATGCCGCTGGAGTGGTGGAGCGCCGGCGCAATCGTGAGCGCCCACCTGGGCGAGGGGTACGCCTTCGTGGCCACGGCCCTCGGCACTATCCGGCACCAGGGAGTGGACACCCCGCCGCCGGACACCGTCGAAGGACTCCTGTACGCGCTCCCGGAGGACCGCTGCGTCATCGACGCCCCGCGGCTGGCCACCGCCCTCGGCGACACGCGGCCCCTGCCCCGCATATCCCCCTGGTTCGGCTACGCCCCGCTTGACCCGGCCCACCTGGCGGACAGCGACGGCATCGTGTTCGTCAAGGACGTCCCGCAGAGCTAGTGCCACCATCAGCAGTCCGGCCTGTAGGGGCGCCTCGGATGCGCGGGAGGCGTCCCGGCCGTCAACGGCGAATACGACCGCTCAGCGCCGGCCGCCCCCGGGCGCCAGCAGGCTGGTGACCTCCGCGATGGCCTCCGTTGACGGCTTGAAGCACCGCCTCACGTTTTCCGGCTTGCGATGCCTCGACTTGGCCATGAGCATCAGCAGGCTCGCTCCGGCCTCCCCGGGGTGGGTCAGGCCGGAGTGCCTCCACTCGTGTAGGTCCCAGCCGGTGCCCTGCCCGGCTGACGCGGTGTGCTGGTCCAGCAGCGCACGGGCCTGCCCGTACGACAGCCGGGCCAGCCCGGTGTCCAGGCGCACATCCCGCGGCGAGACGACCTTGCCCGGTCCCGGGCGGCGGTGGGTGACGAACACCGGGCCGCGGGTGCGGCCCTTGACCAGGCGGGGCAGCAGCCGCGCAGTGCCAGCGTCCCGGTAGACCGTCTCCAGCACGAAGTCCTCACGCGCCCGACTGCCCCGGCGCCGCGCGTCCGCCCCCTTGGCCTTCACCGGCGCCCGGCCAGGTCCAGCTCCTCGATTCCGATGTTCCTCAACCCCCAGCCACCCAAGAAGGCCTTGCACTCCTGGCCATGGCCAGGAGTGCAAGGCCGGGGGGCTCGTCTTCCCCGATCGTGCGCGGCACGGCTGCGATGTTCGGGGCTGACACGCCGTCCACCTTGCACCTGGGGACACAGATAGACGAGTAGTTCCGAAGTACTCAATGGCCGAAGGGGCGTTGTCGGACCTGCACGCTACATTAGGCGGTATCCGTCCGGGCCGGCCTTCTGTCCCTGCCCCTGCCCCCAGTTTTGGCTCCCTGCCGCGATCCTGTTACTTCCGGTCGAAGGAGAGCCATGTACCGGCGAGGTCCTGCTGACCCGCCCCGGGCCTGGACCAGTCGCAGACACCGTCCCGGAAGATCGCCTCCAGATCCTTGAACTGACCGTCAGTCACCGGCACTCGGTAGTCGGAGCGGATCGCAGGACGCTTGCGGCACTTGACGATGTCGTTGGCCACATCGGCTCCGGCGACCATCCGCGGCGATGTCCACACCGGGTAGAGGGTGTTGCACTCGGTGTTGTCGATGCCCTCGACCTGGGGCTCCGCGATCTTCTTCGCACCGATGCCACGGGTCCAGCAGGCGTCCGTGAGACCCTGCGGCTGGTGGCGGACGATCTTCTCGATGGGGGCGTCGTTGCCGGAGTCTCCCTTGATGCCGGTGAGCCACTGGTCCATGTCGGACAGCATCCCGGCGAGAGTGAATCCGTGCCCGTTGGAGCGGGTGAGCATGACCTGGTTGGCGTGGGTGCCGTTGGCCTTGTCCAAGCGCGCCCGCGTGGAGAAGGACTGGAAGCGCATGTGCATGTCGCCGGCCGCCGCGTCGTCCGTGTAGTCGCGGTAGTCGATGATCGGAACGTCGGCGAGGCCGGCACCGCCGTTCAGCATGCGACCCGTGCGGTAGGCCGTCCGTACCGCCTTGAGATCGGCGACGGTGCGCTCCGCGGCGGGCTTGGCGTCGTCGTCGAGGCCGCCGATGCGCCGGTTCAGGTCGATGAACTGGTCCATGTCGATGGTCCCGTTGTTCAGGGCCTCAAGTCCGTACTGGATACCGGTATTGTCGAGCGGCCTGCGCGCCTTCCCGGTCTCCGGTACCTCGCCGTAGACGTTCACGGTGTGGCTGTAGACGTCACAGCGGGCACCGTCCGGGTTGGTGTCGGGGTCGTAGCGCTGCCCCTCGGGCAGCTGCGGCGGACAGAACACCGTGGGGTCGATACGGCCGCCGGCCCTGGCCAGGCTGCCGATGCTCTCCCACTTCCCGAACCCGGAGACCGCCCTCTGCTGCTCCTTGGTGAAAGCGTCCGGCGCGACGTCCTTGAAGTAGTGGTTCAGGAGCTGGGCGTCGCTGAGCGTCTGAATCGTCCCGAAGCCGACGTCGGGGAAGCTGCAGCCGGAGAGGATGCCGTCCAGCAGACCCGGGTAGTTGTCGGCGATCTGGTGGGTCTGGTACGAGCCGCCGGAGCAGCCGTTTCCGATGGTGAAGGCCGGGTCGCCGTACGTCTCCACGAAGCGTTCCTTGACCATGCTCATGGTCTCGGCGGCCAGCAGGTCGTTGCAGTTGTTGCCGAAGACGTTCAGCGTGGACGATGCGACGCCGTAGCCCTTGCTCAGATACGTGTCATTCATGATGCCGACGGTGTTGCGGCCCTGGACGTGCCAGCCGCCGTTACAGCCCCCGCCGAAGCCGTACACGAGGCGCCCGTTCCAGCCCGGCCCACGCTGCAGCGGGTCGGGGGTACCGGACATCGGGTCGTGCAGCACGGCCGTCTCGTAGATGCCGCGGTTGATGGTGCCGGTCTCTACGCGGACGATGTACGGCACCTTCTTGCCCGCGCTCGTCGTGGCGGTCGCCACGTCGGCGGGACGGACGTTCTCGTCGGGCAACGGAACGAACTTGCCGGCCGTGGTGCGATACATGTAGTCGACGCGGGTCTTGACCGAGCAGTCCTTGTCGATCGGCTGCCCGAGGGTGCCGCCGGTGACCGTCGTGAACTCGGCAGTGTCACAGATGAACGGCTGCTCGTGCGGCCCGGAGAACACCGGCCCCGTGATGGGGTGGTTCTTCAGGGTCAGTTGTCCGGAGTCTGCGCTCTGGGCCCTGGCCGTGAGCCTGTTGTCGCCCTTGGACAGCTCCTTCACCACGCCCATCAACGCATTGTCACCGGAGGGCCGGAAGCTCGGGGTCACGTCCCGGCCTTCCACCTCGACCCGGACTTTGTCGGCTGCTACGGAGGCCGGCACCTCGACACGTATCAGGGCGTCGTCTCCCGACACCGTGCCGGGCCGCGACGACACGGCCGTCACCTGCAGCTTCTCGCGTTCCTGACTGCCGGCCGGCGTCGCCGACGCGCCTACCAGCACGCCCATGAACGCTACGCCGGCAAGGCCCAGTTTGACCGGCCTCGCGGCTCCTCTGAACGACACGACGGAACTCGCCTCACTTCCTGGAATCGGAGATCGTGCTCAGTGTGTAGACGCGGGCTGTGGGCCCGCCGGGACGGTGATGCGAAATGTCCCGTTGTCATGGTGTGCGGCTTCTCAGCCAGTGGCATGGACATGGCAATTCTGGCTCGCGTACGGGCTGTACCCGCCGACGAAGACGCCGAGGGACTTCAGGCAGGCCCGGATCGGCTGCTTGTTGCCCCCGTACGGCGGTGGCGGACGGGACGACCGGAACAACTACGTCGCAGACGAACCGGCGCCGTCCCCGCTCTGGTGTTCCGGCAGGGACACCGGCGGCTGATACGGCGGGGTGAAGGAGTCAGGTCGGGCCCGCGCCGGTGGCCACGTCAAAGGCCTGCACGTTCCGGCCCTGCCCGGCTACCAGTTGGTGAACGCCCCGTCCGCCGTGCGCAAGTGCGGGCGCTCGGCCGCCGCGGCCTGGTACCGGCGCGCCGCCTCCCGGTCGATGTCGACGCCGATGCCGGGCAGTTCGCTCAGCTCCACCCGCCCCGGCAGGACCGTCGGCCGCGCGGTGAAGAGGGCGGCGATGGCCGGCTCGGGGTCGGTCTGGTGCTCCTGGATCGCCACATTGGGGCAGGCCAGGTTGAGTTGGAGCGAGGAGGCGGCGGTGACCGGGCCGAGCGGGTTGTGGGTGGCGAGCTTGATGTGGTGGGTCTCCGCCATCGCCGCGATCTTCTTCGCCTCGGTCAGGCCTGCGGCCACCCCGACGTCCACGCGCGCGTAATCGATGAGGTCGTCCTCGATGAGTGTCCTGAACTCCCATTTGGAGCCGTACTGTTCACCTGCGGCCAGCGGTACTCCGGTGCGGGCCCGCAACATGCGGTAGCTGTCCGGGTTCTCACAGCGCAGCGGGTCCTCGACGAAGTACGGGCGGGCCGCCTCGATCTCCCGGCACAGGGTCAGCGCCTCCGGCGGATCCAGGCGCGTATGGACGTCGAGGATCAGCTCCACCGTGTCGCCGACCGCGTCCCGCACCTGGTGGAAGAGGTCGACCGAGTCGCGCAGGCAGCGGCGGGCGTCGAGCGTGCCATCGGCGTCGTGCGGCGAGGCGAACCGCAGATGACGCCAGCCCTGGGCGACCAGGTCGCGGCAGCGGTCCAGGAACCACGCACGGTCGTGGTAGCCGTCGCCGACATGCACATAGGCGGGTACGTGATCACGCACCCGGCCACCGAGGAGTTCATGCACCGGTACGCCGAGCGCCTTGCCCTTGATGTCCCAAAGGGCCACGTCCACCGCCGCGATGGCGGCGCCGAGTATGCGGTCGGCGGGGAAGAACCCGCGCCGGAACATCACCTGCCAGAGATGCTCGATCCGTCGCGGATCCTCGCCGACGATCAGCTCCGCGAGGTGCTCGAGACCGCCCGCGACCGCCCGTTGGCGCGACCTGATGCCGACCTCGCCCAGGCCGTGGATGCCCTCGTCGGTGTCGACCACGACCAGCATCATGCTGTCGCCGTGGTCGGGGAGAGTCAGCACTTCCAGGCCGGTGATCTTCATTCCACTCCTCTATGAAAACGTTCCCGCAATTTCAGTGCCGTTCTTGAGAACACATCATCGGCAGCAGTCGAGGCGAAGCGCAAGACCCGTGCATCCAGAAGGTTTCCCTCGATGAAATACTCCTGACACACGTCTTGACACGCCCTGGGAACGTTCGCAAACATCAACCGCATTCGCAGGATCCAGATGCGAGACGGCCGGGGTCCCCCGGCTCAAGACGACGAGGAGGCCGTCCGTGGCAGTAACGATCCGGGAGGTGGCGAGCGCCGCGGGCGTCTCGGTGTCGACGGTGTCCCGTGCGTTCACCGCACCCGACCAGGTGCAGCCGACGACGCGGCAGCGCATCCTCGACGCCGCGACCAAGCTCGGCTACTCCCCCAACCCGGCGGCCCGTTCACTGCGCGGCGGCGGCACCGGAACGCTCGGCCTGATCGTCCCGGACATCGCCAACCCGTTTTTCCCGCCGATCATCAAGGCGATGCAGGCCCGCGCCCGGCACCTGGGCTACACGGTCCTGGTCGCCGACAGCGACGAGCGCGAGGCGGACGAGCTGGCCGCCATCGCGGCCGTATCGAAGCGGGTCGACGGCCTGATCCTGTGGGCCTCCACCCTCACCGAGAACCGGCTCCATGAACTCGCTGGCCAGATGCCGCTGGTGGTGGTGAACCGTCATGTGCCGGGCATCCCCGAGGTCCGGATCTCACTGTCCGCCGGCATCGCGCAGGCCGCCGAGCAGCTGAAGGCGTACGGCCATCGGCGCTGCGTCTTCATCAACGCGTCCCGCGCCGAGCTGAGCCGCGGCAAGTCCATCCAGGAGTCCTTCGAAGCGCTCGACCTCTCCCTGTCCGAACTCGGCCCCTACGAGCCGCGGTTCGAGACGGGCGTGCACGCCGCGACCCTCGTCGCCGCCCACGATGCGACGGCCGTGATCGCCCACAACGACCTGGTCGCCCTCGGCGTGCTGCACCAGATGGCCAACCTCGGCGTGAGCGTGCCGCGCGACGTCAGCGTCATCGGCATCGACGACACGCTGCTGGCCTCCGTCTCCACCCCCAGCCTCACCACGATCAGGATCGACCCCGAGGAGATCGCCACGCGTGCGGGAGACCTCCTGATCGAGACGATCGCGAGGACAACAGACCGTTCTGGAAGGGGAGTTGAAGTCAGTACTCCCTTCGTCGAGATCGGCTCCCGCCTGATCCCCCGCGCCTCGACGGGCCCCGCACCCGCCCACTGATCCACGGCGCACACCACCACAACGAGCAAAGCACCGCACTACACCGCACCGAGCCCACTCCTGCCCTTCTTGGAGCCGTTATGCCCAGAAACTCCCGCCGTGTGGCCATACTTGGCTGCATGGCGCTGACCGCGACCCTCGCGGGCTGTTCCTCCCTCACCCCGAGCAGCGCCGCCGGGGACGGCGATCTCGTGCTGCGGGTGCAGGGCATGCCGCCGGCCACCGACAAGCCGGGGGTCGCCCTGTTCAAGAAGCAGGTGGCCGATTTCGAGAAGGCCAACCCGGGCATCAAGGTCAAGGGTTCGACCACGGTCTTCGACCCGCTGACGTTCTCCGCGAAGCTGTCCGGCGGCAATGTCGAGGACGTCATCAAGGTGCCGCTGACCGAGCCGCCGCGGCTCATCCAGCAGAAGCAGGTGCAGCCGATCACCGGGCAGCTCAAGGAGTGGAAGCACTTCAAGGAGTTCAACCCTCAGGTCCTCCAGCCGCTCACCGACAGCACCGGCGACGTGTACGGCGTACCGCAGAATCCGTACGCCCAGGGCCTGGTCTACAACCGCGAGCTCTTCGAGAAGGCCGGCCTCGACCCCGACAGACCGCCGACCACCTGGGCGGAAGTCCGTACCGCCGCCAAGAGGATCAGCGACAGTACCGGCAAGGCGGGCTTCGTCCACGAGTCCAAGGACAACCAGGGCGGCTGGCAGCTGACGATGCTGTCGTACGCCTTCGGTGGCGAACTGGAGAAGGAGCAGGGTGGCAAGTACACCGCCACGCTCACCGGGGAGCCGACGAAGAAGGGATTGCGGCTGCTCAAGGACATGCGCTGGAAGGACGATTCGCTCGGCAAAACCCTCCTCAACAATCAGAACGACGTGATCAAGCAGTTCGCGGCCGGGCAGGTCGGCATGTTCATGGGCAGCCCGGGGACGTACCGACTGGCGAAGATGCAGTTCGGCATGGAGAACACCGACGCCTTCGGAGCGGCCCCGATGCCGCAGTCCGGCGGCGACGCGACACTCACCGGCGGCGACATCTACATGGTCCCGAAGTCCGCCGACAAGAAGCATGCGGCAGCCGCCGTCGAGTGGCTGACCTTCGCCTACGCCAAGCCGCAGTACAGCACCGACATGGCCGCCGAGCAGGCCAAGGCGCTCTCTGCCGACCCGAAGTCCGCGGTGGGCGTGCCGACGCTGCCGGTCTTCGACAAGAAGCGGCAGACCGAGATCGACGCCGCGATCAAGCCGTACGTCAATGTGAAGCTGCAGAACTTCAAGCCGTACATCGACGGCCTCTCCACGCTGAAGCTGAAGCCGGAGCCGCCGTACCAGGCGCAGAAGCTGTACACCGCGCTCGACCCGGTGGTCCAGGCTGTGCTCACCAAGCGCGACGCCGACATCGACTCCCTGCTGGCCTCGGCCGAGAAGGACGTCAATGCCAAGCTCGCCGCGGACCAGAAGTAGCCGGCCCATGGCCCTGCTCACTCCGTCCCGGCGCCCGGCCGCTGTGTCCAAGGAGCCCGTGCCGCGCACCCTGCCGCAGCGGCGGCGTGGCACCGGCGCCCGCAAACAGTTCACGGCCTGGCTGTTCCTCGTCCCCGCGCTGCTGGTCTTCGGGCTCTTCGCCTGGTGGCCGATCGTGCGCAGCCTGCTGCTCAGCTTCCAGAAGACCAACCTCGTCGAGCCCTCGGTCTGGGTCGGCCTGGACAACTTCCGTACGCTCTTCGACGATCCGCTGCTCGGCACCGCCGTCGGGAACACCCTGTTCTTCGTGGTCCTCGGCCTGCTGATCGGCTTCCCGGCGCCGCTGATCCTGGCCGCGATCATGTCGACGGTGCGGCGCGGCGCAGGCATCTACCGCTTCCTGGTGTATCTGCCGGTGGTCATCCCGCCCGTCGTGGCGATCCTGCTCTGGAAATGGTTCTACGATCCCGGGAGCGGGCTCTTCAACAACGTCCTCGGCAAGGTCGGGCTCGGCCCGTACTCGTGGCTGGAGTCCTCCGACAGCGCCATGCTCTCGCTGGTCCTGGAGGCCACCTGGGCGGGCATGGGCGGCGCCGTCCTGATCTACCTCGCGGCAATGGTCGGCATCCCCGGCGAACTCTATGAGGCCGCCGAGGTGGACGGCGCCGGTATCTGGCGGCGGATCTGGCATGTGATGCTGCCCCAACTCCGGTCTGTCATCGGCCTGTTGCTGCTCGTTCAACTGATCAACACGGTGCAGGTCTTCACCGAGCCGTACGTCTTCACCGGCGGCGGACCCGAGAACTCCACCCTCACGGTCCTGCTGTTGATCTTCCGGTACGCCTTCCAGGACGGCGAGTACGGCCAGGCCGCCGCGCTCTCCTTCCTGATGGTGCTCGCCCTCGCCCTGCTCTCCGCGGTCTATCTGCGGGCCACCCGCAGCTGGAGCACGTCATGACCACGCTCACCACCTTCGTCTCCACCAACGACCGCCAACGCCCCGGCGTACGCGCCGCAGTGCGCTCCATCCAGGTGTTCACCCTGATCCTGCTGCTGCTCATCGGCATCGGACCGCTGTACTGGATGGTCAAGGGCGCGGTCTCACCGCCCACCGAGCTCACCACTCAGCCCCTGGCCCTCTGGCCGGACCGGCCGGCCCTGGGCAACTTCTCGACGGCGTACACCGATCTGAGTGTCGGCCGCTATCTGATGAACACCTTCCTGGTGGTCGGCGGATCGTGGTTCGTGCAGCTCTTCGTCTCAGCGACGGCGGGCTTCGCCCTTTCGGTGCTCAGGCCGAGGTTCGGCAAGGCCGTCTACGGGGCGATCCTCGCCACGATGTTCGTGCCGTACACGGTGAACATGGTCAGCCTCTTCATGACCGTGATCGATGTGCCGTTCCTCCACCTCAACCTGGGCGACACCTACTGGGCGATCTGGCTGCCGGCCGGCACGAACGCCTTCACGGTGCTACTCGCCAAGCAGTTCTTCGACGCCCTGCCGAAGGAGCTGTTCGACGCGGCGCGGGTCGACGGGGCGAGTACCTGGCAACTGCTCACCAAGATCGTGCTGCCCATGAGCAAGCCGGTGCTCGCCGTGATCAGTCTGCTCGCGGTGATGCACTCCTGGAAGGACTTCATCTGGCCGCTGGTGGCCATCACCGACCCCGAGAAGCAGCCGATCAGCGTGGCTCTCGCCCAGCTCGCCACGCAGGCTCCGCAGGACCAGCTGATCGCCGCGATGGTGCTCGCCGTCGCCCCGCCGGTGCTCGTCTTCGTCGTCTGCCAGAAGTACATCGTCGCCGGGCTCGGCTTCACCGGAGTCAAGGGCTGAGTTCCACCGGAGCCGACGGCCGAGCCATCAACTCCCCCACCACACCTTCCGCTTCGGAAACTTCGGAGCGTCCGGAACATCCCGACCAAGAGAAGGGCACCTCCATGTCAGTCGCCCGCCGCAGGTTCATCCAGGGCACGGCCGTCGCCACCGGCGCCGCGCTGCTGCCGACCGTTCCCGCGTACGCCGCGGACCCGGTCACCATCGAGGCCGACGGCATCACCCTGGTCGGCCGTAGCGACGGCAGCGTCCTCGTGCGGGACGGTGCGGGCGCCGACCGCATCCTGCTCAGCCACTTCATGATCAAGGACACCACGCTGGGCCAGCAGCGCACCTTCGGCGGGACGCCCGCCCGGATCACGCTCCCCGACGGGCGGCCCGCGATTCAGGTCACGTACACGATGGCGAGCGGCACGTCCGGAGTCACGGTGCGCGGCACCTTCGACGTCACCCCTCGTAAGGCACACATGAAGTGGGAGGTCGGCGGCTCCAGCACGCTCACACCGGCCGGCTTCATGTTCTCCCGCACGGTGTACGAAGCGAGCGCGGCGGAGTCGTACGAAGCGCTGACCGTCTGGGAGCGGGACGCCCGAGGCGGCATTCCGTACGAGGTGAACGCGGGCGGCGCGTACGTGGAGACGTGGGCGGGATCGAAGGGCTTCTTCTGCCTCTCGTCCACCAACCCCGCGAGCACGAACGCCACGTGGGTCCATTCCCCCGGCACCTCGACCGGCGCGAGCACCGCGGTCACCGAGGCCGATCTGGTCCTCGGTGATCTGCGGCCGCGCGGGGCGGGAGCGCTCGCCGCCAAGAGGCCCCTCGACGTGGAGGTGTGGACCGACCAGCCGTTCAACCTCTACAAGGCGGCCGGGCAGACGATGACGCTCAAGGCGCAGGTCGTCAACGGCTCCGCCGCGGCCAGGACGGTGACGCTCACCTGGTGGGCGCGGGACTTCGGCGGCAAGAAGATCGCCGGTGGAAGGCTCTGCAAGAGCCTCGCGGCGGGCGCCGCCTGGAACGCCTCCTTTCCCGTGACCTCGCCCTCGCAGAACATCGTGTTCACCGAGGTGGAGGCGGTCAGCGGCAATGACAAGGCGCTGGCCCGCACGAATCTGAGCGTGCTCCCGGAATTCACGTACAAAGCGGGCAAGGAGTCGATGTTCGGCCTCGCCAACTACCCCTGGCTGCTCGAGCCCGGCAAGGACGCTGTACTCGGGCTGGTCAGGACGCTCGGCATCAAGTGGATCCGCATCGCCTACGCAGGCGCCCCGGGCATCGACACCGCGACGCTGGACGCGAACGGCATCGGGCACAACGTGGAGCTGAGCGGCATCCCCGTGGGCGGCAGTCCGGAGCAGGTCGCGGCCTGGGCCGACACGAATGTCGCCAAGGCCCTGGACGCCGAGGCCGCGTACTTCGAGGTGAGCAACGAGGTCAACCAGCCCTGGATGTCGGGCCGCGGCGCCGACGCCTACGTCCGGGACGGTCTGCGCCAGGTCACCACGCGCCTCGACGCGGCGGGCTCGCGGATGAAGGTCATGAACGCCGGCCTCGGCGGCATGGACTACGTATGGACCAAGAACTTCCATGACGCGGGCGGCTGGGACCTCATCGACGCCTTCGCCTTCCATCCCGGTCGCGGCAACTTCACCCCCGACTTCGCACCGCCGCCCGAGGAGTGGACGCAGGGGTCGTCCGGCTCGTACTGGAACTTCCTCGGCGCACTGCGCAAGGCGAACCAGGTCCTGGAGGAGTACGGCGGCGACAAGGAGCTCTGGCTCACCGAGGCGTACGCACCGACCCGGCCCAACGCGTGGTGGAGCGACACCTACCGGCACGCCGCCGAGAACACACTGCTCACGCTCGCTCTCGCCAAGTCCGAGAAGGTGCGCGCCGTCAACTGGTACCAGCTGCACGACTCGGTGATCCACCACCCGCAGGAGGCCGACCCGGCCAACCCCGAGTACCACTACGGCCTGATGAACCGCGACACCAGCGCCAAGCCCTCGCTCCTCGCCTTCGCGACCGCCGCCCGGGTCCTGGACGAGGCCGAGTTCGTCCGGCATCTCTCCTTCGCGGACCAGGACATCAAGGGGCTCCTCTTCACCACTCCCGGCGGACCGGTGTCGATCATCTGGAGCCGCAAGGACGGCTACATCCTCAACGCCGAGCACGGAGAGGATCCCTGGTACGCGTCGCCGGAGCCCTGGGTCGACACCTGGACGACCAGGACCGCGGTCGTCGCCCACTCGGGGACGGTCAACGGAACGGTGCGGGAGCTGAACTGCATCGGCCAGGAGCGCTCCCTGAAAGCCTCCGGCGGAAGGATCACCCTCACCCTCGACGGCGCCCCGCGCATCTACTACGGTCTCGCCGCCAATCCCGACTGGAAGTAAGTGACGTACGACATGAGGAATGAAACCGCACAGCACGACATCACCGTCGTCGGCGGCGGCCTGGCCGGGGTCTGCGCGGCGATCGCCGCGGCCCGGCTCGGCCGGAGCGTCGCGCTGATCAACAACAGGCCGGTGCTCGGCGGCAACGCGAGCAGCGAGGTCCGGGTCTGGGTGTGCGGCGCGACCGGCCACGGCAAGAATCACCATGCCCGTGAGGGCGGCATCATGGGCGAGCTGCTCGTGGAGAACCAGTTCCGCAACCCGGACGGGAACCCCTACTACTGGGATGCCGTGGTCCTGGACGCCGTACGCGCCGAGCCCGGCATCACGCTCTACCTCAACACCGACGTGCGCGAGGTCGACGCCGAAGGTCCGGACGAGGCCCGGCGCATCACCTCGGTCACCGGCTGGATGATGGGCTCGGAGCGGCGGATACGTTTCGAGAGCTCCCACTTCCTCGACTGCACGGGAGACGGCCTGATCGGCCACCTGGCGGGTGCCCACCACCGCATCGGCCGGGAATCGCGCGCCGAGTACGACGAGGCATGGGCTCCGGAGACGGCCGACGACATCACCCTGGGCTCGACTCTCCTCTTCTATACGAAGGATGCCGGTCACCCCGTCAAGTTCGTGCCGCCGAACTTCGCCAAGGACATCACCCGGACCTCCATCCCGCAGCGCCGCATCATCAAGGCGGGCGACAACGGCTGCGCGTACTGGTGGATCGAGTTCGGCGGCGAGCTCGACACCGTCCATGACAACGAACGCATCCGCGACGAGCTGTGGTCGGTGATCCACGGCATCTGGGACCACATCAAGAACTCCGGCGAGTTCGACGCGGCGAACATGACCCTGGAGTGGGTGGGCTCGATCCCCGGCAAACGGGAGTACCGGCGCTTCCTCGGCGACTACGTCCTGCACCAGGGCGACATTCTCGGCCAGACCGAGTTCGCCGACCGGGTCGCTTTCGGCGGCTGGTCGATCGACCTGCATCCGCCGCAGGGCATGTACGCCACCGAGGCAGGTGCCAGACAGCTCTACGCGGATGGCATTTACCACATTCCGTACCGCAGCCTCTACTCGGTGAACACGGAGAACCTGCTCTTCGCCGGGCGCAACATCTCCGCCAGCCATGTCGCCTTCGGCTCGACCCGCGTCATGGCGACCTGCGCCACGATCGGCCAGGCGGCCGGCACGGCGGCGGCACTCTGCGCCACCGGAGATGTCACCCCGCGCGAACTCCCCGTACCCGAGCTGCACCGGGCGCTGCTGCGCCATGACGCCTCGCTCATCGGCCTCGCCTCGACGGACCCGGAGGACCTGGCCCTGCGGGCGACGGCCACGGCATCGTCCACCTTGAGCAGCTTGGCAGTCGAGGACTCCGACGAGCTATGGCCGCTCGCGGCGGACGTCGGACTCGTCCTCCCCGCGGACCCGGACCTCTCCGGAGTGGAACTGCTCGTCGACGCCGACCGCGACACCGAGATCGTGATCGATCTGTACGACCCCGAACTCGGCCAGAACTACGTCCCGCGCCGCCTCGTCACCTCCACCACCCTGCCCGTCGCCGCCGGTGCCCGGCAGTGGCTCAAGACGGGCCTGGACTGGTCTCCCGAAACCCCGCGCAACGCCTTCCTGGTCGTCCGCGCCAACGACGCCCTCGCCCTGCACCGCTCCGACCGCCCGACCCCCGGCGTCCTGTGCTTCACGCGCGTCCCGCCGCGCCCGTCGGACGAATCGCCGCAGTTGCTGCGCGAGTGGACGGACGTGGGTCTGCTGCGCCGCACATTCTGCTTTCGCACGGGAGAGACCGCGGCCTACTCCCCCGCCAAGGCCACCGACGGCTATGGCCGCCCGTACGCGGGACCGCACATGTGGGTCTCCGCACCACTGGCGGACGTCCCTTCCCCCTGGCTCGAGTTGGCCTGGCCCGAACCTGTCGCTCTGGGCCGGATCGAGGTCATCGCCGACGACGACGTCAACGAGGACCTGATCAACCTGCACCACCACCGCACGCCCTTCGACACCCTCCCCACCCTCCTTCGCGACTACCGCGTCGAGGCACTGGATACTGACGGCACCTGGCGCGTCATCGCCCGTGCGGCGCAGAATCGGCGGCGATGCGAGACGCACACGCCGGCGGAGCCGGTCACCACATCGGCGATCCGGGTCGTCGTCGAAGCCACCAACGGGGCGGCGTCGGCGCACGTCGTCGCCGTGCGCGCCTACGAATAGAAGCACGACGCAGGAGAGTGACTGGATGGTCGGAAGAGCGATGGTCACCGGGGCCGCCGGGCGGATCGGGCGAGCGGTCCTCACGCTGCTGGCCGAGCGCGGGATCGAGGCGAACGCCTTGGTCCTCGATGATCCCGGTGATCTCGCGGCGCGCCTGGTCGTGACCGGTGACGCCGCCGACGCGAAGACCGTGCGGGCGGCTCTGGAGGGCGCCGACGCGGTCATCCACCTGGCGGCGATCCCGACTCCCGCGCGCAACACCGCATTCGAGGTCTTCGCGGGCAACAGCCTCTCGACCTTCACCGTTCTGGAGGAGGCCGGCCGGGCCGGGATCCGGCATGCGGCGGTGGCGAGCTCCTGGGGTGTCACGGGCCTGCCCTGGACGGACGTTGAGGATCCGCATCCGCCGTACGCACCGGTCGATGAGGCGATGGCCTCCCAGGTGGCCGACCCCTACGGCCTGTCCAAACAGGTCGACGAGCTGACAGCGCAGATGATGGCGCGGCGGCACGGGATGAGCGTGGTGTGCCTGCGCTATCCGTACGTGGGCGGGTTCGAGGAACGGCTGCACGCGCACGCCGCCCGGCTCACGGCCGACCCGGCCGCGGGGGCAAGGGACCTGTGGACGTACCTCGAGGTCCATGACGCGGCGAGGGCCGCGCTGCTGGCCTTGGAGGTACCCGGCCGTGCGGCGCACGCGGTACACCTCTGCGCCCCCGAGATCATCGTGCCGTACCCGACGGAGGAGCTGCTGCGCCGCTACCACCCCACCACCGTGCTGCGGCGCCCGCTGCCGGGTCGCGCGGCGCCGGTCGACACCTCGGCCGCGCGCAGGCTGCTCGGGTTCACGGCACGGAATCTCCTCGGTCGCGGGGCGGCTACCCCGGAGTGAGATCATGAAGACCGCCGAACCGCCGCAGAGCAGGAGAGAACAGAACGTGCCCCGAGGCCGAGTGACGTACCGAGTGGCATACGCGACGACTCCACCAGTCGTCGTCAGCCGGGGCCAAGGTGAACTGACCTCTCGCAGTGAAGATTGAGCGATTCTCACTGAAGGTTGAGTGGTTGGTCGGGGGCTTCGCGGTTCGAGTGTGACTGCGCCCTTCAGCCGGCCTCTGAGCCGTTGAGTTGGCCCGTCTGAGCGCCGGGCGTGGCCGACGAGAAGTGGCAACCGGCTGTTGCTCTTCAAAGGGAGAGCGAGCCGGGCCGACCACTGCCCCTCGACTTTCCGGGCTGCCTTGTGCACCCGCCTTGATCGGGCACAAGATGTTGATGAGGCCCCCTGAATTCGGTCGGAGGTACTCACCTGTGCCTCACTTGATCCAGTTCTTAAACGAGTGGGAAGTATGGGCATCTGTGAGGGGCTTCGGTAATGGTCAGTTGGCGCTGTCTGCGTGATGGGTGCGAAGCAGGCCGTTGATGCCGTCGGCCCAGTAGTGGCCGAGGCGGCCGAGTTTGCAGATGTTGTCGGCGTTCTCGGTGGCGACGGCGAAGACGAGGACGCGGAGTGTTCGCCCGTCGTGGGCAATGTGGTCCTGTGACCGCAGGGCGGTTGCTTCCGGTCTCAGAGGGGCAAGAAGGGGCTCGGTGAACACCCGACAAAGGCGGTGCGGAGAATGTCGGGTGATCGGGACCGGTGTCGCCGCACGATGGGGACATGGATGACACGACCTTGGTATCCCGCTTCCTCCGCGACGGCTTCGTGAAGTTGGAGGGCGCCGTCGCGCCGCGCGTGGCCGCGGACTGCGCGCGGCTGCTGTGGCGAGAGACGGGCTGCGACCCGGACGATCCAGCGACGTGGACGCAGCCCGTGCACTGGGTGGCCGGCATGGCGCAGGGGCCGTTCGCCGCCGCACCCAACTCCCCGTCCCTGCAGCGCGCGTACGACCTGCTCGTCGGCGCGGGACGCTGGGAGCCGCGCTACTCGCTGGGCACGTTCCCGCTGCGTTTCCCGCACGAGGAGGAGCCGGACGACGCGGGCTGGCACATCGAGGGGAGCTATCTGCCGGAGGGCGAGAGCTGGTACTTCACAAATCTGCGCTCCCGGGGCCGGGCGCTGCTGATGCTGTTCCTGTTCAGCGAGGTCGGAGCGGAGGACGCCCCGACCCGGATCCGGGTCGGCTCACACCTCGACGTGCCGAAGGTGCTGGAGAAGTACGGGGAGGACGGAGCGAGCGGGCTGGCCCTTGCGCCCGATCTGGTGGCGGCGTCCGACCACCGGCCGCTCGCCCTCGCCACCGGGTCCCCGGGCGACGTCTTCCTGTGCCATCCGTTCCTGGTGCACGCGGCGCAACCGCACCATGGGGTGCGGCCGCGCTTCATGGCCCAGCCGCCGCTGATGCCGGCCGCGCCGTACGAACTGGAGCGGGCCGACGGCGCGTACTCACCCGTGGAGATCGCGATCCGTCGGGGCCTGGGACAGGACACCCCCGGTCCGGACGGGGACGGCACCGACTGCAGCGCCGGGTAGACATGCTTCATCCGTTCCCAGAACTGGGCGGAGAACCAGTGCCCGGCAGCGGCACGTCCGGCAGCGCCGCGCCAGCCGTTATCGACCATCGGGCGAGTGCTGTCCACGACACACCAGCCTCACGACGACATGCCCGACAAGATCACGCGAAGAGACCGAACACCACCACCCGAAGGACGGGGAGATCCACGGAGCAGGTCTCACCAACTCCCCGAGTACCAACGGCCGAATTCAAGGAGCGCCATCAATGTCGGGTCCGGCGTGGTGGGCGCTGCCTGGCGCGGTGGTCGTCAAGAGGAAGGAGACCGGGCATGCTGGAGCGGCTGAACCGGGCTATGGAGCACATCGAGTGCCATCTCGACCAGGCCGTCGAGGTGGAGGAGGTGGCACGCATCGCGGCCACCTCGGAGTACCACCTGCGTCGGATGTTCTCCGCACTCGCGGGCAAACCGCTGTCGGATCTCGATGTAGGTGCCGGTGGTGGTCAGGTCCTGGCCGGAGGAGCGGAAGACCACTGAGTTGAGCGTGACGTTCAGGGCCTTCTCGAAGCGCTCGCTGGTGAACCTGTCCCAGGGGGCCGTCGGCGTCGCGCTCTACCGGGCCGCCGACGTCGACGCGCTGCCGGCGACCCGGAGCGAGGTCGACGGGGAGCAGTTGCGCACGGGAGAGAAAGGCCGGCGGTCCCCGCTCGCCTCGCTGCAGCCCACCCCGGCCTGACCCGGCTGCCCTTCAACGGCGATACCTCCTGATCGTCGTCGTGCTCGTACGCGCCAAAAGTCAGCCCTGGGCAAGCCCGTCACCGGTTGGGCTTGCCCAGCGCCGCCTCGTGCTTGCCCGGGGTCAGGTTCGGAACCGCCGCGTCAGCCGGCCGCCCGACTCCGCTCTCGCCTCTTCCCCCACACGCAGTCGTTCGGCTTCCGCGCGCTGCTGTTCGCCTCGACCGCCCGGTCCTCGCACAGGACCGGGTGCCACCGGCCGGTTGCCCGCGGACAGTTCCCGCGGCGCTCCAGCGGTCGCCGGTCAGCTTCCGCCCACTGTGCGCGCAGACCGGGCGCGTGGCCTCCCCGTTCCCTCGCCCGGCGCTCCTCCTCACGCTTCCGCTCGGCCTGGTCAGCTTTCGCTTACGCCCTGGCGGCGGCTTCTGCCGTGTCCTGGCGGGCGTTGCCGATGGCTTCGGTCAGGGTCTGGAACCCCGGCCGGCCGAAGGCCATGAAAGGGGGACCTGACAGGTCCGAATCGTTGGATCGCGGCAAGTGCGGGTCGAAGATTCATTCGATCACCGAGTGCACCGGTCTGCCTGTCCCGGTCGGCATTTCCGGGGCGAACATGCATGACAGTCAGGGACTGGAGCCACTCGTACGGGGCGTCCCGCCCCCCATCCGCTCCCGCCGCGGCCCGAGGCGGCTACAGCCCGGCAAGCCGCGCGGAGACAAGGGCTACGACTACCGTCACCCGCGGCAATGGCTCCGCAGTCGCGGCATCACCCATCGCATCGCCCGCAAAGGGATCGAGCCCTCCGCCCCTCTGGGCCGCCATTGCTGGGTTGTGGAACGGTGGATGTCCTGGCTCGCGGGATGCCGACGTCTCCACCGCCGCTACGAACGCAAGGCCGAACACTTCCTCGCCATGGCCTGCACCCTCATCTGCTTCCGCCGCCTCACCAAATGAGATGACTGCTAAGGCGACTCGGGGGCCGGACCGCTCGAGGAGCGGATGACCAGCTCGGGGTCGAACAGCAACTCGCCGGTCGGCACGTCCCTGTTGCTGACAAGTGCCAGTACGCTGCGGCCCACCCCCAGCGCCAGCCGGTCGGCCGGCTGCCGGACCGTGGTCAGGGGAGGGTCCACGAACTCGGTGATGGCCGAACCGTCGTAGCCGACCACCGACACGTCACCAGGTACGGAGCGGCCCTGGCGGCGAATGCCGCGGATCGCCCCCAGGGCCATGTAGTCGCTGGCCGCGACGATCGCCGTGGCGCCGAGACCGAGCAGCAGGCCCGCCGCGGCCTGTCCGCCCTCCACCGTGTACGACTGCCGGATTACCCGATCTTCGGCATCCTCGATGCCCCGCTTGGCCATGGCGTCGAGAAAGCCCTGCACACGCCGGTCGGCGGGGTGGTTGCCCGCCGGCCCCGAAGCCATCCCGATGCGCCGGTGCCCCAGACGGTAGAGATGGTCGACCGCCAGCTCGGCGGCCAGCGCGTCGTCGGTCGAGAAGACCGGTGCGGGCACCCCGTCCGCGAACTCGCCGTTGATCCCGACGTACGGGACGCGGCGCTGGCGCAGCAGCTCGTACGTCTCCGTGTCCGCGCCCTCGACCGTGTTCGACGCGGAAAGGAAGACGACGGCCGCGATGCCCTTGTCCACCAGCGCGGAGATGAAGTCCCGCTCCTGCACACCTCCAGGGAAGGCGGGGCACAGCACCGTCTTCAGCCCGTGCGGCGCGAGTGCCGACTCGATGCGTTCCGCGACATCGGCGAAGAACGGATTCGACACGAACTCGGTGATCACCGCCACCAGTTGGCCCTGTGTCTGCCGCTCGTAGCCGAGCTCGGCCATCGCCTGCTCGACCGCATCCCTGGTTTTCTTCGACACGCCCTGCCGCCGGTTGATCACCCGGCTGACGGTGGCCTCGCTGACCCGCGCGCGGGCTGCGACGTCGGTGATCCCGACCTTCATCGCGGTCTCTCCGTGATCGTGAGCGATGCTAGACCTCCGCGGGGGACAGCCAGTGATCGGGCTCCCTCCGGCATGAACGTCAGCGGGACCTCAATGATACGGCCGTCAGGCCCGTGGATCACGCCCTGGACCCAGCCCCCGGCGCCGCGCACCTCGACCATCACACGTCCGTGGGCCGCCCCGTTGACCAGGTGGAAGTGGCGGTACGCGGTGAAGTCCAGAGGGACCACCCGGTCGCTGTGCACACTCAGCAGACAGCGGTCGCCCGCGGCCGCCTTCACCAGCGGGTACAACTCATCGGGCCTGCCGGGCTCGACCTCTCCGTCCAGGAGCAGTTCGCGGTGCTGGTGCCACTGCCGAAGCCAGAACGCGACCGCCTCGCGGTGCGCGCCGGAAATCCGGTCGAGGCGTACGGAGATCTGCGGCACCGAGTGCAAGGCCCCGATCAGCTGCCGCGCCACCGACTCGACGGGTGCGTCCGGGGACCACAGCAGCATGTCGGAGTGGACGGCTCCACCGATCGCGAGCAGCGAGGTGTCGATGGTGCGCACCCGGTTGGCGGCCGCGTCCGCCGGGCAGTCGAAGGATCGGAGCATGTTGCCGAACGGTGCCATGCCGGGACCGACATAGGGCTGGCGCAGCTCCAGCAGCAGGTCAGGCCTTACGGACTCCAGCGCGTCCCGCAACTCCGTCAGCAGTGTGATCACGGCTCGGCCGACGTCCCCCGCACCGTCGCCCGCGTACACCATGGCCTCGTCGAGGAAGTCGACCTTCAGCCCGTCGAGGCCGAACTCACTTACGAGGCCTACGCACAGGTCGACGACATGGCGCCGTACCTCGGGCCTGCGCGGGTCGAGGACGTGGGCGCCCGGCGCCCCGGCGCGCGGGGCGAAGGGTGCCCATGTGGCGTGGCACGCGGCGTCGGGGCCGAGCAACAGCGGTGCGATCCACGCCATGTACCGCAGCCCGCACGCCTGGACGCGCGCCACGTGCCCGGCGAAATCCGGAAACTTGGCCCGGTCGGGCCGCCAGTCCCCGCACCCCGCATAGCCCCGTCCGTGGCCCAGCTCCTGCCAGCCGTCGTCGAGGATCAGCACCCCGCAGCCGAGGCCCGCGGCCAGCTCGGCCTGGGTCTCGACCGCTTGTGCGGAGACGTTCTGGTTGAAGGCGTACCAGGTGGAGTAGACGGGCGTGCGGGCCGAATCGGGCGTTTTCATAGGGGTGAGCGACTGCGTGAACCAGCCGCGCAGGGACCTCATGGCCGTCGCCACGGACGGCGCACGCGGAACGAGCAGCAGCCGGTGCGGACCGTCGGACGCCGGGAGAAGGAGGTGCACGACATGGGTGTCGTTCTCCTCCGATACGCCGAAGCGGACGGTTGTCTCCGGGACCGGGTCGGCTGCCGCGAAGGTCAGCATGGTGGCACCGGAGTGGTCGTAGAGGCAGCCCGCGGCGTGTCCGTCGACCAGCGAGACCCGGGCACGCCCCTCCCAGTCGGCGAGGAGGGTGCGCCGCCAGCCGCCCTGAGGATGCCAGTAGCCGGCAGCGTCGCCGAGCGGCACGGAGAGGCGGATCTCGACGGGGGCGCCTTCGGCCCGTACCTCCAGCAACCGCAGTCCGCCGGGGAGATCACCGAGAACCCAGGAAGCCTGGGCGCCGGGCGCATGAGCGAGGAGGGCGATCGACACCTCCTCGAGCAGCGGCTCATAGGGGGCGGGAGCGAGCCCTGCTGTCGTCACGGCCTCGTCGGTCTCCACAGTCTGGTTGTCCATGGTCACTCCTTCACGGCGCCGGCGAGCAGGCCGGAAACGAAGTGGCGCTGCAGCGCAAGGAAGACGACGACCATCGGGATCGCGGCGATCGAGGTACCGGTGAGGATTGCGCCGTAGTCGGTGTCGTCCAGGCCTTGCAGGGAGGCGAGGGCCACCGGGATGGTGAATGAGGCGCCGTCGCGCAGGATGATCAGCGGCCAGACGAAGTCGTTCCACTGGTACAGGAAGAGGAAGATCGCCAGGGCGGCGAGCGCGGGCTTCATCGGCGGGAGTACGACCTTCCAGAACAGGCGCAGTTCGCCGCAGCCGTCCATCCGGCCCGCGTCGAGTAGTTCGTCCGGGAGCGAGGCCATCGACTGGCGCATCAGGAAGATGCCGAAAGGCAGTGCCAGATTGGGCATGATCACGGCCTGGTAGGTGTTGAGCCACTGCAGCTCGGCCATCATCTTGAACAGCGGAACCAGGGTGACCTGGGCGGGGATCACGAGCCCGAGCATGAGCAGCCCGAACACTCCCTCGCGGCCGCGGAAGCGGTACTTGGCGAAGCCGTATCCGGCGAGCGCACAGACCGCGCCCGCGCAGACGGTGTAGACGACCGCGATCAGCAGCGAGTTGAGGACGACCCGGCCGAACTGCGCGGACTCCTGCAGGCTGGTCAGGTTGTTGAGGAGATGCCCGCCGGGCAGCATCGGCGGCGGGCTGTCGAAGATCTCCTTGGAGCTGTGCGTGGACGCGACCACCAGCCAGTAGAAAGGGATGGCGACGGCGGCGAGCACGATCGCGAGTCCCGAGGTCAGCAGGATGCCCCTGCCGCGATGACGCGTGTTCACGACTTGTCTCCCAGGACGCGGAACTGGATGACGCCGAGGAATCCGATCAGTACGGCCAGGGCGTAGGCGATGGCCGACGCGTAGCCGAAGTCGAAGAACTTGAAGGCGTTCTGGTACAGGTACACACCGATGGTCAGGGTTGCGTTGTCCGGACCGCCGCCGGTGAGGATGTACGGCTCGTCGAAGATCTGCAGGGTGCCGATCGTGGAGAGCACAGTGGTGAGCAGGATCGCGGGACGCAGACCCGGCAGCGTGACATGGACGAAGGACTTCCAGGCACCCGCTCCGTCCACGGCCGCGGCGTCGTACAGCTCACCCGGAATGGTTTGCAGCCTGGCGAGCAGGATCACCGCGTTGTAGCCGGTGTAGTGCCAGGTCAGGGCGAGCCCGAGGGAGATTTTTGCCCACAGGGGGTCGGTCAGCCACGGCACGGCGTCCATGCCGGCCAGACCGAGCAGCCAGTTCACCAGGCCGTAGTCCCTGTTGAGGAGGACCGAGAAGATGATTCCGTACGCCACGAGGCCGGTGACCATCGGCATGAAGAACCCGAGCCGGAAGACAGTCCGGCTGCGCAGCAGTGTGGAGTTCAGGGCGACCGCGAGTCCGGTGGAGAGCGCCAGCATCACCGGCACCTGGACGGCGAGGATCACCGCGGAGTTCTTCAGGGCGGTCCAGAACAGCGGGTCGTCGAGCAGCCGGGTGTAGTTGTCGGCGCCGACGAAGGTGTCGACCCCGTCGATCGTCTTGTGGAGGCTGAGGACGAAGGACCAGCCTATGGGGTAGAGCTTGAACACGGCGAAGAGCAGCAGCGCGGGCAGGACGAAGAGGTACGGAGCCAGGTGCCGCCCTCGCCGAAGACGCGGGCGCCGCGCCACGCCCCCGGCGGGGACGGGCGGCGCGTTCTTGCCGACGAGCGTCGCGGTCATCGGGCCTTGCGTCCAGTCTGCTTGGCGAGCTGCTCCGCGGCCTCCTTGAGGACCTTCGCCGGGTCGGCGCCCTTGAGGAGGACCTTGGACTGGGCGTCGGTGACGAGCTTGAGCGCGCGGGCGTAGTCGGAGGTGTAGTTGAAGGCGGGCGAGGGCGCCTTGAGCGCTTCCAGGAAGATCTCACCCTTTTTCTGGCCGCTGAAGAACGCCGACCGCTCGTGGAACACCGCGTCGTCGTAGGCCTTCATCAGGGCCGGGGCGATGCCCTTGCCCTTGTAGATCTTCACCTGCGAGGCCGGACGGGTCAGCACGAACTCGATGAAGGTCCAGGCGGCGGCCTGGTGCTTGCTGCCGCCCGCGACCGCGAGATGGGTGGAGTTCACGGTGGCCGCGGTGGAGCCGCCCCGGCGCACGGCCGGTGGGAGGCGGACCTTCCACTTCCCTGCCTCCTCGGGCACCTGCCCCTCGATGATGCCGCCGAACCAGGTGGGCCAGGGAAGGACGGCCGCGGTGCCCTTTTTGATGGAGCTCATCAGGGCGTTCCAGCCGCCCGCGAGGTCGCTGACGAGGCCGGCGTCGTTCATCGTCTTGATGAGCGTCATGGCCTTCACGGCCTCGGGGGAGTAGAGCGTGATCTCTCCGTCGAGGTTGAAGTAGAAGGCGCCCTGCAGCTGGAGCAGTGTCTGGAAGAAGTTGGCGGCGTCCGGCTGTGAGGCGGGCTTGTCGATGCCGAGCAGGTACGTTCCGGTCTTCTTCTTGATCTCCTTGCCGGCTTCAATGGTCTCGTCCCAGGTCTGTAGCGCGTCGGCGTCGACCCCGGCCTTCTCGAAGATGTCGGCCCGGTAGTAGAAGCCCGCGGAATTCGCCTCCCAGGGAAGGGCGTTGACCCGCTTGCCGCCTGGCGCGACGGTCTGCCACATGCCTTGCGCGAAGGCGTCCTTGTACGTGTCCGCGCCCAGCTTGCCCAGGTCCGCGAGGCCGTTCGGGAACTGCTCGACGTACCCCGGGAGGTAGTCGACGCCGATGTGCAGAACGTCGGCGAGGCCTTGGCCGCCTGCCGCCATCGCGGTGGTGATCTTGTCCCAGATCGCCGGGTTGCCGATGTCCTCGACGGTGACCTCGATGTCCGGGTACTTCTTGTTGAACTCCGGCACGAGGGCCTTCATCTCGGCAGCCGGCCCCTGCCAGGACCAGACCGTGATCTTCCCCTTCTGCTTGTCGCCGGTGGCCCCGGAAGTGCCCGTATCGCCCGTGCCCGAGCAGGCGGTGAGACCGGTGAGGCCGGCTCCGGCCGCGATCGCGCCACCGATCTGCAGAACTTTTCGACGTTCCAGTTCCATCACTGACCCACCCCTGCTCGCACCTTTGCGGAAGCTGACTGGCCGGGACTCTAGCAACGCCATCTTCAGACTTGCAATGAGGTCATGAAAATTTTCAGTCTGATCTCGCAATAAGAGTTGTCGCACCCGTTGCAAACCTTCGCGTCAGGTTGCTAGCGTGCCGCGCGCCCAAGTCGACGAAGACCGGCCGCACCCCACAGTCCGGGAGAAACCGATGACACGTTCCCGTTTGTCGCTGTTGTCCGCATGCGCGCTGCTCGCCCCGCTCACCCTGGGCGCCCGGGCCTCGGCCGCCGCGCCCACCGAATCAGGCAGCACCCGCACGACCGCGACCGCTCACGCGCCGGTACTGCTCACCGTCGCGAACCCCGGCTTCGAGCAGGGTTCCGGAGGCTGGCAGTTCACCCACGGGACCGGGGTCGCCACCAACTACCCGCACGGCGGGACCAAGTTGATTTATCTGGACTCCGGCGCCGGCAACAAGGTCTCCCAGACCGTGACGGCCTCGGCCCAGGGGACGTACGACATATCGGCCTGGATCGCGACGGGCGGCGCGAACGGCGCGTACGTCGCCCGTGTCAACGGCGCTGTCACCGCGTCCCGGACCCTGCCCAGTGCCTCGAACTACCGGCGCTACACGCTCAGCCGGATCACCCTCGCCCGGGGCGACAAGCTGGAGATCGCCTTCGAGTCAGGGGATGGCTGGGTCAATGCCGACGATCTGATGGTCTCGCCCTCGTCTCCCGCGGACCCCCGGGTCAGCTCCTCGGACCCGGAGATCGTCGAGATGTTCGACTGGTCCAAGCGCAAAGCCAACAGCTGGGTCCAGCTGCCGGGCACCCAGGGCCCGCTCAACGTCGACGAGGGCAACACGAGCGGCAGCGGCACAGGCACGTACGCGGCCTCCTACTGGGCCGGATACGCCAACCGCAGCGGCTACTACTCGCGCGACATGGCCCACCAGTTGGCCGGCGCGGGGGTTCTCGGCCTGAGCGCCGAGAACAAGACGATGCTCCGCTCGTTCGCCGCGTCCGCCACCGAAGAGCACAAGTACTACCCGGTGTGGGCGCTGAACTTCGACGCCACAACGTATCTCTCGATCGACTACCGCAGCCCCACCAGCTTCGTCCGCGAGGTTCCCGCCACCTTCGAGCTGGTACAGAAGGCCGACGAGGCGTATCGGTGGAGCGGCGACAGCGCGTACGTCAACGACCCGGCCATGTGGGACTTCTACCGCCACGCCACCAACGAATTCGTCGACCTGCACGACGGCCTCAAGGACAACGGCACCGTGAAAGTCGCCGAGGGCACGGGCCAGGGCATTTTCCAGGGCACCGCCAGCTACAACGAGCAGAGCGACGAGCCGCTCGCCGAGGCGGGCGACGCGATCGGCTCCCAGTACCAGGCGTACCTCGCGATGGCCTCGCTCGCCCGCGGCAAGGGCAACCCCACGCTCGCCGCGACGTACGGCAAGAAGGCCCGGGATCTGAAGGCGTACTTCAACTCGACCTGGAGCGGTACCGGATCGGGCGGGAACATGGTGCGGGGCTACACCACCGACGGGCGTGCGCTGACCGGCTGGGGCAAGGAGAACAGCTGGTTCATGCCGATGAAGCAGATCATCGATCCCGGCGCCCGCCGCGAGGCATACCTCGACTACATCGACCAGCAGGCCTCGGGCTCGGGCAAGCCCTCCAACATCGAGGCGATCACCTACCTGCCGGACACCTTCTTCAAGAACAACCGCAGCGACACCGCCTGGAAGTGGATGAAGTACGTCTACGACCAGAAGGACATCCAGCACGTCAACACCAAGCAAGGCACCAACGGCGACTACCCCGAAGTCTCCTTCACTCTGCTCGGCCAGACCGTCGAGGGCCTGATGGGCGTCGTGCCCAATGCCCCCGCACAGGCCCTCACCACCCAGTCCCGGCTGCCGTCCGGCATGGACTGGCTCAAGATCGACGACCTCCGGATCGGCGCCGGGACCTTCTCCCTGCGGCACGACGGGACCACGAAGTCGGCGCTGACCAATGTGTCGGGCGCGTCCGCCTACACGTGGGAGGCCCGCTTCCCCGGCACCCACTCCACGATCAAGGTCGACGGCGTGCCGTGGCGGGCGCGGACGAAGGTGGTGGACGGGACGACGTACACCTACGCCACCCCGACCGTGGCCCCGGGCCGGACGGTGACGGTCCAGGTGGGCTGAGGGACGCGGCATGGAAAGCAACGGCCTTGTCCTGCCGCAGACAATGCGTCTGGATGTACAGATCAACAGGGCAGGACGGGTCTCTCAGCTGCTCACCCGCCATGCAGAAGGAGCGGTGACTCTGCCCCCTCGCCGAGTGAACGAGAAGCAGGCCGTCGCTACGGCGTCCAAGTACTCACGTGGAGCCAAGACGGGTACAGGCAACCTCCTGGCGATCCGGCGCGAAGGCGAGTGGCGAGCGCAATGGGCCGTGCCTGTCTACGCTGGAGACGATGTGTACCCGGTGTACGTCGACGCCGAAACCGGCAAGTGGGACGAAAGAGCCTCTCCCAACCAGGGGCTGCCTTCGACGCCTCCCCGCTGAGCGCCTGTCGGGTGGCCGGTTGATCACGCTGGGATAAGGTCCTCGTCGGTCGTGGAGCGGAGGGCCTTCTGGCTGTCGTCATGGCTCCAGCGCGATGGCTGCCGCGCGAGACGAACGAGCATCAGCCGGCTCATCGCCACCTTGATCATCGCTTCCGAGGTGGCGGTGAGCCGTTCGTAGCCACGGGCCAGGCGGCGGTTGCGGACCAGCCAGTCCGTTCCACGCCACCCAGCGGCGGGGCAGCACCTTGAAACCCTTGACCTCGTCGGTCCGCTTCACGATCTCCACGACGATATTCAGCGTGCTCAAGGCCCAGGAAAGCAGCCTGGAATCAAGGGAGTTGGCGTATTGTCCGTCCGCCCAGACCAGTGAGACCGTGCGGAATCCCTCGGCGAGCCGGGCCAGGACCGCGTCCGCCAGCGCGGTCCTGGACGGAAGCCGAGGTGACCGCCGCCGTTCACCGAGTGGGACCAGGCCTCCACCGACAAGCGACTCTGCCAGGCCATCGTCGACCGCCTCACCTTCGAGACCGGCACCCAGTCCTTCCGCCTCGCCAGACGCCTGGTCGGTGCGGCCACAGCGTCCGGGGTGTTCACGTTGGTGTCGCCTGTACGCCTGACCGGAAGGGTGGCGGGCGTCAGATCTGGTGGCGGGTTGCGTCGAATCCGTGGTGCAGGTCGGCGGTGGTGCCCTGGGCCAGGGCGCGGGAGCAGGCGTGCAGGCGGCGGGCCATGTGCGGGGCGAGGAGGATGTCCCACTGTTCGGGGGTGGCCAGCTGCCAGGCAGTGAGTTCGTCGGGGTCGAGGTGGATTCGTTTCTGGGCCTCGTGCTGGGTGATCAGGCCGCCGTCGTAGAGGTAGTTGGCCAACGGCGGGCGGCCGTCGGCCTGCTCCGGTACCCAGTCGATGGCCAGCAGCAGGCCTGGCGTGAGATCGATGCCGAGTTCTTCCCTGGCCTCGCGCCGGGCCGCTTGCCGCGGGTGCTCCCCCAGGTCCAGTGCGCCGCCGACGATCTCCCAGGTGCCGTCGCCGTAGGACGGTTTGACCAGAAGAATGCGGCCGGCGGTGTCGTGGATGATTACGCCGGCGCCGGCGATGTGCTTGGGCAGGGAGGCGTAGTACTCAGCGGGCGGGAGGTGCGTGGTGCTCATGGGGCGGGACGCTAACCGCACCGCCCACAGGGTCCGCGATGCGTCCCCGGTCTGACACAGAACAGTGACAAACCGGTGTGATCCTCACTCCAGAGACAGAGCCTGACACTCGGTCAGCTCGTCGCCGCCGCGCGGGTAGACGCGCCTGCAGCTGATGTCGCCGGTCTGCAGGCAGGACGAGTTCGGCGCCGAGGACCTGCTCCAAGAGCTTCTTGTCGGGGACGGCGGTCATTGGCCGGCGTACTCGTACAGATCCGCTACAGCTTTGTGGTCCTGGTGCGGGGCGAGCCGGGCGACTGTGGTGCGGGCGAGCCCGATGCAGCGCGTGGCCTGGGTTGTGTTCGCGGTGTCGAGCGCTGCTCGGGCGGCGGCCGCAGCTGCGGGCAGGTCGTGGCGGGCGAGCGCTCCTTCGGCGCGGTAGGCGAGGACGATGGAGCGGGTCCGTGCGCGGGCGGAGTCCAGCAGGCCGAGTCCTTCGTCCAGCGTCTCGTCGGCACGCCCTGGGCGGCCGAGATCGAGCCAGCAACGCCCGCCGTCCACACGCAGGTCGGCTTGTGCCACCCAGGACACCCAGGCCGGGGTCGTTGCGGGCCGGGGGCGTGGACGGCCTCGCTCTGCTCGAACTGGTGGAAACCCTCCAAGGCCGTCTCGCGATCGTTGTGCCGGATGGGGTCACCGCCCGAATCAGTACGGTCGCAGACTTGCAGGATGCGGTGGCCCAACTGGTGGGTGCCGCGCTCTCATCCGCGCCAACCCGAAGGACCTGATCGTGAGCGAACGCGTCGTCGCCCCCAAGAACCGCGGCTTCCTCTTCCTCGACTCCCACCCGGCCGGCTGCCGCAAAGTGGTGGACGACATGTGGCAGGCCGTCCCCGCCCAGCAGCCCGGCGGGGACGGGCCGGTGGCGCTCGTCATCGGCTCGTCCGCCGGGTACGGGCTCGCCGCCACAATCGCCGGGCTGGCCCGCGCCGGGATCCGCGGCATCGGGGTCTGCTTCGAGAAGGCGCCCGGCCGGCGCACCGGCACGGCCGGCTGGTACCGCACCGCCGCGACCGCCGACCTGGCCCGCGAGCACGGCCGGGACATGGTCTTCCTCAACGGCGATGCGTTCTCCGATGCGATGAAGGATCAGGTCGCCGACCTGCTCAAGCAGCGATACGGGCGGCTGGACTACCTGATCTACTCGGTGGCCGCCCCGCGACGCACCGACCCGGACACCGGCGTCACCTACTCCTCCGTCCTCAAACCGATCGGCGAGCCCTACCGGACCAAGAGCCTCGCCTTCGACACCTCCGGCGCACCGGAGGTCACCGAGGTGGAAACCGCACCGGCCGAGGGCGACGACATCGAGCAGACCACCGCGGTGATGGGCGGCACGGACTGGGAGCGGTGGATCGACCACCTCGCCGGACGGGACCTGCTCGCCGACGGGTTCACCACCGCCGCGCTCTCCTACATCGGCTCACCCCTGACCGCAGGCATCTACCGGCAGGGCACTATCGGCGCGGCCAAAGCCCACCTCGAAGCCACCGCCCGCACCCTGAACGAACGCCTGGACAAGCTCGTCGGCGGACGCGCGCTCACCTCCGTCAACGGGGCTGCCGTCACCCAGTCCTCCACTGCCATCCCCGGCATCGCTCTGTACGTCGGACTGCTGCGCGGCGTCCTCAATGAGGCCATGGTCCCGCCGATCGACCAGCTCACCGACCTGTGGGACCAGCTCACCGGCACCCACCCCCTCACCCTCGACGACGACGGCCGCGTACGCCTGGACACCTGGGAACTCACGCCCCCGGTGCAGGAGGCCGTCGCCGACCGCTGGAACAGCGCCACCACGAACACCATCGGCGACCTCGCCGACCTCGACTGGTTCCACGCCGAAGTCCAGCGCCTGTACGGCTTCGCCGTACCCGGCATCGACTACACCACCCCCGTCGACACCGACATCCCCTGGCCGGACCCGGCCGCCTGACCCCCTTTGGAGGAACGCCATGCGCCTGCCCACCGACGACACCCTCATCCGCTGGCAGCAGGACCTGGAGACCACGCTCACCGCATTCGCCGACCGCGAGCTGCGCCAAGCCACCGCCCGGATCAGTGACCCGGCCGTGCACGACGCGGCAGCCGCCTGCCTGGTCCGCCCGAGCAAGCGCCTGCCGGGCATGGCGTTCCTCCACGCCGCACACACCCGGCCCGCCTCAGCCGTCACAGTGCACCGATTTGCAGTCTCCCGCGCACGCCTGACTTCGTGGCCCTGATTGATCACTGAATCCACTTGTGCGCCGCGGGTTCTGCACCAGTAGCAGGCTGGTACTCAGCATGTACCGACCCACTCCTCGTCACCGTCCGAGAAGATCTGGTGCTTCCAGATCGGCACCTCGTGCTTCAGGTCCTCGATCAGGCGGCGAAGGCCTCCGTGCGGACCGGGAAGTCGGCGGTGGCCTTCTCGGCCACCCGGCGCAGCTCGCGCTCAGCTCTGGGGGTGGGCGCTGTACTTCCCCGGGCGGGGTGTCGCGCAGACCAAGGTAAGTCCTGTACGAACGGAGCCGGCTTCCCGGCTGTGCAGACGGTGCCGTACTGGGCTGTGATACCACGGCCGTCCAGATGGTGGAACGACCGGCGCACCGTTCCCGACCGCCGAGGGCTGGTCGTTGTCGGATCTCAGTGCTTGAGGTTGACCATCTTCTTGGGATCGACGATGCGGTCGAAGTCGTCTGCGGTGATGTAGCCGGTTGCGAGGGCGGCTTCGCGCAGCGTGGTCCCCTCGTCGTCCGCCTTGTGTGCGATCTGGCTGGCCTTGTCATAGCCGATTACCGGCGAGAGCCCGGTGACGAGCATCAGGGAGCGGGAGAGGTAGTCGTCGATCTGCGGGCGATTCACTTCGGTGCCTTCGATGCAGTAGATGCGCAGCTTCTCGCCGGCGTCACCGAGAATGCGGGCGGAGTGCAGGAAGTTGTTGATGATGACGGGCCGCATGGCGTTGAGTTCGAAGTTGCCCTGGGTGCCGGCGAACGCGACGGCGCCGTCCTCGGCCAGGACTTGGATGCAGACCATGACCATCGCCTCGCACTGGGTCGGGTTGACCTTGCCGGGCATGATGGAGCTGCCCGGCTCATTGGCAGGCAGGGTGAGTTCACCGACGCCGCAGCGAGGGCCGGAGGCGAGCCAGCGGATGTCGTTGGCTATCTTCATCAGCGGCACGGCGAGAGCCCTCAATCCGGCGGAGGCCGCCACCATGGCATCCAGACTGCCTTGGGCGGCAAAGGAGTTGGAGGCCGTGCGGAACGGATAGTCGGTCAGCTGTGCGATCTCCTGTGCCACCTGGGCGCCGAAGCCCTCGGGGGCGTTGAGACCGGTGCCGACCGCGGTCCCGCCGACGGCCAGCTCGTACAGGCCCGGCAGGGTGGCCTCGATACGGTCGATGGCGTCGGAGATCTGGGCGGCGTAGCCGGACCACTCCTGGCCTACGGACAGCGGGACGGCGTCCTCCAAGTGAGTACGCCCGATCTTGATGATGTCCCACCACGCTTGGGACTTGGCCTCCACGGCATGTTGAAGGTCCCTCACCTTCGGTATCAGGTGCTCGTGGACCTGGCGGACGGCGGCGATGTGCATCGCGGTGGGGAAGGTGTCGTTGGAAGACTGGCCCATGTTGACGTGGTCGTTGGGGTGGACCGGTGTCTTGGATCCCAGCGTGCCGCCGACCAGCTGGACAGCCCGGTTACTGATGACCTCGTTGACGTTCATGTTGCTCTGCGTGCCGGACCCGGTCTGCCACACGTACAGCGGGAAGTGGTCGTCCAGGGCGCCGGAGATCACCTCGTCGGCGACGCGGGCGATCAGGTCGGCCTTCCAGCCGGGCAGTCGGCCCTCGCGCCCGTTGACGAGCGCGGCGGCCTTCTTGACGTAGCCGTAGGCGTGGTAGACGGCCTTGGGCATGCGGTCGTCACCGATGGAGAAGTGGATCAGGGACCGCTGCGTCTGGGCACCCCAGTACCGATCGGCCGGCACCTCGATGGTTCCCATCGAGTCCGTTTCGCGGCGGGTGCCAGTGGCGTCGATGCCGATCGGGACGTCCCGCACCTTCGGTGGCTGCTCGACGGCGACGTGCTGGTGCCCGGAGGTCATTGCGACGCCTCCTTCTCCGACAACGGTCCATAGACCGGCTGCCACATGACGTCCTGTACGGCCTGGACCGGATCGGCCGAGTGACGGGTGGCGACCTTGTCCTGCACGGCCGCCCGGACTACCGCCACCGCTACCGTCGCCGAGGAAGCGCGCAGGTTCGCCACCGGCGGCAGCAGCGGCGCGCCGGGGGCCCTGGCGTCGACCTGCCCGGCGACCGCCTCCGCGGCAGCGAGCAGCATCCCGGCGGTGAGCCGTGCTGCCCCGGCAACGACGGTGCCCAGGCCCAGACCGGGGTAGAGCAACGCGTTGTTGGCCTGCCCGATGACATGGCGCACTCCGCCGTATTCGACGGGGTCGACCGGGATGCCCGTCGCCGTCAGGACCTTACCGTCGGTCCAGGCCAGCAGGTCGGCCGGCATGGCCTCGATCTTCTCCGTGGGGTTGGACAGCGGGAAGATGACCGGCCGGTCGACGTGCTCGGCCATCGCGGTGACGACCTCCTTGTCGAAGGCGCCCGGCGAGGTCGAGGTGCCGATCAGCATGGTCGGATGGACGTGCCGGACGGTCGCCAGCAGGTCGATCTTCCCGCCCGCCCACCCCTGCACCTCTGCGGCGGGCCGGGCGTAGGGCGCCTGGTAGTCGCGCAGGTCCGGCATCCCCTCGACCAACAGCCCCTGCTTGTCGACCAGCCATACCCGACGGGTGGCCTCCTCGGGGTCCAGTCCGTCGCGGACCATCGCATCACGCAGCTGGTCGGCAATGCCCACCCCGGCCGTACCGGCGCCGAACACCACGACACGCTGGTCACGGAAGGACTCGCCGGTGATCTTCAAGGCCGACACCGCGGCAGCCAGGGTGATCGCCCCGGTGCCCTGCATGTCGTCGTTGAACATCCGATAGCGCTCCCCGTACGTTTCGAGGATGCGGCGGGCATTGCCCGGCCCGAAGTCCTCGAAATGCAGCAGCGCGTTCGGATACAGCTCCGCGACCGTCTCCAAGTAAGTCTTGATGAACGCGTCGTACTGCTCCCCGCGTACCCGGCTGTGGCGCACGCCCAGATAGAGGGGATCGTTCAACAGGTTCTCATTGTCAGTGCCGACGTCCATGACCACCGGCAGACAACGGGCGGGCTGCAGGCCGGCCGCAGCGGTGTAAACGGCGAGCTTGCCCACCGAGATCTGAATGCCTTGCACCCCCCAGTCGCCGATGCCCAGAATCTCCTCGGCGTCGGTGACCACCACCAGGTCGACCTCGTCCCGGTGAAGCTGAAGTGCCTCGAACGAGCAGCGCACATCCTGCGGCCGGTCGATGGACAAGAACACCCCACGCGGGCGCCGGTACTCGTGGCTGTACCGCTTGATCGCCTCTCCCACGGTCGGGTCGTAGACGATCGGCAGCAACTCGGCGAGGTGATCTTGCAGCAGCCGGTAGTACAGCACCTCATTGCGGTCGTGCAACTGCTCGAGGTTGATGAACTTCGCCAGCGCAGTCGGCTCCTGCTGCAACTGCTCGTAAGCACGGACTGCCTGCCGGTCGAGGGTGAGCACGGCGTCGGGCAGCCGGCCCACCAGCCCGAGGCGCTCCCGCTCCTCAGCCGTGAAAGCACTACCGCGATTGGCCAGCGACTCCAACAGGACGGGCGGCATATACATAGGCATGAGCACTCCTCCATGGGCATGACTCCACCGGTTCCGGGCCCGCTCCCCCATTTTCGACCCGCTGCCCAAGCGTCGCTACCGCGGAAGGCCGCACTGCCTCCGCCCCGTCAATCTCGCGCTTTGGCGCGACACCGCGATCCTCGACCAACTCCTGCGCCACTGCGAAGTCGTCTCGATCAACGGCAACAGCTACCGGTTCAAGGTCGATATCCGAGCCCATCGCTGTCGAGCCCGGTACTGCCTGGCTCGCCTTCGTATACCCAGTTCGCGGTGATGACCGAGAAGCGAGCGTCTCCTTGGACACGATCCGGGCCACGACCGCGGCGTTGACCAGCTTCGGAGGGAGCGCGCGCAGCCGATGTCCCCTCCATGGAGTCGGAGACGGTCTCGGCTCTTGAAAACCACGTATAGCCGGACGCGCACGACAGCCATCAGGAACAAAGCGAAGGGAGCCCCGAAAGCCGGCCGAGCTCAGGCATGGGGCCGCTGTTCATACAGGGTGTCAGCGGACGAGCCGGACCACGGGACGCAGTCGTGATGTGAGGTCTGCCAGCAGGTGTTCGGCCTGTGGCAGTACGTGGGGACCGAGGGAGGCGGTGCCGACGGCGATGGCGACTCCGGTCCAGGCCAGTGGGCCCAGCGGCGTGCACCCGAAGAAGTGGCTGACGACGGGTGTCTGGACGAGGGCGATGAGCACGGCGGCGCTACCGAGGACCGTCGCCAGGACCAGCGGGCTGTGGCGGCGTCCGACGACGGTCTGCGTGAGTTGCGCGCCGACCACACCGCACAGGGCCATGGTGCTGGTGCGTCGTGCTGAGCCGGGGGTGAGGGTGCCGATGAGCCATGCGGCGGCGGCGCCGATACCGGTGATCAGGCCGCGATGGCGGATCTGGCGTGTCAGCGGTTGCCCGAGGACGGCGAGGCCCACGGGTACGGTGTCGGCTGCGGTGGGCTCACCGGCGGGTTCCGGGTCGTGAGGGGTGACCGCGACCGCCATCGCCGGGAACATGTCGGTGAGCAGGTTGACCAGCAGCAGCTGACGTGTCGACAACGGCGACGTGCCGGACAGCAGTGTGCCCAGTACGGAGAAGCCGACCTCGCCGGCGTTCCCACCGAGCAGGATGCTGATCGCGTCGGCCACGCTGCGCCACAGGGCTCGGCCTTCGCCGATGGCGTCGATGAGAACCGACAGTTCATCGTTGGTGATCACGAGGTCTGCGGCGTTGCGTGCGGCTGCCGATCCGCGCGCGGCGATACCGACCCCGACATCGGCAGCGCGGATGGCGGCGGCGTCGTTGGCGCCGTCCCCGACCATGCCCACGACGCAACCCGCCTCCCGGAGTGACTCGACGACCTGGAGCTTCTGTTCGGGCGCGACCCGGGCCACGACGCCGCAGTCCCGGAGCAGGTGCGCCCGACCCGCCCGGTCCAGTGAAGCCAACTCGTTACCGGTGACGACCGTGACATCCGGGGGCCAGCCCAGGGCGATGGCCACGGAGCGGGCGGTCTGCGGGTGGTCGCCGGTGAGCATGACGGGTCGTACGCCGACCTCTCCGAGACCGGCCACGAGCGGCGCGGAGCTGGCGCGGGGGGTGTCGGCCAGTGCCACGAACCCGATGAGCTCCAGCAGTTCGAGGGGCTTGTCCAGTGCCTCCCTCGCCTCGTCGTCCGTCGCGAGACGGCGCTGGGCGACGGCCAGGAGCCGCAGGCCCCGGCCGGCCAGGGAGTGTGCCTCTTCGACGGCTGCCGGATCCGTATCCGGGCAGCAGGGCAGCACGACTTCCGGCGCCCCCTTGACGACCAGCATGCTCGCGCCGTCCGCGTCTCTTCCGGCGGCGGCGGCGTATCCCCGGCTCGCCTCGAAGGGCTCGGCCTGTACGGTGGTCCAATCTGTCTCGGGCGGGGCTGCTGCCAGGACCGCCTCGTCGGTGGCATGGGCGTGGACGCCCGGCTGCTCGGCAGCGCGGGGGCAGGCCCGCGCCGCAATGCGGAGGATGTGTTCCGCCTCGGGGGCGTCGGCCGGGTGCTCGGCGCCCGCGCCGGTGATCAGGCGGACGACCCGCAACCGGTTCTCGGTGAGGGTCCCGGTCTTGTCGAAGCAGATGGTGTCCACGCGTCCGAGCGCTTCCAGGCTGCGTGGTGTGCGTACCAGCACGCCGAGCTTGCTCAGCCGCCGTGCCGCGGCCATCTGCGCGACGGTCGCCACCAGAGGCATGCCCTCGGGCACGGCGGCCACTGCGACTGCCAGTCCGCCCTGGAGGGCGGTGCGCACCGGGCGGCCACGCAGCAGGGACAGGCCGGCCACCGCGGCGCCGCCGGCGAGGGTGAGGGGCAGCACCCGGCGGGTCAGCCGGTGCAGTCGTGCCTGAACCCCTGCCGAGGTGGGGACCCGGGCGGCCAGGGACGCCGCGCGGCCGGCTTCGGTCTGGTCGCCCGTGCCCACCACCACCGCCCGGGCGTGACCGGCCACCACCGTGGTGCCCTCGAACACCATGCAGCTGCGGTCGGCGACGGACGCCTGCGGTACGGCGGCCACTTGTTTACGGGTGGGCAGTGACTCGCCCGTCAGCGAGGACTCGTCCACCTCGAAGCCACTGACCTCCAGCAACCGCGCGTCGGCCGGCACCACATCGTTGGTGCGCAGCTCGATCACCTCGCCGGGCACCAGCCGCACGGCCTCGACGACGGATGCCTCCCCTGCTGACGGGTGAGCGAGTCGCCGGGCGGTTCGCCGCTGCCCGGTTACCAGTGCGGACAGCGCCCGCTCCGCGCGCAATCGCTGTACCCCGCCGACCACGGCGTTCACCGCCACGGCGGCGATGACCAGGAACGCGTCCACCGCGGAGCCCAGCAGTGCCTGCGCGGTGGCACCGACCACCAGGACCGGGGTGAACGGGTCGTCCAGTTCGGCCCACACGGCGCCGGCCAGACGTACGCTCACCCGTGCAGGCGCGAAGGCCGGGTGCGTGGCAGCGGTGCCCGCGATGTGGCCGACCCGGGTCCGTACCACCGTCAGGGCGGTGGGCGCGGCGCGTGACGCCTTCGCCAGCCGGACCATGACCTGCTCGGGCTGCAGGGCGTGCCAGGGCACCCGCGGCCTGGGGTGGGGGGTCGTGCCGGCGGCTACACCGAGTGCGGCGCACCAGCCCATGACCAGGGCCGCGGCGGTGGCGATATTGACTGGGCTGAGCCGCACTTCGAGGGGGAAGGGAACCCGCTGCGACCGAGCCCCCTGGGTGATTACCAGGAGCTCGGAGAGGGTGGCGCCCGCCTCGGCGCAGAACTTGGCACGCCGGCTGACCGCCCGCGCTGCGGGGACGGCGGACAGCAGCCGCCACACGCCCTCCAGTCCGCGCAGGGGCAGAAGGTCGGCGCCCCACACGATGGCGCTGCGCTCGTCGGTGACGGCGACGGCGATGTCACTGCGGAGCAGTCCGTCGAGTACGTCGTGGGCGGCAGCAGTCAACTCCCGTTCGGCTGTCGCCCGGTCGTGCGGGACGCGCGCCACCGTGAGCACCGTTCGCCCCTCGTTCTGCAGGGCAGCCACCACCTCGGCCAACGGGATCTCGGCAGAGACGAGTTGGTCGGCCAGGGTCCCGAACTCGCCGAGCGAGTGGTCGTCCACCACCACGACGTGCAGGCCGGCTCGGCGCGCTGCGTCCAGCGCGGCTTCGGCCATGGGGTCGACCTCCCAGCCGACCAGGACGGTGCCGACGTCCGTTCCGCGAACCGACGCGATCATCAGTCCCGCGTCCGGCGCCGTCTCATCGGGCACTGGGCGAAGGCCGATGCACGGCTCCTCGGACTGCGTTGCCGCGTCCTCGGGCGCACTCAGGGCTGCGGCGGCTTCCTGCCACAACCGGTGGTGATCCCAGCCGGTCATGCTGGGGTGGACCTCGAGCACGGTGCGCCGAGTGCTGCGTAGTGCTTCGGGATGCAGGACCACGGTGTCCACGAGCTCCAGTTGGCGCAGCCGCTCGGTGTCACGGACCAGCACGTCCTCGCGTGCCAGGGCACTGCCGAGAGCCGCGGTGAAGGCCGCCGGGCCGTAGCGTGCGGCCTTGGGCGAACCGGCCAGTACGGTTTCTGCCGCTTCGTCGAGGCTGCGGGTGAACAGGAGCGTGGTGGCGGCGCCGCCCAGCATCCCGTTGACCGCGGCGGCGGCATATTCCTCGCCCGGGCACGGACGCAGCGGCGGACGTACGACGTCGGTGCCGGCCACAGTCAGCCGATCCGGGGCGCACAGCGTGTCGTGTACGGCGTCGAACGTCGCAAGCTGAGCCAGCGATTCCGCCAACTGGGCAGTCCGCAGTGCCGCGTCGAGCAGCAGCGGACTCGGCGACTGCCCGATCCCGCAGACGGCCGCATGGGCCGCGGCCAGCACCAGATCGGCTGCATCCGGGCCCAGCGCACGGCTCAGCACCACGCGTACTCGCGAGTCCTCACGCAGCATGACGACCGCGGCCACCATGGCCTCCGGCGCGCGCTTCAGAAAGGTTGCCCGTGCCATGACTGCGACGCCGATGCCTGCCGCGTCGCACGCCAGGGCGACAGCGTTGGCGCGCACGCCCCCAACGGCGCCCGGGTGCACGTGTTCCAGCGTCTGATCGCCGACGCGCACAAGCCCGTGTTCGGCGGCCAGTTCGGACACCCTGTCCGCCACTCGCCGGCTGACCGCGTCCTCGGTGGTCTGCACGACCAGCCGCCCCAGGCCACCGTCCCAGTAGGAGAGCAGCACGTCAGGGTGCTCGGCCAGCTCGACGGCCAATTTTCTGGCGTCGGCCTCGAGTAGTTCCACGGTTCGAACGGGCGCGTCCGGGTGGTGTTGCAGTGCGAGGTGCATCCGGGATCCGGCGCGCCAGTAACCGACCTGAGGAGTCATCGCGTTGCGGGCGACCCTGCCGACCCGCAGCGCGGTCGCCGACACCGCCGACGCCCCGTCCACCGCGCCGCGCGCACCTGCATTCACGAGCTCAGCGGTCATCCGCGCCGCATCGACGGTCGTCGGGGCGATCCGACGGATGGCCTCGACCGGCGCAGCCAAGGCGCTCTGGAGGGCCACGGCGGGCAGCCCGGTCAGCAAGCGGAGCAGCATGTCTCACCTTCGCGGGCTTGCCGCACGGGGCCGGGGCGGAACGGTCGCAACAGGCGCCGGGCGCGGAACGGTCGTAACAGCGGATGGGAGGCGGCCTCAGGACTTCTTCCGCCCACCTGCCTTGGCGCGCGAGGTTCCTGTGGCGCTCGTGGTGGCGCGCTTGGCCGGGCGGGTCTTCGCCGTCCCGGAGGCGGTCGATGACTTGGCCGGACGTTTCTTTGCCGTTTTCGAGGTGGTCGATGCTTTGGCCGAGCGGGTCTTCGCCGACCTCGCGGTGGTCTGCGCCTTGGCCGACCTGCCGGCCTGCTTCGCCTGCAATCCTTCGGTGCGGGCCTCGCCGGCGGCAGGGGCCGCCGCGACATCCGTCGGACGCGGCTGCGTGAGCCACACCACCGCGGCGCCCGCCACGGCCACTGGCCACTCGACCACACCGGCTACGCCGAGCAGTCCGACACCGGTGTACGCCGCGAAGCGCCGCGCATGCGGCGAGACGATCCCGACGGAGTCCAGGACACCGTCGACAATCCCCTTGACCCGATCCGCGCCGGGGACCCTCTCCACTGCTGCCGTCACCGTCTGCATGGGGTGCGCCAGTGTCGCCTGGACGGGGTGCTGCACTTTTGTGTCCCCTGAGCCAGACACATGGGAACTGTCAGTCATGGTCGCTCTCTCTCCGTGGGGCAGGTGAGACGAACGGCACGTGGCCGTGACGCCTCTCGCCTTTCAGCAACCTTGACAAGTTCGCACAATTCCGACAAGCCTGGACGTACCTACGTACCGCCAAGTGAGGTAACAGGCGGTGGACGCCTCAACTCCAAGGGCCTCCTGGCTGCGACAAGTCCGAGAAGACCAGCCGCCTGGTCCCAACGGCGGGTCGCCGACCGACTCCCGCATGTGTCCTGGCCGCGCGGAGATGAGGGCATGAGCGCTCATCCCAGCCCAGAGCCGACTTCCCGAACATTCGCCCACCGACGCCGTCACCGCCTGACCGCGACCCCTGCGCTCGTCGACTGAGCCGCCAAACACTGCACTCTGCCTGACCGGCCGGGCCGGCGTCAGGCCCCCTGCCTCCAGTGGAGACCGATTCATGCGCATCGAACTGACCTGGCCGCGCCCTGGCGCCGAAGACCGGACCCTGGCCCTGGCCCTCCCCGGCCTTCCCGCCACCGACCTTCTCCGCCCAGCCCTGCAGTACACGAGCCGGCTGTGGACTCCTGCTGCCCTCCGGCGCGCCGTCGCATGCGCGGAGCCCGCCATCGGAGCCGCAGCCCGCGCCTCCGGCGCGAACGCACTCACCCGGGCCGCCCTGCCGTACGCCTTCCGGTTCGCCCGGCAAGCACTCCACAACGGCACACCCGCCGCCATCCCGAGCCGGACAGCGCGAGCCGTCCCATCCGGATCGCACTCGCTGACTCCCCGACCGCCTGCGCCCTGAGCGACTCACCAGCAATTCAGATCCCCTGGGAAAAGGCGTGATCATCGACGCACCCCGGCCCCACGTGGAGCCTGGTCGATCAGCTGTTGGCGATGACCGCGGCGAAACGGCGGCGTCGGATCCTGCCGTCGGCCGAGATGGCCGCGGCCATCTCGGCCGGTATCTGCTCCGGCTGCTCATCTTCCTCCAGCCGCTAAACCGCTCCTGACCAGCTGTCGCGGACCAGTCACGGACCTGAGCCCGGCTCACACCTCCGGGGACTCGCCATGGCTGACAAGTTCCCACTCCTGCATCGACCGCTCGATGAGGCGGTCGGCGTGCTCCTGGATGCCGTCAACTGGTGCAGTGCAGTTCTTTGGGACGGGGACTGTTCCCGTCGGACCGCTGTGTGGTGTGACGGGAAGGCCGGGCCCGGGCGGTGCGGGGTTCGTTCCGGCCCACTGCCCACTGTCAGTGGGTGGGTCTACCGTGCGTGGACACAGGCACCCAGCGTGAGCAGAGGGAGACCATGACCACACTCGAGAATCGGCCGAACACCGCGCTCCTCGTCGTCGACGTGCAGAACGGCGTCGTCGAGGGGGCTCACGAGCGCGACGCGGTCGTCGCGAACGTCGGCAGCCTTGTCGAGAAGGCACGGCGGGAAGGAACACCCGTTGTCTGGGTCCAGCACTCCGACGACCAGGTTGTGAGGGAGAGCGACGACTGGCGGATCGTCCCCGAGCTGACTCCGGGCGACGCCGAGCCGCTCGTCGAGAAGAACCACGGCGACTCCTTCGAGGACACCACCCTCGAAACCGTCCTGTCTGGTCTCGGAGCCGGGCGACTCGTCGTCGTCGGCGCACAGACCGATGCGTGCATTCGCTCGACGCTCCACGGCGCATTCGTCAGGGGGTACGACACCACCCTCGTCAGCGACGCCCACACGACGGAGGACCAGACGGCATGGGGAGCACCGCCGCCGGACCAGGTCATCGCGCACACGAACCTGTACTGGACCTACCAGACGGCACCGGGGCGGACTGCCGGGACGGTCGAGACCAAGGATGTCGACTTCGGCGGCACGTCCTGAAGCCTGTGCGACGACGGCGGTAACGCCCCGGCCTCGGCCGGCTGCCACTCCCACGGGTACTGGCCCGAGAACTCGGCGAACCGGCGCACCAGCGCGATCCGCAGAACATTCGTCCGGGCCTCCTGCAGAAACCGGGGCGACTGCTGACGGGCCCACCCCGACAGCACCGCCTCGAGCGCTGCCGCCTCCGGATCCAGCAAGGCCGCGCCCTCGACCGGCTCCAGGCGGGCAGAACCGGCTGGCGTTCGGGCGTCCGGCAGGTGCTGGTCGGTGCGCCGGCCGCGGGCGTGACCTACTCGGTGGGCCCGCTGATCGGGACGTCTGTGTCCTGACATGCCTGTCCCGTCCCGTGCAGCCACCGTCACCTCCTCGTCGAGATCGACGGCGTCAGCCCCTCGCAAATCCGCCAACCGTGACCGTGCACCGCACCCGCCTGAGCACGCTCGGGCCCACACCGACATCCGACTGCCCCGGGGCCGGCAGCAAGATCCGCGAAATCGGAGGAGAGTTGATTCGGGAATAGGAACTGATCCAGCCCTCCTCCTTCGAGGACGTGCCCATGACTGCGAGATCCGCCGCATCCCGTGCGGCGAGGGGTCGTGCCAGGGCACCCGCTGATACCGCCGGCCCGCACTACACGTGGGTCGTGCTGTCCAACACCACGCTGGGTGTTCTGATAGCCACGATCAACGCGTCGATCATGCTTATCGCGCTGCCGGACATATTCCGGGGAATCGGGATCGACCCCCTGCAGCCGGGGAACACGAGCCTGCTGCTGTGGTTGATCATGGGGTATCTGGTGGTCACCGCGGTGCTCGTGGTCAGCTTCGGCCGGATGGGCGACATATACGGCCGGGTCCGCATGTACAACGCGGGCTTCGCAGTTTTCACCGTGTTCTCTGTGCTGTTGTCGGTGACCTGGATGCAGGGCACGGCGGGCGCACTGTGGCTGATCTTCATGCGCGTGGGCCAGGGTGTCGGCGGCGCGATGCTGATGGCCAACTCCAATGCGATCATCACCGACGCGTTCCCGGCCGACAGGCGCGGCCTGGCGTTGGGACTGAACCAGGTAGCGGGCATCGCCGGCTCGTTCATAGGGCTGGTGCTCGGAGGGCTGCTCGCCCCGGTGGAGTGGCACATGGTGTTCCTGGTGTCGGTGCCGATCGGGGTGTTCGGCACGTTCTGGTCGTATCGGAAGCTGCACGACACCGGCATCCGACGGCCCGCCCGGCTGGACTGGTGGGGCAATCTGACCTTCGCCGTCGGGCTGATCGCTGTGCTGGCGGGCATCACCTACGGCATCCAGCCCCACCGCGGGCACACCATGGGCTGGACCAACCCGTGGGTGCTGTCCGCCCTGATCGGCGGCGTGATCGTGCTGGTGATCTTCGGAATCGTGGAGTCCAGGGTCGCCGAGCCGATGTTCCGGATGAGCTTGTTCCGCATCCGTGCGTTCACCGCCGGGAACCTCGCGAGCCTGCTGTCCGGGATGGGCCGCGGGGGGGCTGATGTTCATCCTGATCATCTGGCTGCAGGGCATCTGGCTGCCCCGGCACGGCTACAGCTTCACCCAGACCCCACTGTGGGCGGGCATCTACATGCTGCCGCTCACCGTCGGATTCCTCATCGCCGGGCCGGTCTCGGGCTGGCTGTCCGACCGCTTCGGGGCGCGGCCGTTCGCCACCGGCGGCATGATCGTCGCCGCAGGCAGCTTCGTGCTGCTGGCCCTCCTGCCGGTCGACTTCCACTACGGGGCCTTCGCCGCGATCCTCCTGCTCAACGGGATCGGGATGGGACTGTTCGCCTCTCCGAACCGAGCCGGGATCATGAACAGCCTGCCCGCGGACCAGCGCGGGGTCGGCGCCGGCATGAGCACCACCTTCCAGAACTCTGCGCTGGTGCTGTCGATAGGGGTGTTCTTCAGCCTGATAGTCCTCGGCCTGGCCAGCACGCTGCCGCACACCCTGTCCAGAGGCCTCGCCGCCCAGGGCGTCCCCGCCGCCGACGCGGACCGGCTGGCCGGCCTGCCGCCGGTCTCGGTGCTGTTCGCCTCGCTGCTGGGCTACAACCCGGTCCAGACGTTGCTCGGCCCGAATGTGCTGGATCACCTGCCGACAAGCCAAGCGGCCTACCTGACCGGCCGCGGCTTCTTCCCCGCCCTGATCTCCGGGCCGTTCGCGAAAGGCCTGGACGCCGCGTTCGTGTTCGCCATCGCCGCCTGCCTCGTCGCCGCTGTCGCATCCTGGCTGCGCGGCGGCAAATACGTGCACACCGACCAGCCGACCACCGTCGGAACCACGGACTATTCCTGCCCTGCACTCCCGGGCCCGGAGACGGCACACCGCGGCTCCGTGACACCGGACCGAGCGGCCGTCCCCGTCGGAACCCACTGCCCCGCCTCGGGCGTCACGCACTCCGTCCCACCGACGGTCGGCACCGACATCACTCGGGCCAGACCACCCGGACCGAGCGAAGACCGACCCCGCCCCAACGGGGACTCCCCCCTCGATGTATACACGCTGATCGTCACGGCACATGGCTACCGCCCGGCCACGTACACGATGACGACCGACGGCAACGACCAAGCCGCCGCCGCGGAAACCACCTCTGGGACGAACAGGCAGATCGCCGGCGTGGTCTGCGGGCCGAGCCCGGACCGCCCGCTGCCCGGGGCGGTCCTACGCGCCGTCGATGCAACGCACACAGTTGTGGCACGCACCACCACCGACCGCGACGGCCGGTTCCGGCTGACCGGCCTGCCCCGCCGCCTGTCCATGGTGACCAGGGCCCCAAGCCCGACGACACCGCCAGACGTCACTGGCCCGGTCGGCGCGACCTTGCATCTCACACTGGACGGCATGACGTCATGACCAGGCCAGACGAGGCGTTGGCCGCCACGAGTGGGCCCGCCGACTGCCGGACACCAGCAGGGTCATCGCCGTCACACAGCAACCGTCGGCCGGGGCCGACGGGTCGCACCGGTGGTGTCGGTCGGCAGGTCATGCCTGCGGTGACAGCCCGTCGTCCACGGGCACGTTCTGGGGTTTCAGCGTGATGCCGGAGTTCCTGGCCTGTTCGAGAATCAAGGCGGCGAAGTCCTCCTCGACGTGCCCCGCGCCGATGGCACCCGCGACGAGCTGAGCGGTGGCGGCGGCGAGCGGCATCGGGACGTCCAGCTCGCGGGCCGCGGACAATCCCAGGTCGAGGTCCTTGCGCAGCAGCGGCATGGTGAACGTCGGTGTGAAGTCCAGGTTGACCAGCGCGGGCGACTTGTAGCGGGTGTAGACCGAGCCCATCACGGAGTCGTTGAGGAATTCCAGGAAGGCGGCACGGCTGACACCGCCCTTCTCTGCGAGGACCGTGATCTCGGCGAGCGACTGGGTGACGACACCGAGAAAAACGTTGTGCGCGATCTTGACGAGACGGGCGACTTCGTCCTCGCCGACGTAGGCCACCCCACGCCCGAGGAGTGCCAGCAACGGCTCGACCTGGCGGAACACCTCGCGCGAGCCGGAGACCGCGACCGTCAGCTTCCCTGCGGCGATCACTTTCGGGTTCCCACTCACCGGGGCGGCCAGGAAGTCGGTCCCACGGTTGGCGGATTCGCTCCGGATCAGCGCGGACATCTGGGCTGACACGGTCGAGCTGTCGATCAGCACCCCAGGAGCGGTATCCGGCGCGGTCAGCACGCCGTCGGGGCCCGTGGTGACCGCCTCCAGGTCAGGCGAGGCGGAGACCATGGTGAAGACGACATCCCGGTCGGCCAGATCGGCCGGCCGGGCGACGATCGTCGCTCCCCGTTCGGCCAACGGTTCGGCCTTGGATCGGGTCCTGTTGTAGACGGCTACGTCCTGCCCCGCCTCCAGCAGCCGGGCGGCGAGTTGGAAGCCCATGCGGCCGACACCGATCCAGCCGATACGCGGGCGGTCCTGGGCGACATACGTCATTCCTCTACCTCAATCCTGGAAGACGGCTCGAGCGATGCGGCCCCGCGGCTCACCGGCCGGACGGCGGCATACAGCCGTCAGGCGACGGCCTCAGCATGCGCTTGCATGAGCACCCCCGCCCTGCCGGACACGACGGCCGAAAGCGTGTCGCCTGCCAACTACAGCGCTCGGCGCCTCGTTCATGTGCGGGTGAAGGCTGCTGTGGTGCGAAAAGGCACAGCAGGGCGCTGTGGGCCCCCAGCCACCTGATACTCCATCACGCGAACCTGCCCTTCCCGGGTCAGAACCAGCCGCCGTCGGCCTGGACGGTCCGGCCGGTGATGAACGAGGCATCGTCCGACACCAGGAACGAGACGACCGCGGCGATTTCGGAGGGCTGGGCCATCCGCCCGAGCGAACTGGCAGTGCGAATGAGGGTGTTGAAATCAGTGTCGACGTCGGGATGGACGTAGTGGGAAGCCGCGTGAGCGGACATGTCGGTGACGGTTCCCCCGGGCGCAATGGCATTGATGGTGATGCCGCGCCGACCGAGTTCGGGGCTGAGGTTGAGCGCGATGCATTCGACGGCTGCCTTACTCGACGCATAAAGAGCGTGGTAGAAGATCGCCTTGTGGGCACTCTGCGATGACGTCAGTACGATCCTCCCTCCTTCGCCCATATGCCGTACCACGTTCTGTACGGCGAAGAACTGGGCTCGTGTGTTGATGGCGTAGACACGGTCGAAGTCGGCGGGGGTGACGTCGTCCAGCTTGCCGAAGTACTCGATTCCGGCGTTGCTGGCCAGGATGTCCAGTCCACCAAGAGCTTCGGCGGCTTGATCGGCCAGCCGCCGGATCTGGTCCGGATCGCTGACATCCGCCTTGATCGCGACCACGCGGCGGCCGTCGGCGGTGATCTCGGCAGCGAGCGCTTCGGCCGCATCGCCGCTGCTCCGGTAGTTGATCGCCACGTCGGCTCCGTCAGCGGCGAGCCTGCGGGCCACAGCGGCACCGATCCCTCGTGCGCCACCGGTGACCAGGGCCTTCCTGCCTGTCAGCTTTCCGCTCATCGGTCTTCTCCCGTCCACGGGAATCCAGTGGTCATACCGAATGGGGGCAACATAGTGTGAGGGTGCCAGAACTCACGGCAGCAGATGACTTTCCTCATTACAGTGGGCGCGTCCTCGTTAACCCCTGGGCCGTCAGCATCGGAATCGCCCCGGCCTAGACACCGATGCCACTCGGAGCAAAGTCCGGCCCCGAGTGGTACACCCGCCGTTCCGGCCGGCTCGCCCCGCCTCCAACCAAGACAACTTGAGATCGTTCGAACCAGGGGCTACGGAATGACGCTGGAGATGCTCCCGGATCGAGCAGGCCGGGAAGTCGCCTTTGAACCCTTGCCGGATGAGGTCCTTGCAATTTGCTGCCCTGCCTGGGAGATGCCGCCGTTCATGGCAGGGCAGCACCAGTACCACCGCAATGAGGTCAAGCGTTTCCAGATCGGTGAAGCCGCAGCCCAAGACTCCGCAGCAACGCGGCAGTACGCGAACCTGCTGATGCATGCTGCCATGCACGATCAATGCCGGAGCGGCATCCAGCAACTGATCCAGTCCCTGGTGAAGACTCTCGGGCACCGCCCGGTTCAGGCAGCGATCGTCGACTGCTTGCGGACGGGTTCCGACGCTCAGAAGGCCGGTGCCACCATGGCCCGGTACTTCGCCCGGCCAGGGCTCCAGTACGCCTCCATGAAGGATCTCAGGCGTGGAGTGCCTACGCAGGAGAGCAGAGCAGCGCTGGAGGCACTGACCGATCTCCGCGACGACTACCACGTGGCCTGCCTCTCCGCGTTCCTGGCCTGCGAAGACCCGGAGACACGCCAGGGAAATACCCGACGGTCCGCTCAGTGCCGAGCAGATCCACTCCATCCAGCAACTGGCCCGCACCGCGGCACACGCCGTGCGAGATGGCCGCACCGTGCTCGTGCGCTGTCACTCCGGCTACAACCGCTCCGGGCCGGTCGTTGCGCAGTCCCTCGTCGAACTGGGCCAGGACGCTGTCACGGCGATCGCCCACATCCGCCAACAGCGGTCACCCCGGGCCCTCAACAACAAGACCTTCGAGCAATACCTCACCACAGGACTCGACGTCACCTACCTCCTGAGCGGCCTCGGCTCCCTCGCCTGAACCCTCCGCCCAGGTCTGCGTCTTCCTGGAGGGAGTTGAGCGGACTCAGCCGTCCTCCAGCCGGGAGCGTGGTGACGTACGAACACGCTACGGACCGGCGGCTCGGGTCACATCCGCCCTGCGGTACCGGCGAGTTGGGCCCTTGGGCCTACGCCTTCCGCATGGCCGCCGCCGTGCCCGACGCATCGTAGTCGGCCGGCACGCCCCCCCAGGAAGACCAGTTCGCCGGGGATGTGGCCGGCCCGCAGCGGCAGGATCTCCTGGTAGGCGGGGGACGCGTACCAGTCGTGGGCGTGCGCCAGGTCGGGGAACTCGACCACGACCAGGTCGCCGAGCCGCTCCCCCTCCACCCACTCGCCGGGCTTGCCGTGCGAGGGAAAGCACCCCCCGTACGGATCGAAGGTGCCCTGCACGCGTTCGATGTACTCCAGGACGTCGGCGTGCACCGGGAGCGTGGGACGCAGAACGGCTATGACGTAGGCGGTCATGGGCGAGCTCTCCTCGGGATCCGGTGGATACGGGTGATCCTGCCGGAGCCCGGGGAGGGCGTCGATTACCCGCTTGGTAAAGCCGCGCGGCTCAGATCGTCGCCGTGTCGATCACGAAGCGGTAGCGCACGTCCGAGGCGAGCACACGCTCGTACGCCTCGTTGATCCGGCTCGCCTCGATCAGCTCGATCTCGGCACCGAGGTCGTGCTCGGCGCAGAAGTCGAGCATCTCCTGGGTCTCGGCGATGCCGCCGATCATCGAACCGGCCAGGGTCTTGTTGCCGCCGATCAAGGAGAACAAGTTCAGGGCGACGGGCTCCTCAGGGGCGCCGACGTTCACCAGGGCGCCGCCCGTCTTCAGCAGGCTCAGGTACGCGCCGAAGTCCAGGGGCGCCGACACCGTGGAGAGGATGATGTCGAAGGTGCCGGCCAGGTTCTCGAAGGTGGCCGGGTCGCTGGTGGCGTAGTAGTGCTCGGCGCCCAGCTTCAGGCCGTCGTCCTTCTTGCGCAGCGACTGGGAGAGGACCGTGACCTCGGCGCCGAGGGCGTGCGCGATCTTGACGGCCATGTGGCCGAGGCCGCCCAGGCCGACCACGGCGACCTTCTTCCCGGGGGCCGCGCCCCAGTGCTTGAGCGGGGAGTATGTGGTGATGCCGGCGCAGAGCAGTGGCGCGGCCACGTCCAGAGACAGCCCGTCCGGGATGCGGACAGTGAAGTTCTCGTCGACGACGACCTTCTGTGAGTAGCCGCCGTAGGTGGGCTCGCCGTCGCGGCCGATGGCGTTGTACGTGCCGACGTTCCCGCGCACGCAGTGCTGCTCCTGCCCGGCCTTGCAGTTCTCGCACTCGCGGCAGGAGTCGACCATGCAGCCGACGCCGGCCCGGTCACCGACCTTGAACTTCGTCACGCCGGAGCCGACCTCGGCGACGACGCCGGCGATCTCGTGGCCGGGCACCATCGGGAAGATGGCCTCGCCCCAGCCCTCGCGGGCCTGGTGGATGTCGGAGTGGCAGATGCCGGCGAACTTGATGTCGATCAGGACGTCGAACTCGCCGACCGTGCGGCGCTCGATGGTGGTGCGCTCCAGCGGGGCCTTGGCGCTGGGGGCGGCGTATGCAGCAACAGTCGTGGTCATGTTCTCCAGAGTGCCTCCTCACAGCCTGTTCACCCAGGTCACCGCTTTGCGTACGTCCAGTGGTCCTACTACTGACGGGGTCAGGCTCCTGGTCGTACGACAGGGAATACTTGGGGTCATGGACGACACCCCCGCCACGGACGACGGACAGGCAGCCCTCCCCGACGGCCTCGACCGCCGGGCCGAGCTCAGCGAATTCCTGCGCACCCGGCGGGCTCGGCTCAAGCCGGAAGACGTGGGAATCCCCTCGCACGGGCGGCACAGGCGGGTGCCGGGTCTTCGGCGCGAGGAGCTGGCACAGCTGGCCGGGGTCTCGGTGGCGTACTACACACGCCTGGAGCAGGGCAACGGGCGCAATGTGTCGGCGGAGGTGCTCGACTCGATCTCGCGCGCCCTGCGCCTGACCGACGCCGAGCATGCGCACCTCACCCGCCTCGCCAAGCCGAAGCAGCAGCGCAGGAAGTACCAGGCGCCCAAGCGGCAGCAGGTGCGGGTGGCGCTGCAGCAGCTGCTCGAGTCGATGGAGGGCGTGCCCGCGTACATCGGCGGGGCGCGCTCGGAGATCCTCGCCTGGAACCGAATGGCGGCGGCGCTGTTCGGCGACTGGGGCAAGCTGCCGCCCGCGGAGCGCAACTGGGCGCGGCTGACCTTCCTCTCCCCCGACTACCGCGAGCTGTTCCTGGACTGGGACTCCAAGGCGTCCGACATGGTCAGCTATCTGCGGCTGTACGCGGGCCAGCACCCGGAGGACCCGGACCTGTCGGCGCTCGTGGGTGAACTCTCCGTCAAGAGCGAGGAGTTCAGGCGGCTGTGGGCCACGCACGACGTGAAGGAGAAGGGTCACGGCGTGAAGCGGATGCGCCATCCGCTGGTCGGCGACCTCACCCTTGCGTACGAGACGATGCATCTCCCGGACGACCACGAACAGTTCCTGTGCGTGTACCACGCGGAGCCCGGCTCCGCGTCGGCGGAAGCCCTGCGCCTCCTCGCGAGCTGGGGCACGGACGCGGTCCGGGCGGGCAGCCAGACACCACGCCCCTGAGGCCCCGCGGTGACGACAGGGGCTGCCCGTAACCACCATCCAAGGAGACGTCACCGCCCTCTGGCTCCTGCTGGACACGAGCAGAGCTCCGGTCGCCCTGGACTCGGACGAGTGAGGACGAGGCGGGGTGGGGGGAAGTCGCCTCAGCGCTGAACCAAGAGCTGAGGCAGCGGGGTCTTCCGCCGTATGAGTCCGTACCCGAGGAGGTCGACTTCGTTCGCGGTTCGGGGCAGGCCTTCGAGGAGAAGTTGATCCCCTCAATGGACGGGTTCGGCGCGCTGTGTCAGGCACACCTGTCACGCGAGGAAGTAGAGACTGTCTGCGGCTGGACGGTGCTGGAGCCGTTGTCGCACGACGAGGAGATCTGGTTGCCCATTGACTCCAGCTGTACGGAGTCTTCGGCCGTGGTCGCCGGCGCCCCTCGGGTGCTGGTGTGGGGGCACGATCCCCCGCTGCGTTCCGCGGGCCCCTCCAGTCGTCGCCAGGCGTAGCTCCCGGACACAGCCCCCGGCGAGTGGGCTCGGGAACCAAGCCCTACGCGGCCCCGGCTCGCGCCGCTGCCGCAGCCACACGCTCCACCACGGGCCGCCAGCGGTCCAGATCCGGCACACGCAGGCCCACGACTTTACCCGCGTCGTCGGCGCGGCGCAGCGAGACCGCCGCCGTGAAGTCGGGGTCTGTCTCGAAGGCGGCGGCTTCCGCTGACGTCATGAAGCCGCCCTGACAGCCGAGGGTGCGGGCGCTCTCCGGGGACAGCGCGAGGTGCGCGTCGGTGGCGGCCAGGTAGCGCTTGGCGGGGATGTGGAGGGCGACCAGGCGGGCGACCCGGGCGCCGAGGAGGCCGGCGACGGCCGCCGCGGCGTGCTCGCCGTGGCCGGCCTCGTCGCCGGGCAGCAGGTGGTGGCCGATGTCGTGGACGAGCCCGGCGACCTGCAGCTCCTCGTCGTCGGGGTGGCGCTCGGCGAGGACCGCCGCAACCTGCAGGCCATGGTCGAGGATGTCCACCGGGTCGCCTGAGCGGTCTGGGGTGTCCCAGACGTCCTCGCAGTCGGCCAGCAGTGCCATGAACTCGTCCACGGCCGACGGCCGATCTCCATTCATGCCCGCACGCTGCCGAAGTCGCCCGTACGGCGGGTGTACGCGCGACGTACTCCACGGGGCCGGGCAGCCAAGAAAGCCCGAAGTATCACCGCTGCTCCTGGCTGCGTGGCCGCGCGGCGCCTCCCAGCGTCAGGCCTCGAAGACCTCACCGCCGACGACAAGGTCACGCGCGGCGACATCAGCTCGACAGCGCTACTCATTGATCGCAGGTCGGCCTGCTGCGGCTCTTGGCCTCAACTTGGCTGAACCCCTTGATGGGGGTTCCTCCCGAACTGCTGTAGAAACGCTGCTCCTCGTTGCATTAGCCACCGATTCCGCAGGTGCGGGGAGCAGTTGTCGCCCTCGACGCGCGCGAACACCCGGTCGGGACCATCCCCGCAGGTGTGGGGAGCAGACTCCGCAGTCCAGCAGTGATGTTTCGTTGATGCGGTCGCGGAGGGCTCTGCGGGTGCGGGAGACCACATCCTCCAGACCGGGTGCGGACACTAAGATCCGGGCGTGACGATCAAGTACGAGTGGCGGGGCGACTTCGACAATGCGTCCCTCAACGCACTGCATGCCGACGGCTTCGGCCCCCCGGCCGGTCGGACCGACTGGCGAGCACGACTTGAACGCCACAGCCTCGGCTGGGTCTGCGCGTGGGAAGACGGCTCTCTGATCGGCTTCGTCAACGTTGTCTGGGACGGCGGAGCTCACGCCTTCATCCTGGACACGGTGGTCGCCCGGCATCGCCGGTCGAGAGGGGTTGGCGCCGCGCTCGTCGCAGCTGCGGCCAAGGAAGCCCGTGCCGCGAAGTGCGAGTGGCTTCACGTCGACTTCGAGGAACATCTGCGTTCGTTCTATTTCGATGCCTGTGGCTTCAGGCAGACGCCAGCCGGGCTGATCGCCCTCTAACGCCATGGCCCAAGCTCTCGACCTGGTGCACACAACCCCACTCAATCCCAGTCGTCACGGAGCATGTCTCAACCACAGAAGGGGACAGTCCGGAGGGCGAGCTGGCGACGCTGCAGGACGTCCTGACGGACTACCGCCTGACCTTGCGGATGAAGTGCGACGGCCTGGATGCGGAGCAACTGGCCCGTCGGTCGGTTCCGCCGTCGACGATGTCGCTGCTCGGTCTGGTTCGGCACCTCGCCGAGGTGGAACGGGACTGGCGCAACTGGATCAGCGACGGTGACCCGCTGCCGAAGCTCTACGGCGAGAAGGACGCGGACTTCCACGGAGCGGTCGCCGAGCAGGCCGTGGTCGACGCGGCGTTCTCCGATCTGGAGCGCGAGCAGGCCGCGACCGACGTCGCGCTGGCCGAGCACCCGGACCCGGGCGAGCGCGTGGGGAAGGACAAGATCGCAGTTCGCGAGCTGATGGTGCACAGGATCGACGAGTACGCCCGTCACTGCGGGCACACCGACCTGTTGCGCGAGTGCATCGACGGAAGGGTGGGCCAGTAACGAGGGCCGGGATTTTCTCCCGCCCCCACCAAACACGTCACCTCGAAGTGAAGGCCTCAGAGGTGACTGGTCCGTGCTCGCCGCATTGACCCGGGCCGGCAGCTGTCCGACCCGCGCTTGAACTGAGGAGAAGGAGACCTGGCCACGGGTAGCAGCATCGCGGCGGAGCGCAAAGCCCGGATCCTCTTCGAGGACGAGGCCGGGCAGTCACTGTCTCTGCCGCGCGGCAGGACCTGGGGACGTCGGGACTGCACGCCGGTCGTGCGAGTGGGCGGCCCGAGCCGGCCGCTGGCGGCCGGGCCGCAACACTTGGCCGCACCGTATGGGTGACCGCCTACGGAGCCGGCAGCGTCAGCGCCGCCTCCAGTTTCGCGAGCGTTGCCGCGTGTCCGAAGAGACCGGGCATACCGCCCGAGTGCAGGAAGACCGTGCGCTGCCCGGGTACCACGTCGCCGTCCTCGACCGCCGCGACCAGGCCGGCCATCGCGCGTGCGGTGTAGATCGGGTCGAGCACGATGCCTTCGGTGTGCGCGGTCAGGGTGAGGGCGGCCAAGGCCCCTGCGGCCAATGTGCCGTATCCGTCACCGACCTGATCGAGCCGCAGCCTCAACGTCTCCGGCTTGCAGTCTGTGCCGGACAAGCCGGAGGCCAGCTCGGACACGGTCCGGGCAGGATCGGTGACGGCACCGCAGTGGATGCCGAGCACGCGCGCGGAACCGAGCGGATCGAGGAGGCCGGCCATGGTTCCACCGGAGCCGACCGCGACGACGACGGTCGCCAGGTCGGGTGCCTGGACGAGGAGTTCACGCCCGCACTCGGCGTAACCACGCGCGCCGAGCACGCTGGAACCACCGAAGGGGATCAACGCCGGGACAGCGCCGCGCCCCCGCAGTTGCTCTGCCACCTGCTCGGCAGCGGAGCCGAGCGCCTCGTCGTCGACATCGCCTGCCCACACGACCCTGGCGCCGAAGAGACCGTCGAGTGCGAGGTTGCCGGATGTCGACGATCCGGGCGTGCCGGCCAGCACGAGGACGACGTCGAGCCCCAGCCGGGCGCCGGCAGCGGCGGTCAGACGCGCGTGATTGCTTTGTGGCGCACCGGAGGTCACGAGGGCCGTGGCGCCGGCGGCGAGCGCTGCACCGCATGTCCACTCGAGTTTGCGTACCTTGTTTCCGCCGCCGCCCAGGCCGGTGAGGTCGTCACGTTTGACCCACAGGTCACCCTCGCCGAGACCAATGGCCCGGGCCAGCCGTGGCATGGCCTCGAGAGGGGTCGGCCAGGTTCCGAGCACTGCTCGCTGCGAGGTACAGCTGTCCGAAGTCATCGCCATCACTCTTCACCTGCGCTGCTGTCGTGTGTGTCCGCGGATCATGCTGTCACGGATGCAGCGCTGGACGCGTTCGACGTCGCAGACAATGGCTACGACGCATGCAGCAGCACGACATCCGGCAGACCGTGGCCAGGGGCCGAACGGTCGTCGTGCCCATCCTGCTCGGAATCATCCTGCCGATTGCTGGAATTGCTGTGGCGCTCGTCGCTGATGGCGACCGTCGTACTCGACTTCCTGGCGACGCTGGGGGTGTCGGCGCTCGTCTTCGCGAGTTCGTCGCGCCACAGGCGGCCTCACAGTGGCCGGCGAACGCATCATGGCCGGTGTGTGAAAAGGGAGTTCGGGGGCACGTGTCCGCCATGACAGTCGAGGCGGATCGAGGTAGGCGGCATAAGGCCTGGGGCCGAATCCTGCTGCACGGCCTGGCGCTGGCCGCAACCTTCGCGGCCCTTGTCGCATTCTCCGTCGTCCTGGCGAAAGTCACGCTCACGCCGTCGTCGGCGTCCGAGGGGCTCGTCAGGCCGAACATGCACCCGGGGCGGTCACTACGACAGTACGCCGAGGACTACACCTTCCTCGCCGCGTGCAAGCAGGTGGGCGGAAATGTTCTGCTCGGTGTGCCGTTCGGCGTTCTGCTGCCGATTCTGGTGCCGCGCAGACGGCGGATGGTCCGGATGTTCTTCCTGACCGTGCTGGTCATGGTGCTCGTCGAACTCATGCAGGGCACCCTGGTCGCCGGGCGTGCCTTCGACATCGACGACGTGATTCTCAATTCGGCCGGAGCGCTGCTGGGCTATCTCGCATTCGGCCGTAGGCTCAGCCACCGCTTTCACACACTTGTCGAGGGCGGCAACGAGCCCCGGGCCAAGGCTCCGAGGACCAGGCCTGTGTCGAAGCCCGCAGCCAGAGGCAGGGGCCGCAGGGGCGTGAGCTCCGAACCCGGGCCCGGAGCTCAGTCCGCCGGGCATCGGGGGCCGGCGGCCGGAGCCGGTCGGGCGCTGCTGGGGCGGCTTGGCAGCGGTCTGCGGGGAACCGCCGGATCCTTCCGAGGCGGGGCGGGAGCGTCGGGTAGGCGTTCTCCCTGAGTTCTCGGAACGGGGCCCGGCCATCGGTCCGTCCGATGGCCGGGCTTCGTCGCCTTCTCGATTCCGTGTCAGCGCACTCAGAACCGGAACAGCGCCGGCACGGGGCAGGGACGGCGCCGTGACCGGCCCGGGGAACACGTCGAGACGTCGATGCTCGTCCCGCACCTGCTCCAGTGCAGTTCGTGCACGTCGGTCCGCTGCGGCTCCGGCACGTTCTCGTCGAACCGTCCTGGGCATCAATGCGCGGTGCATGCCGAAGGCCCCGTCGGCTTGGTTCTCGACGACGCAATCCCGTCCCCCGTAAGCACTGGCCGTCGCCCGTGTGTTCTGAGCGTCGGCGGGTACCCGAAACAACATGACCGTTGCAAAGACAAGTGTCCTCGTTCTGGACTGCGCGGAGCCCGAAACCCTGGCGGAGTTCTACGCGTCACTGCTCGATGCGGAAATCCAGGTGGTGAGCGATCCTGATCTTGTGGAACTCGTCGGCCACAACGGCGTACACCTGGCAATCCGCCGGGACCACGGCTACGCCCCTCCCAGCTGGCCACGGCCGGATGATGCCCAGCAGGCACATCTTCGGATCCTCGTCGCGCACGGTGATTTGGACGAGGCGGAACGAGAAGCCGTGAGCCTCGGGGCAATGCCGATGGATGCCAAGGCCGGCGGTGGACTGCGCGGCGTACGCATTTACGCCGACCCCGCCGGGCACTCCTTCTCCCTCGCGGTGCCCTCACAGAACGAACCGGCGGGCCGAGGAGAGGAAGCACCATGAAGCTGCCGGGAAGGCCGGACGTGGCCGGCCGGCCCGCGGCGCACTCATGCGAAAGCTCATGCTTTCCGCCGCAGTCCGGCCATCCTTCAGCGGCTGAGCAGCGACGCGTCAGCCGCACACATCAGCTGCGCCCGAACCGCAGCGTGATCAGCTCGAACGGGCGCAGCGTCAGGTGTACACCGTCGCCCGCCCGCTCCGGTACCGTCGCCCCGGCCAGCGGCCGCTCCAGCAGGTCGGTCGCCACGAGGTCACCGAGCTCGAATCCCGCACCGAGCCGGACCTTGGCGCGGCCGCCCGTCGACTCGTAGAGCCGTACGACCACATCGCCGCTCGCGTCGTCGGCCAGCTTCACCGCGCTGACGACGACCGCGTCGTTGTCTACGGTCACCAGTGGCGCCACCGCGCGGTCGCCGGCCACCCGGCGCTCCGGCAGGTTGATCCGGAAGCCCTCGCGGACGGCGTCGCCGATCGTCGCGCCGGGCACGAGCGCATGGCGGAAGCGGTGCAGGCCCTGGTCGGTCTCGGGGTCGGGGAAACGCGGGGCACGCAGCAGGGACACCCGGACGGTGGTGGTAGTCCCGGCGTCGGAGTCGCGGACGGTCCGGGTCACGCCGTGGCCGTACGTCGAGTCGTTGACGAGCGCGACGCCCCAGCCCGGCTCCTCCACGTGGACGAAGCGGTGGTTGCATGCCTCGAACTTGGCTGCCTCCCAGCTGGTGTTGGTGTGGGTGGCCCGGTAGAAGTGGCCGAACTGTGTCTCGGAGGCGTACCGCTCGGCGTGGATGTCCAGCGGGAAGGCGGCCTTGAGGAACTTCTCCGTCTCGTGCCAGTCGACCTCGGTGTCGATGTCGAGCCTCTTGGCACCCGGGGACAGTGTCAGCAGCTGGGTGACCTTCGAATCGCCGAAGTTGCGGACGATGCGTACGCCGACCGACCCGTCGTCCTTGACGGGGGTGAGCTCGTCCAGGTCCGTCAGGTCGGTGACGGTGTTGCGGTAGAACGCGTCGACGTCCCACGCGTCCCACATGTTCGGGAAGTCGGGGTGGATCTGCAGCAGGTTGGCCGCCTGGCCGGGCGCCACGGTCTCGCGCTCGGCACCGATGTCGAATGCGGACACCACCAGGCCGCGGCCGTCGATCTCGACCCGCAGCAGGCCGTTGTCCAGTACGTGGCCCCCGGCCTCGCGCGGTGCGAGCTGTCCGCCGCTGCCTGCGGTGACGGCGGCGGCGCCACCGGCCGGGACGCCTCCGCGGGTGTGCGGTGCGGAGTTGAACAGGAGCGTCCCTTCCGCCGCGGTGTCGCCGGCCAGGGCATGCTGCGCCGCGTCCACTATGCCGTTCAGTTCCTCGGCGACGGCCGCGTAGGTCTTCTCGGCCTCTCGGTGCACCCAGGCGATCGAGGAGCCGGGCAGGATGTCATGGAACTGGTGCAGCAGGACTGTCTTCCAGATCCGGTCCAACTTCCCGTACGGGTAGGGGAACCCGGTCCGCACGGCGGCGGTGGCGGCCCACATCTCGGCCTCGCGCAGCAGGTGCTCGCTGCGGCGGTTGCCCTGCTTGGTCTTCGCCTGGCTGGTGAGGGTGGCGCGGTGCAGCTCCAGGTAGAGCTCGCCGACCCACACGGGCGCATTCGGGTACTCCGCCTCCGCCTTGGTGAAGAAGTCGGTGGGGGTCTCCCACTTCACGGTCGCCGATCCTTCGAGGCTGCGCATCCTGGCCGCCTTGGCGATCATCTCGCGGGTGGTGCCACCGCCGCCGTCCCCCCAGCCGGACGGCGCGAGGGAGTGCTGGGCGACGCCCTTGTCCTTGAAGTTCTTCGCCGCGTGGGCGACCTCGCTGCCCTTCATCGAGCAGTTGTAGGTGTCGACGGGCGGGAAGTGGGTGAAGATCCGGGTGCCGTCGATGCCTTCCCACTGGAAGGTGTGGTGGGGGAACTTGTTGGTCTGACTCCACGAGATCTTCTGCGTGAGCAGCCACTTGGAGCCCGCCGCCTTGATGATCTGCGGCAGGCCTGCGGCGAATCCGAATGTGTCGGGCAGCCACGCCTCGTCGTTCTCGATGCCGAACTCGTCGAGGAAGAACCGTTTTCCGTGCACGAACTGACGGGCCATCGCCTCGGAGCCCGGCATATTCGTGTCGGACTCGACCCACATGCCGCCGGACGGCACGAACCGTCCGTCCGCCACGGCCTTCTTGACCTTGGCGTAGACCTCGGGACGGTGTTCCTTGATCCAGGCGAACTGCTGGGCCTGCGACATCGCGAAGACGAAGTCGGGCTCGTCCTCCAGAAGAGCGGTCATGTTGGACGTCGTGCGGGCGACCTTGCGTACCGTCTCGCGCAGCGGCCACAGCCAGGCGGAGTCGATATGTGCGTGGCCGACGGCGCTGATGCGGTGTGCGGACGGCTCGGCGGGGGTCGCGAGGACATCGGCGAGCTCGGCGCGGGCTGCGGCCGCGGTGCCGTTCACGTCCTGCAGATCGAGCGCGTCGAGGGCGCGGCCGATCGCTCGCAGGAGGTCCCAGCGGCGGGCGCCGTCGACGGGAAGTTCCTGCATCAGCTCGCCCAGCACCTCCAGGTCCTGGACGAGGTTCCACACATTCTCGTCGAAGAGCGCGAGGTCCATCCGGGCGAGGGTGTACTGCGGTTCGCTGCCCGAGGTCTCCTTGTCGCCGAGCCGCGTCGGCAGGAAGGGGTGGTAATCGAGGATGACCGGGTTGGAGGCGGCCTCGATGTGCAGCAGCACTTCCTCGCCGCCTGCGACGGGGGCTCCGACACGCACCCACTGATTGCGCGGGTTGAGGCCCTTCACCGGGGTGCCGTCGGGGCGGTAGACAAGGCCCTCGCACTGGAAGCCGGGCATGTTCTCGTCGAAGCCGAGGTCGAGGAGCGCCTCGACGGTGCGGCCCGCCCAGGCCTGCGGGACGGTCCCGGAGACCCGGAACCAGCTGGTGCCCCAGGGTGCGCCCCACCGGTCACCGACCGCGATCGGCACGGCCGGGCCGGCGAGGCCCTCGGCAACCGGTACGGGCTCGCCCGGCGCGATCCAGACGTTGACGTCCAGCGGTACGGATTCCGGGTATACGGCGGGCCTGATGCGCTCGTCGAGGACGCGCTTGAGACGGGCTTCGACCAGGCTGCGGTCGTCATGCATGAGGGTGCTCCGTGGTGAGGTGGGGGTGGGTGGGCCGGATACCGTGTGCGCGGGGCGGGGCGCACACGGGCGGGGTCAGTGGACCTGGTCCGGGGTGAGGACGTCGGTGATGCCGCGCGCGGCCAGGTGTTCCTTGTTCCCGGCCTGGCTCGCGAGGACGGCCGCGGGCCGGACCCCGTCCGCGGTGAGCCGGGCGAACGCCTCGAAGAACGCGCCGCCGGGGGCACACGTCGAGCGGCGGGGTGCGGTCTCGTCGTCGCCGGCGTCGACCAGCAGGGCCGTGGTGCGGGGAGCCGGCCGGGCAGTCGCCCCCCGCCGCTCCTCGACGATCCGGGCGATGGCCTCCCCGGCCGGTTTCACCTGCCGGTCGTTGGTCAACAGACCCAGTCCGTATTCGAGTTCGGGGAAGTCCGCCAAGGAGCGGGACACGTCGTGGGAGCACCACCAGGTGACGCCCCACACGTCCTCGCAGTCCAGCGCGTTCGCAACGGTCGCCTCGGTGAACGCGGCGGCGTGCTCGGCGGGGATGAGCGGCGAGGGGGCACCGACCTCCTGCAGCCAGACCGGCCGGTGCGGGTCGACCGCCCACGCCTTGGACAGTTCGATCAGGTAGGCGGCGTGGTGTTCGGTGGCGGTACCGGTGCGGCCGTGCCGTTGGGCGGTGCCGTTGAAGACCCAGGAGTGCACGGCGGTGACGGCGCCGATCCGGGCGGCATGGGCGGGGGTGAACGCGTGGTCGTCCTGGTACCAGGCGGCGTCGTACTCGGCATGCAGATGCAGCTTGCCGGGCGCCCCCTCCTCGCAGGCGTCGATCAGGGTACGCAGCCAACTGCCCGCCTGTGCGGGGGTGATGGGGTCCGGGTCGGGGTGCGGAGGGCCCGAGAACTGGTTGATCTCGTTGCCCAGGGTCATCCCGATGAAATTCGGGTGGTCGGCGAGGGCGGCGGCGAGCGTACGCAGGTACGCGGCCTGGGCCGCCACCACGTCCGGGTCGGTGAAGATGTTCCGCCGGTGCCAGGTCTGCGTCCACGCGGGCAGGAAGTCGAAGCTCGACAGGTGGCCCTGCAGTCCGTCCACGTTGACATCGAGGCCGCGCTCGGCGGCGGCGTCGACGAGTTGCACGAGCTGCTCGACGGCGCGCGGCCGGATCAGGGTGCGGTTGGGCTGGAAGAGCGGCCAGAGCGGGAAGACCCGGATGTGGTCGAGGCCGAGTACGGCGATCGAGTCCAGGTCGGCGCGGACCGCGTCGAGGTCGAAGTCCAGCCAGTGGTGGAACCAGCCCTGGCTGGGCGTGTAGTTGACGCCGAAGCGCAGCGGGGAGTGAGGCATACGGTATGGGTGTCCTGGTTCTTGTGATACGGGGTGGCGGCGGCTCCGGGTCAGCCCTTGACGGCGCCTTCGCCGACGCCACGGAAGAAGAAGCGCTGCAGGCAGGCGAAGAGCGCGATGAGCGGGAGCACGGCAATGATCGTGCCCGCCGCGACGAGCCGTTCGTCATTGGCGAACGTGCCGTGCAGATAGTTCAGTCCGATGGTCAGGGTGAAGTTTCCCGGGTCGCTGAGCACGATCAGCGGCCACAGGAAGTCGTCCCACGCGCCCATGAAGGCGAAGATCGCGACGACGGCGAGGGTGCCTCTGACCGAAGGCAGGGCGATCCAGAAGAACCGCTGCCAGACGTTGGCTCCGTCGACGAACGCCGCTTCCTCCACCTCGTGCGGGAGGTTGAGGAAGGCGTTGCGCATCAGCAGGACGTTCATCGCGGCGACGGAGCCCGGCAGCAGCACACCGATCAGGGTGTTGTTCAGACCGAGCTCACGCATGGTGGTGAACTGGGCGATGATGATGCCCTCTACGGGGACGAGCATGGCGAGGATGAACGCCAGCGTCGCGGCCCCGCGCCCCCGGTACCGCATCCTGGCCAGCGCGTAGCCGGCCAGTGCGGAACCGACACAGTTGGTCACCACATTGGCGGTGGCCACCTTGAGGGAGTTCAGCGCGTAGTCCCAGACCGGGATGGTGTCGGCGACCCGTGTGTAGTTGTCCAGCGTCGGGTGGCTGGGAAGGAAGCTCGGCGGCGAACTGAAGATGTCCTCGCCGGGCCCCTTGAGCGAGGTCGAGAGCTGCCACAGGAACGGTCCGACGGTCAGCGCGAGTACGGCGAGCAGCAGGACGTAACGGAGCAGGAGCTGCCAGGCCGGGATGCGGCGTCCCTCGGCGTCGGTGATGTTCAGGATGCTCACGCGTCCTCCTTGCGGTCGGCGCGGAGCACCAGGAGCATCAGGGCGACCGTCACGACGAAGATGACGACGGAGATGGCCGAGGCATAACCGACCCGCCCGGTCAGTCCGGTACCCACGCGCTGGACGAGCATCACCAGGGTGGTGTCCTCGCCGGCCGGGCCGCCGGAGGGTCCGGCCATCAGATAGACCTCGGAGAACACCTTGAAGGCGGCGACCGAGGCCAGCGCCCCGACGAGGACCATGGTGGAGCGCACGGCGGGGACGGTCACGGTGAAGAAGCGACGGACGGCTCCGGCACCGTCCACGGACGCCGCTTCGTGGAGTTCCCGGGGGACGTTGGCCAGCGCGGCCAGATAGATGATCATGTAGTAGCCGAGACCCTTCCAGACCGTGACCGTCATCGCGCTGAACAACAGCAGCCACTGGTCGCTGAGGAAGCCGACCTTTCCGATCCCCACGGCCTCCAGCACCGCGTTGATCAGCCCCCGGTCGTCCAGCATCCACACCCAGATCAGACCGACGACGACGATGGAGGCGACGACGGGGGTGTAGAACGCGGAGCGGAAGAAAGCCATGCCGGGAATGTGCCGCTGGACGAGCATCGCCAGCAGCAGCGGCAGAATGACGAGGGCCGGGACGACACCGAGAACATACAGCGTGCTGTTCCGCAGCCCGGTCCAGAACATGTCGTCATGAATCAGCTCCCGGAAGTTCGCCAGGCCGACGAACTTCCCGGGCATCAGCGTCCGGCGGTCCGTGAAGGCGTTGACCAGCGTGCTGAAGAACGGGAACAGGCTGAAGGTGCCGACGACGAGCAGTCCGGGGGCCGCGAACAGCCAGGGACTGAAGGGAAGATGACGGCTGATCCGGTGACCGGACCGGCGGGTGCCGGAGCGTGTGCCCGGGGCAGCCGGTTCCGCTGCGGCGGTGTCCCTGCGCGGCGGGGAAACGGTGGGCGATGGCACGGTGGGCGTCTTCACGAGGGACTCAGCTCTGCCGCAGGAGCCGGTCGCAAGCCTTGACAGCGTTGTCAAGAGCTTCCTTGGGGCTCTGCTTTCCCTGAAGCGCCTTCGCGATCTGATTGCGCAGCTCGGTCTTCATCTGGTCGCTGAAGAGGACCGGCGTGTAATTGACCGCTGTCTTCAAGGACTTGGCGGCGGCGACCCGCACGCGCGTCACATCGGTGCCGTCCTCCTCGGTGAAGTACGGGTCGTCGAGGGATCCGGTGGTGCTCGGGAAGATGGCGACCTGCTTCGCGAACTCCATCTGGCGGGTCGCGTCGGTCACGAAGTGCGCAAAGGCCACGGCTGCGGGCTTCTGCTTCGTCTGCGCGTTCACCATCACGCCCATGACGTACATGTTGGCCTTGCCGGTGCTGCTGATCTGGTCGGTGATCCCGATGTTCTTGTAGAGACTCGGCGCCTGCTTCTTGAAGTTCTGCAGATCCAGCGCGCTACCGGGATTCATCGCCACGGAGCCGGTGAGGAACTTGTGGCCGGACGACTCGGGGGTCGCTGTCAGGGCCTGCGGATCGAGCGCCTTGGCGTCGTACAACTCCTTGTAGCGCGTGAGCAGTTCGATGCCCTTGGCATCGTTGAAGGCGAAGCCCGTACCGTCCTTGTTCATCAGCTGTCCGCCGTACCGGCCGAAGTCCTCGATGGTGGGCACGTTGGCCAGGGTGGCGACCTCGCCCTCGCTCTGCCCGGCCAGCTTCAGACCGGATTCGAAGAGTTCGTCGTACGTGGTCGGCGGCTTCTCCGGGTCGAGTCCGGCCTCCTTGAAGAGGCTCTTGTTGTAGAAGAGCGGGCCGGTGTTGAGGTACCAGGGGAAGGCGTACGTCCCCTTCATGCCCGGTATCCGATGGCTCTGCCAGGCGCCGGGGAGGTACTCCTTGCGGTACTTCGACGCCGCCTTGTCGAGGTCCAGCGCGATCCCCGCCTTGGCCAGCGGTGCGACCAGGTCGGGCGAGACATTGACGACGTCCGGCAGGGTGCCACCGGCCGCGTCGACGCTGATCTTGTCCGCGTAGCCCTCGGCGGGCCGGTCGACCCACTTGACCTCGGCGCCCGGGTACTTCTTTTCGAAGTCCGCGATCAGCCCGGTGAAGTACGGCTTGAAGTTGGCCTGAAGGTTCCAGGTCTGGAAGGTGATCCTGCCCTGGACCTTGCCTTCGACCCTGCCGGATCCGTCGGACGAGTCACCTGTTCCACCGCCACAAGCGCTCAGCGGGAGGATGGTGGCGAGAACGGCGGCAGCAGCGACTGCTCTGCGGGAGATACGCACGGTGAACGGCTCCTTTGCTCGGACCAGGCGTGCGGACGGGGCGCGCCGGGTCCGTGGTGGACTCACCGGCTGCGTACGCCCAGCAGACCTTCCAATGCACGTGACGCAAAGTCAATACATTCGCTGAAGTTAATCCTAACTTTCGCCATACATGCAGGTCAGGGCAATTTTAAGCAGGCATTGACGACGATTGACTAATGCGCTTTAGGCCCACATGGCTCAAGCGCATTAGTGAAGGATGGACCTCGTTCGCCCCATGCCGCCGGAAGGCTTACGATGCCCCGGGGCGGAGCGAACACCACGCCCCTCGAGGACCACGGGGAACACAGGGAGAGGGCAGACCGGGTGACACCGAAGGGGCCGCCGGGCCGGGAGACTCCGCCGACCAGGCGCACACCTGCGCGACGGCCGACCATGAAGGACATCGCCCAGCGCGCCGGGGTGTCGGAGAGCGCCGTGTCCTTCGCTCTCAACGATCGCCCCGGCGTCTCGGAGGTCACCCGGGACCGCATCCGGCGCGTCGCCGAACAGCTCGGCTGGCGGCCGAGCACCGCCGCCCGCGCGCTGTCGGGCGAGGGGGCGGCCACCGTGGGCCTGGTCGTGGCCCGCCCTGCGGCGAGTCTGGGCGTGGACTCGTTTTTCCTGCAGCTGATCTCCGGCATTCAGGAGGTGCTGGCCGAGCGCCAACTCGGCCTGCTCTTCCAGGTGGTGGAGGACGTAACCGCCGAGTGCGCCGTCTACCGGCGGTGGTGGGCGGAGCACCGGGTCGACGGCGTGCTGGTCGTCGACCCGCGGACGGACGACCCGCGTGCCGAGCTGCTGGACGAGCTCGGGCTGCCCGGAGTCGTGATCGGTGCACTCCCCGGCAGCGACACCGGATCGCACCCCGGCCTCTCCCAGGTGCGCGCGGACGATGCGGGTGCCATGGCGGCGGTCGTGGGTCGGCTGCACGAGCTGGGGCACCGGCGCATCGTCCACATCGCGGGCCTGCCCACGCTCGCCCACACCGACCGGCGCATCCGTTCCCTGCGCATCGAGGCCGACCGGCGCGGGCTGGCCGAGGCCCACTCGGTGACCACGGACTACTCCGATACGGAGGGGGCGGCCGTCACCCGCCGGGTACTGGCACAGTCCGTCCCGCCGACCGCGATCATCTACGACAACGACGTGATGGCCGCGGCCGGGACCGCCGTCATCGCGGGGCTCGGCATCTCGGTCCCCCGCGATGTGTCGGTCGTGTCGTGGGAGGACTCCGCGCTGTGCAGACTGACGGCCCCGTGGCTGACCGCGCTGTCCCGGGACACCGTCGCGTTCGGGCGGATCGCCGCACGGGAGCTGACCGCGCTGCTCGACGGCGGCGCGGCCCGCACCGTACAGGTGCCGCTGCCCGGGCTGATCGAACGCGGAAGTACGGCTCCGGCACACGGCAGTTGACGGGACGGCACCCCGTCCGGCAGCGTCCTTCTCGGCAGCCGGCAACGGTCGGTGCACCGTGGCAGACTACGGTCATGACTGAAGCCGCGAAGGGCCCTGCCAGCTACTTTCCGTCGATCGAGAAGACGTACGGTCGGCCGATCCCGGAGTGGAAGGACCTCATCCGGTCCTCGCCCCTGACCAAGCACATGGAGCTGGTGTCCTGGCTCAAGACCGAGCACGGCCTCGGCCACGGCCACGCCAACGCCCTCGTCGCGCACACCCTCTCGGAGGACAAGGGCAATTAGGGCGCGTATCGGGTTGTGATCAATCTGCCGGATTCGGCTTCGTGGCGGGGTCTGATCAGGTAAATCTTCATGCGTGACGCGAGTGCAACTGA
>NZ_JBICXE010000035.1:0-84732 GCF_043200155.1 Streptomyces sp. NPDC048473
GGGGGCGCGCGCCCCCGCCCCCCCCCCCGCGGGGGGGGGGGGGGGGGGGGGCGGGCGGGGGGGGGGGGGGGCGGGGGGGGTGGGGGGGGGGGGGGGCGGGGGGGGGGGGCCGCCCCCACGCCCCTTCAGCATGCCTGGCCGGACCGATCCCGTGTCTCATGTCACGTTCCGGAATGTGAACAGCGGTGCCCCGGGAGTAGCCCACCCTCTGCTCTGACCGGTGCAGCTGGTTCGCCCTGTCCACCAGGCAGGCGCGTCGTCGCCGGCGACCGGCCTCGATCAGGCGCTCGACGACGTCGCGGAGTTGGCTGGCGGCCACTGCGGTGGCGTCGTCCTCCGGGCCGAGCCGGACCGCCTCCAGCACTGCCGTCCATGAGGTGCGGCCGGACTCCAGCGCTGCGCACACCCGTCCACGGCGTAAGGATCGACCGCACGATCACCGCCCTCTCCACCGCCCGGGTCGCCCCGGTTCAGGGCACACGGGTGCGGGCCCCGACCTGTCCGGTTGGGGCCCGCACGAACGGTGGGGAGGGTGAGGATTAGCTTGGCTGGTCGCCGGTGTACCGGTAGATGTCGCCTCCGCTGTTGATGTGCCACACGGTGCCGTCGGCCCCTGCGGCGATGTCGGTGGCGTTGCCGGGGATAGCGATCCAGGGGTTGGTTCCGCTGGCGTCGTTGTTGGTGTACCGGTAGATGCTGCCGGCCGGGTCGACGCCCCACACGTTGGTCCGGGAGCCCACCGCGATGCGCTTGAGGCTGCCGTGGACGCTCTTCCACGGGTTCGCGCTGTCCTGGTCCCCGGTGTACCGGAAGACCTGGTTGCCGCCGTTGACGCCCCACACGGTGCCGTCGGCCCCCGCGCCGATGTCACTCAGCGCCCCCGGAATCTTGATCCACGGATTGGCGTCGTAGTTGGTGTACCGGTAGATGCTGCCGGCCGAGTCCACGCCCCACACGTTCGTCCGGGAGCCCGCGTCAATGCGGACCAGGCTGCCGTTGATGTTCTTCCACGGGTTCGCGCCGTCCTGGTCCCCGGTGTACCGGAAGATCTGGTTGCCCCCGTTGACACCCCACACCGTGCCGTCCGACGCGGCACCGATGTCACTGAGCGCCCCGGGGATGTTGATCCACGGGTTGCCGTCGTAGTTGGTGTAGCGGTAGATCGCGCTTGCCGCGTTCACGCCCCACACGGTCGTCCTGGACCCCGCCGAGATGGCCGAGAGACTGCCCGCGACCTTCACCCAATCCGCCATGCCAATCACCTTTCCTCAAACCAGTGGTGGCTGCCATTCTCTGCGGTTGGATAAGGCAATAAGGCAGGTGAACGCTTGTCTTCATACCAAACAAGCCAGCAAATCAGGGTTTCAGCTCTTATTGGGTTGCGGGACAAGGGCGGGAGCGGTCTGGCCGGCACCATTCCGGCCGGAAGCGTTGTCCTGCCCCGGGAGGATCGACAAGATCGCCAGCCCGTGTATCCGCCCGGGCAGCCCGGCCGGCCCTGGCGGTGCGGCTTCGCAGACACCTGTGAGGTTCCGTGGTGAGGACGGGCCGGCAGAGCGGGAGACGGCGTTGCGCTGCCTCTGCAGGGGCATGGCCGCCTCGGCGCCGCCGCTGGGGAGTGGTTTCCTGGCGCGCCGAACGGTTCGTTGTGGTCGGTTCCGTACGGACTAACGCGAACGATGCGCCAGGCCGAGATTCAGTCGGCGGCGCCTGCCCGCTGGGGACAGCGCACACCCGGCCGACGCCGTCACCGCCGCGCTCGCGAGTTAGCCCATCTGGGGGCCTGTTGCGGCATCCGGCAGCTGCGGAACCGATGGTTCCGTTACCTCTTGTCCGTCAAGTCGGTTCCAGCTTTGGAGCGTTATGAAGATTCGCCGTTGGTCCGCAACCGTCGCCCCCGTCGTGGCTGCCGGTCTGCTCGTCACCGTGCAGGCCCCTGCCGCCTCCGCCGCGACGTTCACTGCGGAGCTCGTGGCCCGCAACAGCCAGAAGTGCGTTTCGGTCGACGGTGCGAGTACCCAGAACGGCGCTGCGCGCTGCTGACCGCCAAGCACTTCTCGCTGTTCACGGCCCGGAGCGTGTAGTAGCCGGCAGTGGTGGCAACAAACTTCCACTGCTGGTTCGGTGCGTCCTCAAGCCACGCACTGCTACGCCCGCTGCGCCCCAGGCAGTCCACCACCAAGTCTCCGCTGAGTGTCTCGCGCACCCCGTGTCCAGGGAAACGACCTGTGCCCCGGTCACCCGCGGCCCCTCAGCGGTGATCCCGGACAGCTCCCACCGCTCACGGACCTCCACGTGCGCCAGCTCTCTCACACGGCGGCGCATCCGCGCCTCGATGAATGGCCGGGAAGCGAGAGTGACGTGCAGGCCAATGGAGACCTGTTTGATCGGATGTCCCTGGAAGACGTACCGGACTTCGCTCAGCATCTCCGCGCTGCAGGCCCTGAGTGCGAGGAGCTCGGGGGCAAGACTCGGGAAGAGCTGCTGGAGGATTTCATGGCCACGAGCCAGGAAGGCGTGCGGGTGATGGCTCTGCGGCACTCCGCGCCGCGCGCCTTCGCCGGCCAAGTCGTCCCGCTCAATGACCACGACCTGATCGAAGTGGTCGGCCGGCACACGAGCCGCGACCAGCCCGGCGAAGCCCGCACCCAGCACGATGGCCTGCCGTCGGCCTGGGCGCACATCCGCCATGAGAGCACTCCTCCACCTGAGTCGAAGGCGGGGAGTCAACAACGCCGCCACTCACACGACGCCGGCTTTCTGCCTCAGGGACGTGTGCCGATCCCTGCTAGACGGCACCTGTGAACCGTCCACGGGATGGAACAGGCAGCGACAGTACCTTTACAGTCAATTGTCGTAGGAGGTGGCCAAGAAGTAGGAAATGCCTTCCTCTAGGCTCCGGCGCGGTGGGCCTCAAGCTCGGCTCCAGTCCACTCGACCGGTGAGGTCGGTGACGCGGCTGCGTGCGACGGTTGGCACCACTGGCAGCGCCCGCTCGCCGGTGCCGCCGAATCTGAGCACCTACTTGGCCGGACGGGCCAACTATCGTGCTCAGTCACACCTAACGGTTATCGGACATCACGCTCAGCGCCCCGGCGCGGTCGGCACTCTCCAACACGCTCGTCCCCAGGTCGTCATCGTGCCCTGCGGCCGAAGCACATGCTCACTCGCAAGGCGTCCAGGCGTCCTCAGAACCGCAGAAGGTCAAAAGCGGTGAGCAGGGCCTTCCTACGACGGACAAGACCCTGCTGCTCGTGTTCGACCGCGGGGACGACGGCAGCAGGCGCTCCCGCGCGCGACATCTCGATGTCCAGATCAGTCCCCTGAAAAAGGAAGTCGTGGCAACCGTGGGCTGAGTTCCAGCGAAATGCCGCGAGAAGAGTCACGCACAACAGGCTCCTATATGGGGATTGTTGGCTATCTGTCAGTGCCAGCATGAGGGCCGTGGGCAAGCGGCACCGACCGTCGGGCCCTGACGATCCTCCGTCCTCGCGCTGTGCCATCAGCGCGTGCCCACATCTGGAGCGGCGATGAAAGTACAGCAACCAGACCTACGCAACGTTGAGAGTCTCCCCCGGTGGGTACCGGCCCCCGGGGTGATCGGCTTTCTGGTGCTGCTTGTGGCGATGTTCGCCTTCGCGTACAAGATCGGTACTGTCGTCGGCCCGGTAGCACCCGGGATCCACTCCACCAGTACGGGTGGCAGTGGCGGCGGCCAGACCGATCCGCACGGCGGTGGCATGGGTGACATGCACTCGGGTGGTGAAGGATGACGACAGCACAGTCGGAGAGTGCGCTGACGACCACCGACCTGATCGTCGGTGGTATGACCTGCGCGGCCTGTGTGAATCGCGTGGAGAAGCGCCTGGCCAAGCTTGACGGGGTGACCGCCGCGGTGAACCTCGCCACCGGACAGGCGAGGGTGAGTCACCCCCCTGAGGTCACGGCGGACGATCTCGTGGCCGTTGTCGAACGCGCGGGCTACACAGCCCAACGCCCTACGGCCCCCGAACCCCGGCAAGCGGTCGGTCAGTCCGATCGGACACAGGTCGAGACCGCGACGGAACGCAACCGGCTCGTGGTCACCGCGCTGCTCGCCGTCCCGGTAGTCGTGCTTTCCATGGTGCCCTCCCTCCAGTTCCGCAACTGGCAGTGGCTGTGCTTCACGTTGTCCGCTCCGGTGGTCCTGTGGGGCGCTTGGCCCTTCCACCTGCGCGCGTTGCGCGGGCTGCGGCATTCGTCCGCCACCATGGACACACTGGTCTCCCTCGGAGTCATCTCATCTTTTGCCTGGTCGGTGTATGCCCTGTTCCTCGGCGGGGCGGGTGCCGCGGACATGCGCATGCCGTTCACTCTGCTGCCCTCCGCCGGCGGCGGCATCGTGCACGTCCACCTGGAAGCCGCTGTCGCGGTTCCGCTGTTCGTCCTCACCGGCCGGTTCCTCGAAGCGCGGGCCCGGCACGGTACAGGGGAGGCTCTGCGCTCGCTGGCCGGTCTGGCCGCCAAGGACGTGACAGTACGGGACAGCGGTCATGAGCAAAGGATTCCTGTCGAGCGGCTCCTCATCGGGCAGGAGTTCGTCGTCCGGCCCGGGGAGCGCGTCGCCACCGACGGGGTGGTGGTCTCCGGCAGTTCGGCTCTTGATCTGTCTCTGGTCACCGGGGAAAGCGACCCGGCCGAAGTCGGCCCGGGCCAGAGCGTCGTCGGGGCCGCTGTCAACGCCGACGGCATGCTGCTCGTACGTGCCACAGCAGTCGGCGCGGACACACAGCTTGCCCGGATTACGCGGATGGTCACCGAAGCTCAGGCGGGGAAGGCTCGTGCTCAGCGTCTGGCGGACCTGGTGGCCGGCGTTTTCGTACCCGCCGTATTGGCACTGGCGGTCACCGTCCTCGGCTTCTGGCTCGGTGCCGGAGCAGACCGGCAGACGGCCATCACCGCGTGCGTGGCGATCCTGGTCGTCGCCTGCCCTTGCGCACTGGGGCTGGCCACCCCGACCGCCCTTCTCGCCGCCACAGGTCGAGGTGCTCAACTCGGGGTTCTGGTGAACGGGCCGCGGGCACTGGAGACGCTGCGCCACATCGACACGGTCGTTCTGGACAAGACCGGCACTCTCACCTCCGGACACATGGCTGTCTCCCACATCACCGTAGTAGCGGGGGGAATCGGGTGGGAGGCCGTGCTGCGGTTGGCAGGTGGGGCCGAGCAGGGATCGGAGCACCCGGTGGGTCGAGCGGTCACCGCGTACGCGCAACGCTCGCTGCCCGAGCGCCCCTTGCCGGACGTCTCCGGCTTCATGGCAACACCCGGGGTGGGCATCGCGGGTTGCGTCGAGGGCCGTCAGGTGGAGGTGCGCGCCGCGCAAGGTGATCTTCCAGAGACCCTGGCGCGGGCTTTGGCCGCAGCCGAAGCGGCCGCGCACACTCCAGTCCTGGTTCGCGTGGACGGCGTCGACGAGGCTCTCATCGCGGTCGGGGATGTGCTGCGGCCGGGGAGTTACCGGGCCGTGCACCGGCTCAGGCGCCTGGGAGTGGAACCGGTTCTGGCCACCGGTGACCACGGGGCCACCGCTCACGCCGTCGCCGGCGAACTCGGCATCACTCAGGTGCACGCCCGATGCAGTCCCGAGCACAAAGCGAATCTGGTGCGGCGATTGAAACGTGAGGGCCGTCGCGTCGCCGTGATCGGTGACGGTGTGAACGACGCTGCCGCCCTGGCGGGCGCGGATATCGGGATCGCCATGGGCACCGGAACGGATGTGGCCATCGGTGCCGCGGATGTGACTCTGGTTCGCGGTGATATCGAGGCAGTCACCGACGCCGTCCGCCTCGCCCGTCGCACGCTGGGGACGATCCGCATCAATCTGATGTGGGCGTTCGGGTACAACGCGGTCACCGTGCCACTGGCCGCGGTCGGATGGCTCAATCCGATGTTCGCTGCCGCAGCCATGTCCGTCAGTTCACTCCTGGTGGTGGGCAACAGTCTGCGCCTGCGGGCCTGGCAGCCGTCGCCCGCGCGCCACCCCGCGTCACGACTTTCGCACCACCGAGGAAGGATGCCGCTATGACGGACCCCGAGCGACGGACCGATACCGAAGGCTGGATTCCGACGCGCCGCCGCCTGCACGACGGGCTGCTCGCCGTGGTCGCCCCCTTGGCAGCCTTCTCGGTGGCCCTGGGCGGTCTGACCGCTTGGACTGCGTCGGGAGCTGCCGGGACTCCACCCCGACTAGAGATCAGCGACGGGCGCGTCTTTCTGCCCTACAACGGCAACGTGGACACCGCAGCGTTCTTCCGGATCACCAATAGCGGCGGAGCCGACGACCGGCTGGTGTCCGTCACTTCTGCAGCCGTAGGCAGCGCCATGCTCAGCCGGCACATACGTCACGACAGCGGTGCAGGCTCCATGAGCATGGTCGGCTCAGTCGGTCTGCCGGCTGGAGAGACCCTGACCATGTCGGCAAGCACGGTGGACGTGATGGTGAAGGTGAAGGGCCGCTGTCAGGTGGGCGACGTGCTTCCCTTCGTCCTGCACTTCCGCCACAGCGACCCGGTCGAGACCCTGGCGGCCGTGGTCCGGCCCGGCAGCTGAATCAGCCTCTGATCAGAGCCGCTTCACCCGCAACAACGGAGTCCAGCTTGCCGGCCTTGGCGTCCTCGACGAGGGAGCCGAACTGGTCGGCGCCCATCTGGACCTGCTGACCGAAGTCGTCGGTGATCACGATCCTGCGTTCGGCAGGAGCGGTCTCATCGACGAACAGCTGAGGGCAACCACAGTTGCAGTTACCGCAGAACGTTGCCACAGGCTCCATGGAGCCAATATCAGCCATGACTTCCGCCGCTGCGTACGTCCCACCGCAGAACCGGCTCCCGCAGACCGGACACAGAGGAAATGCCCGCTCGGCGCAGCCCGCGAGCGCCGGGGAAGCAAGCCCTCGCAGCACGCCCCGGAGGGCTCGTGCTTCCCATGACTCCAGCAACGCGTGAAGCATGGAAACCAGAAGGCCACCGCCAACGACTGCATAAGAGAGGTCTCGCTCGCCCCCGGATGGTCGTCGCAGGGTGCAACGCCGCGCGGGGTCGTGTTGCGACATCGACGTGCGCCAGCTGCCGGGACCGCTGGGCCGGCCGAAATGGGCACTGGCAGCTCCTCATCGTCCGCCAACTCACCTCTTTCGGACGAGCAAGGTGCGGGAGCCCGGCGGAGCGGCTCGCACGCGGTCGCGTTGGCCCCGGCTGTGTGCCGTGCAGGGTGGCATCGGCTGTTCGCCGGTATGTCCGCGGACGGAATTCGTCTCCTGGGAACTGAATCCGTCTCTCATCCGACTACTGCCGGGGGCTGGGAAGTTGACCAGCCACCCAACCTGCATGGCTGTGGCTGACGACCGAGGGGCGTGTGATGGGTGGGCTGGATGTGCGGATGCGGGAGGTCGCCTGCCGCCATGGCCGGCTTGAGGCCGTTGCCGACGTGGATCTGGAGATCGCCGCCGGTGAACGGGTGGCGCTGACCGGAACCAACGGATCGGGTAAGACGACGCTGCTGCGTGCGGTGCTCGGTCTGCACCGACAGGTGACGGGATCGATCCTGGTCGGCGGGCTAGGCACTCGCTCGCCCGCGGAGTGGGCGTGGCGCCGCCGTGCCTGCGCCTGGATTCCGCAGAAGCCGGCGGCAGGCCGCTTCCCTCTTCTCGGCACCGAGCTGCTGGCCAGCAGCAGCGCTGACGCTGAGGCGGCTTCGGCAGCAACGCGCCTCGGAGTAGGGGCGCTGACCGAGCGGCCTCTGCACACCCTGTCCGGCGGGCAGTTGCAGCGAATGTATCTCGCCCGGGCCATCGGCTGTGTCGCGGCCGGGGCCGAGGTGCTCCTCGCCGATGAGCCCACCGCCGCCCTTGACTTCCGGGGCCAGGAGGAAGCGGCCGATGTTCTCACCTCCCTGCCGGTGACGCTCGTCGTGGTGACGCACGACCGGGCGCTGGCGGAGCGCTGCGACCGGGTGCTGGAAATGGCTGCGGGCCGTCTGCGGGAGGTCCGGTGACTCTCGCGACCGCCGGTCTCGGTGAACTTCTCCAACTGCTCCCCGTTCAGCGAGCGGGGTTCGCACTGCTGTTGGCCGCGATCGGGCTGCCGGTGGTGGGCGTGGTCATCGTGGGTCTGGACATCATGCCGGTGCGGTTCGCGATGATGCACGTCGCGTTGCTCGGCATCGCGGTCGGCATCGTGACCGGCCTCGATCCCATGCTGTGTGCGCTCGTGGCATGTGCTCTGTCCGGGGCCGCAGTCGCTCCGCTCGCCCGCACCCCGGATGGATTGTCCGGTGCGATGGGGTTGCTGATGAGCATCGCGGTCGCCGGGGCGCTGTTGGTACTCGCGGTCTCGGGCATCAACGCCTCAGGAGCATTCGCGCTGCTCTGGGGGTCGATTCTGTCCGTTGGGACCGCCGACCTGGTCGTGCTCGGCGCGCTCGCAGTCGTCGTCATCGGTCTGTTCCTGTGGCGACGCCGTGATATCGCGCTACTGCTGTACGACCGGGAGCTCGCCCAGTGCTCCGGGGTCGCGGTACGCGCACTGACCCTCGTACTGCTGGTCCTGGTCGCGGTCGCCGTCGCAGGCGCGATCAAGCTCACGGGCGCGCTGCTGGTCGACGCCCTCACCCTCCTGCCGGCTCTCGCCGCGCGCCGCCTGGGCACCTCGCTGAAGTCGATCACGCTCTGGGCCGTTGCCATCGGCATCGTCGTGAACCTGACCGGGTTCCTCATCGCACTCTGGCTGGACTGGCCGCCCGGGCCGGTCCTCGTCCTGACCGCGGGGGCCGCCGTCCTCGCCGTCCATCTCATACCCGAACGGAGAATCAGCTCATGGCGCGCACAGGCGGCCGTACCTCTTCCCTCCTCGCACTGAGTGCAGCACTGGCCCTGGTGGCCGGCTGCGGAAACGACTCGTCGTCTGCCGAAGGCGGGGGCGACAAGCACGAGCACGGCGGGAAGCCGGTGGTGGTCGTCACCACGACCTGGGAAGGGGCCTTGGCGAAGGCTGCGGGTGCCGAGGACGTGAAGGTCATTGTCCCCCAGTCCGTGCAGCACGCGCCGGACTATGACCCGAAGCCCTCCGATCTCGCGGCTGTCGCCGGTGCCGACTTCGTGCTCTACGCCCCCTTCGAACCGTACGCCGGGAAGATCAAGGAGGCTGCCGACTCCAAGGCCGAACTCGTCGAGGTAAACCTCGACAACGACGCGGACAAGATCAACGCCGAGGTGACCAGGCTGGGCAAGCTGTTCGGCACCGACGACGCCGCAGCGCAGTGGAAGACGACCTTCGACAGCGAGTACGCCAAGTTGTCCAAGGATCTCAAGGCAAAGTGGCCGGGCGGGAAGAGCCCGGTGGTCGTCAGCCAGGTCTTCACCACCTGGGCGGCGAAGCTGGCGGGCGCGAACCTGGTCGGCACCTACGGGCCCGAAGCCGTCACCCCTGCCCAGTTGGCGAAGCTGGGCAAAATGAAACCCGCCCTCGTCCTGGACAACGCCCACATGTCGACCGGCACGGTTCTGCCCGACTCCGGCGCCAAGCAGGTCGAGATCGTCAACTACCCGGGGGATGACCTCGACCTGCTGCCCATATACCGCAACGCGGCAACAGTGCTGAAGGAGGCCATGCCCGCATCGTGAAGCAGCACTGCGTGGGGGGCAGTCCGGAGCGCCGGGCTGCCCCCCACGTTCGCTCGTTCATGTGATGAGGAAGAGTCCCCGGGGCGGCCGGGTGTCCCAGTCGCCCCGGCTGTGGCACCGTTCAGCTCGCCTGTGCGAGGGGGACCTCCTTCGTCGCGCGGGTGCGGCTCATCCCGGTCATACGGGCCCGCAGCGCCGCCCGGTCGGGCTTACCCGCAGGGGTCAGGGGCAGTTCGTCCACGACCAAGAGGCGCTCAGGGTGCTTGCGTTGTTCCAGTCCCCGTTCGGTCAGGTGCTCGCACAGCATCTGCAGCGTCAGGGTCTCCGTGGCGCGGGACACGACGCACGCCGCCAGCCTCTCCCCCATCAACGCATCCGGGATCCCGACGCACACGACATCACGTATGAAGGGGTGGGCGGCGAGTTCTCTCTCGACCTCGGCGGGGCTGATGTTGGCGCCGCCGCGGATGACGACGTCCTTGAGGCGTCCGACGATGTGCAGGATGCCGTCACCGTCGAGGAATCCGAGGTCCCCGGTGCGCACCCACCCGTCGGGACTGCGGTATCGAGCGTCCAGCTCCGGGGAGCCGACGTAACACATGGGGGTCATGGGGCCCCGTGCGACGATCTCCCCGATCCCGCCGTCCGGCAGTTGTTCATGGGTCTCGGTGTCGGTGATGCGTATGTCCGCGACCCTGGGGTCGGGGCGCCCGGCCACGACGCCCTGGCTGTCCGCATCTGGAGTAACACTGCCCAGCCCCGTGTGGCAGTTGACCCCGTCGGCCGATCCGTAAAGGTTGACGACAGGACAGCCGAAAGCACTCGCGGCGTGCTCCGCCGTGGTCTCGTCCAGCGCGGAGCCCCCCAGGATCAGGGCCGTCGGGGCGGGCAGCTTCTCGCCTGTGCTGTCGATGCGGTCGAGCATCATGCGCACCATGGTGGGCACGCCCAGGATGTGGGTGGGCTGGTGTTCGCGTACGGCGTCGAGCGCGGCCTCGGGGGTGAAGTGGTCCAGGAGGATGAGAGTTCCGCCGTGCCGGGCGAGGGTGACGGCCGTGCCGTTGGATCCGAAGGCTGAGGCGAGTGGCACGAGGAACAGGCAGCGGGGCGGTGTCCGGTCGGGGATGAGCGAGGCGAGGAAGTTGCCGCGTCCGCCGGCGAGTGCATTGTGGGAGTAGGCGACCATCTTCGGCTCGGCCTCGGAGCCGGAGGAGACGAGGATGCGGGCGGCGCTGTCGGGGTCCGGCCGTGCGGGAACGAATCCACTGGGGTCGGAGCGAAGCAGTTCCGCGAGCGGAATCGTTCCTTCAGGTGTTTTGCCAGGGCCGGCGGCGATGACGTGGCGCAGGGAGGGAAGCGCCGGGGCCAGAGCGTGGAGGTCCGCGGCGTGGTGGTTACCCCGGTGCTCGACGGCGGCGATGACGGCGACGGCCTCCGCGCGGCGGAGCAGGCATTCGGCTTCCAGGCTGCCGCGGCCGACCGGGAAGGGCAGCGCCACCGCGCCGAGGGCGGCCAGGGCGAGATCGGCGATGACGGCGTGGCGGCCGTTGGGCAGTTGGGTGCCGACCACGTCGCCCGGGCGTATGCCGACGTCTCTGAGCCCGGTGGCCAGACATCGCACCTTGCGGTCGAGGGCGGTGTAACAGAGTTTGCCTTTGGCATCGAGGATCGCTGTGCGGTGGAGGTCCGCGATCTGCCGGGCGCGGAAGAGGCTGTAGAGGTCGAGGTCGGGGCAGGTGCCGTCGATCACCCAGGAGCGGCGGAGGTCAGCGGGCAGCAGGTCGTGGAGGGCGACGGTCACGTGAAGCTCCAGGGGTCGGGAACAGCGGGGGCACCGTGCGGGTCGCGGCCGATCGAGCCGGCGAAGCGCGGATCGTGGTGCAGGGCGGCCAGGTCGGTAGTTACCGCGGTCGCGGGCAGTCCGTGCGTGCGAAGCTGCGTCAGCGCGTCGTGGGTGGACAGACCGCGCAGGTCGTAAGCGCGGGCTGCTTCGGCGAAGGCATCGGTGGGAGCGACCCAGCCGTCAGCGGTGCGCAACGGGTGACGGAACCCGGCCGGCCTTCTCGCGTTCCCTCCCGTCGCGGCCCGGCGCAGGGCAGGGGCGATGAGGACATCGGCCGCCCCGAGCAGCGAGGAGTCCACCCGGACACCTTGTCGGTTGCGTTCACGCAGCAGCAGGCCCGCGAGGACGGCTTCCGTTCCCAGGAGCCCGCCCAGAACGTCGAGGAGGGTCATCAGGGACGGTGCGGGCGCTTCGCCTGCCGGGTGTACCGCTTCCCCGACCCCGGTGCGGGCCTGGACCATGAAGTCGGTCCCCATCGGGGCGCCGGGGATCCGGTCGGCCCATCCGCTGGTGTACGCGTAGACAAGTGCGGGGTTCACCGCGGCCAGGTGGTCGGCGTCGAGACCGAGCTGGGCGGCTTTGCCGGGGGCCCAGTTGTGGAGGAAGACATCGGCCTCTGCCGCCATCTCTCGTAGCCGGCGCCGGTCGGGCTCGGCTTTGATGTCGACCTCCACGGCCTGCTTGCCGCGGTTGAGCGCGAGCCAGCGGGCGGAGATGCCGGAGCAGGCCGGTGGCATGCCGCGCAGCGGATCCCCACCCGGCGGCTCGATCCGGATCACGTCGGCGCCGAGCAGCCCCAGGAGGTGAGCGGTAAGCGGTGCCTGGATACGGCGGCCGGCCTCCAGCACGGTCAGCCCTGCCAGCGGCCGTTCGGCCGTGGGGAGAACTGTGGGGGCGCGGTGGCCGGGCCTGTGGGAGGTGAGTGACCAGGGCGGTGCACCGTCGTGTTCCGCTGCCCGCCCGGCCAGGGATCCCAGCGGGCAGACCTCTGCGCCGGAGGCCGCTGCCGCCTGGAGGATGCGCTGCCAGGGGTGGGCGCGTGTCGTCGTATGCAGGGCCTGCGGGAAGGGAGCGCAGGCTGTGGCGTACCGGAATTGGAAGGGCCGCCAGCCGGCCCGTATCGCCGCGGGGGGCGCCTCCAGGACCCGCCAGAACACAGCCCAGGCCCCCGGGTCCAGGGTCTCCAGCTCGAAGAGTGTGCCGTCGGCGTCGGTGAAGGGCGGTCCCCCCGGCGCGAGTTCGGCGGCCTCACCTTCGTCGGCTCCGGCGGCGGCGAGGTACTGGGAGACGGTCAGGAGTCCGGCCCGGTCGACGCTCGTGCTGACGCGTGCGGTTGTTCCCCCGCGGGCCTGGCCCAAGAGCCCTGCCAGGATTCCCTGGACCGTGAGAACGGAGGCGGCGGTGGTGGCGTAGTCGACGGCCAGGCCACGCGGCCCGCCGTCACGTCGCCCGTGCACGGCCATGATCCCGGTGGCGGCCTGGACGGTGGCCTCGTCGGTGATCCCGCTCTCTGGATCTGCCCAGTTCACCTCTGCTTCGATGGGCAGAATTCCGTCGCCGGTCAGCGCTATCTGCGCAGTTGGCGCGGGTTGTGGCGCGGCCGCTTCCGGGCGGCTGCGGGCTCCCAGGAGCCGCAGGTGCTGCGCTGCAAGGCCGGTCAGTTCGGGCGGCCCCGAGGTGTCCAGGTCGAGTCCGTCCAATGGGCGGACCGTCTGTGTGGTGACTGGTGTCGCCATGCCTCTCCTCTCCTGGCCCGGCGGTGGCCGGCGCCGGGGATGTCCTCAACGCGGGAACCAGGGCGCCTTGGCGCCCGACCAGCTCCGTGGAGAGACAGTCGGACTGTCGCTTCCACGGGTTCCCGGCAGACTGGAGGAAAGTGGTGGAGGACCGAGACCAAGTCTCTGAAGGTGCAGGCGGGGCAGCTGAGTTGAGGGGGCAGGTGGACCGCTTCATACGCGAGCGGGTGATGCCGTGCGAAAAGGTCCTGGACGCCGGCGGACCGGCCTCCGCCGACACCATGCGTGACCTGCACGACCAAGCCCAGAAGGAGGGTCTATGGGCCCTCCCGTTGCCCGTCGAGCTGGGCGGTCGTGGACTCTCTCTGCCCGAGTACGCCCAGGTGGCCGAGGTCGAAGGAGCAAGCGATCACGGGCCTGCCGCCCTGGGGTCGGCATCGCTGCTGGACGTGCTGATGCTGCACCGTCACGGCAGTGCGCGCGTACGCGAGGAGTATCCGAAGCGACTCACCGCCGGAGAACTCCGTGCCTGCTACGCAATGACCGAGCCGGACGTCCCTGGTACCGACCCCTCCATGACCCGCACCCGCGCCGTACAGGAGACGGACGGGAGCTGGACTGTCAGTGGCCGCAAGTGGTTCACCTCCGGAGCAGCCGACGCCGACCTGGTGACCGTCCTGGCCCGCACCGACGGGGCCCCGGCCGAGCGCGGCGGGCTCTCCCTGCTCCTGGTACCGGCCGACTCGCCCGGCTTCCGCGTCGTACGCGAACTTCCGGTCCTCGGCACGGGCGGCCAGTGGGAGATCGAACTGAACGGCGTCCGTGTCCCCGGCGACCATCTCATCGGCGAGCGGGGCAGTGCTCTGGCCATCGCCGGAGAACGGCTCCAGCTCGGCCGTATCCTGCGGTGCCTGCGCTGGATCGGTCAGGCGCAGCGGGCCTTCGACTTGATGTGTGAGCGCGCCAACGCCCGTACCGGCTCGCGTGGTCCGCTCGGCGGTCATCAGCTCGTGCAGCAGCATGTCTTCGAGTCGCTGCTTGCCCTGCGTACGACCCGTCCCCTGGTCCACGAGGCCGTGACCCGGATCGATGCCGGGCTGGACGCGCACGTAGAGGTGGGCCTGGCCAAGGTCGCTGCCGCCCGCATGCTCCAGCAGGTGACGGACGCGGCCATCCAGGTACACGGCGCGGCCGGCCTGGGACCCGACACTCCTCTGCCCGCGCTCTTCCGTACCGGGCGCGCCGCCCGGATCCTGGACGGCCCGGACGAGCTGCACATCACGTCCATCGCACGTCGCGTGCTGCGCGGCTACGACACCTGAGCCGCCACATCTACACCTTCCGGATATCGACCAGCCCGGTGAGGGCTGCCAGCCCGAGGGCCAGGAAGAAGTCACCCCAGACCAGTTCGTGGCGCACGGCGACTGACCGCCCGGCGTCGTAGCAGCCGTTCAGCAGCATGCCGGCCGGCCGGGCGCCGTCCGGGCCGGTGAGGTGCGCGGTAACCAGACGGTCCAGGATCGCGACGGCGCGGGAGGAGTACTCCGCTGCCCGGGGTCCCGGGACACGTGCGAGCTTCAGCAGCGCGACCGCCGTGATCGCGGCAGCCGAGGTGTCCTGCGGGCCGTCCGGTTGTCCCTCGTCAGCCGACGGAACGCCCCACTGTGGCAACCCAGTCCGCGCGGTGACCAGCTCTGCACCCGTCGCTTTCAGCCGGTGCGGGTTCCACTGCGTGGTCGTGGGCTGGTGCAGGGCGTCGGCCACGGCCAGCAAGAGCCACGGCCGCCCCCGGCTCCAGCCGGGTGGCGGGTCGTCGCACGCCTGCCAGCCCGTGTCCGGCTCGAACCGCAGGGCGGGCACTACAGAGCTATCGACGTGGCACAGATCGATATGCCGGTGGAGATGGGACGCGGCTGCCGCGGCGCCCTCGACGCCCGCCGAGGCGAGCAGCGGCACCATGCCGGGCACTCCGTCCACGCGGGCCAGCAGTCTGGGACCGCCGAACGCGGATCCCCAAGGAATCAGGCCCAGTTCGGGGTCGAGCGCGTCCAGGCAGGCGCGGGCACTTCGGTGACGCAGCTCGTGCGCCGACGGGTCGCTGATGGCCAGGGCGGTTCCGTACCAGAGGATCAGACCGCGGGTGGCAGTATCAGCCTCCACCCAGCCGGCCAGCCGCGCCGTGCAGGCCGAGGCCACGTCCCGGTCGGCCTCGTCACCGGTGTGCCGGGCCCGCAGCCACAGCAGACCCGCCCAGAATCCGCCGGTCCACGATCCGCGACCGGTCGTCTCCCAGCGGCCCGTATCCGGGTCGGCGAACAGTGGGAACCGTTCGCCGACTTCGGCTCGGGTGACGCCGACCCGATGCAGGACGTCCGCGAGGGCGCGTTCGGGCCAGTCCCCCGCGGTCACGCCGGAGCCACCGTGAGCTGCCTGTGCTCCCGCACTGCCCATACGAAAGCGACAGCGCAGGCCGCCGCGAACTCCGCGGCCACCAGCAGCCATCCGGGCCCGTAGTGACCGGCTTCCGCGAGCACGCCGAAGACCGGTGGGCCGATGGCGAAGCCGGCGAAGAACCCGACGGAGACGAGTGCCGATTCCTGCCCCGCACGGCCGGGGGCGGCACGCTGCATCACCAGCACCATGGAGACGGCATTGCCCGACACGGCGAACACACCGACGGCTATCGCCGCCACCCATGCCAGCGGGTGAACGAGCAGAGCGCCGGCCAGCAAGAGGGCCGCTCCGACCGCACCGGCCGCCAGCCACCCCGGCAGCCACTCGGCCCGCCCCGGCCGGGCGGCCTTCGACCAGCCCACCCGGCCGGCAATCCCTGCCACGCCAAGTACGGCCACCAGTGCACCGGCCGTCGAGGGACTCATTCCGAGTTCCTGGGCGCCGAAAAGCGCCAGATAGGTGTTGACCGAAGCAATGCCACAGCCCAGCAGCAAGGAGAAACCCGCCAGCCAGGCGATGGCACCCCGCGGCACCCACGAGGATCGAGGCGGCGCCCCCTTTGCCGGGGGATCGGCAGGCAGCGCCCGCATGGCCCACACAGCCACGGCCAAAGCGGTGCCGGACGCCGTCCACACCGCGCCACGCCAACCCACCCCTGAGGCCAGCGCGGCCAAGGGCAGCCCGGCAGCGAACGCCCCGAGTTGCACACCTGACTGCTTCATTCCGGTCACCGAACCCCGCCGGGCCGGCACAACGACCGCCAGGATCGCCTTGTTCGTAGCCGGGTTGGCCAACGCCTGCGGCAGACCCCCCAGAGCCACCGCGCCAAGGAGAAACCCGGCACCCGGTGCCGCACCGATCAGCGCGAGAGCAGCGGCGGATACGAGCAGCAGGGCAACGAGTGACCGCCTGGGTCCGACCCGGTCCACGATCCGCCCGCCCACGGGGGAGAGCACCGCCGCAGCCCCGAATCCGATCGTCGTCGTCAGACCGAGCACCGTGGGCGAAATCCCCAGTTCGCCCACAAGGCGCGGGCCCAGGGCTCCGATGAGGAAGAGCTGCAGCATCGAGAACGCCATGGCGCACGTGAGCAGCGCCGTCAGCAGCCTGTCAGCTCCTGCCGCTGACGCCGCCGGTTTTCCGCGCTCTGTCCGCACCGGTGTCTCCGTCCCACGCCGCTGGATCGTTCCTCGGCCACGTCAGGAGTCGGACCGAACGGCACCACAGTTCCCCGTGAGGCATGTGGCGTGCGCCACACACGTCAGGTTGAAGGCATCGACCCGAACTTTTCGTACCCACCCGTGGTGACCGAGGGAGGAATGCAAGGATGGCCCCGCCATGACTCCAGGCCGATGTTGTCGCGCGGTACGCGCTGCGGTGTTCGCAGCCACCTGCGTGCTGCTCGCTGCCCTCGGCCACATCCTCATGTCCGGAACTCCCGTCCCCTGGTGGGCCATGGCCGCCGCCTTCGCGGCGACTGCCGCCACGGCCTGGTTCCTCAGCGGCAGTGAACGCGGCATTCTCGCGGTGACCTCGACCATGGTTGTCGCCCAAGCGGCACTGCACACCGGGTTCTCCCTGGCTCAGACAGCGGTTCACCCCTCGGTGACCGACAGCCCGTCCTTCGCCCAGCAATGGGCCCAGTCTCTGCTCTGCGGTCCGAGCTCCACCTCGATCTCTCAGGCGGAAGCCGTACGCGTCGTTACCGATGCCGGGCTCGGGAGCCGCCTGCACCAGCCACCGCCCGGCATGACGGACATGACCATGCCGGGTGGAATGCACCATGCCCATGCCGGCATGCAAGCGATGACCGACCCCTCAACGGCCATGCCCACCGGGCATGGCACGGTGGGCATGTCGCCGGCCGGGATGCTGGCCGCCCACCTACTGGCAGCGCTGCTGTGCGGCCTCTGGCTCGCCTACGGAGAACGAGCCACTTTCCGCCTGCTGCGCACCTTCGCCGGGTGGATCATCGCGCCGCTGCGTCTGCTCTTCCGTCTGCCCGCACCGCCCCACCGGCCACGCATCCGGGCCCGCCGTGACCACCGGGTCCGCGTACCGCGGCAGCTCTTCCTCATCCACGCCCTCACATCGCGGGGTCCACCGTCCGGGATCGCTGTCATCTGACAGCCGGCTTCCCGACGCGCCGGTGTCCTTCACCGCACGCCTCGGGCACCGGCATCGCCCAGGGGCGATGCCGTACATCTCACCGGCCCGCGCACGCGCGGAGCCAGATCCCGGATCCCGGAAGGACATCAGGCGATGCCCCCTGCCCTGCCGCCACACAAAGCCACAACAACAGCCGACTACGGCACCTCACGTCATACCCATAGCGCCGACGAACCGGTGACACGACTGGCACTGGCCGCACGCGACGGCTCCCCCGACGCCGTCGACCGGTTCGTACGCGCCTTGCACCGCGACGTCTGGCGCTACGTGGCCTACCTCAGCGCCGACCCCCAAGCGGCCGATGACCTCACCCAGGACACGTTCTTGCGCGCACTCGGCAGTCTTCACCGGTTCGAGGGACGCTCATCCGCTCGTACCTGGCTACTCTCGATCGCCCGCCGCACTGTCGTGGACAGTCTTCGCCATGCCGCCGCTCGACCCAGAATCTCGGACCGGGACGACTGGCAGTCCGCCGCCGAGAGGACACAACCACGCGACGTACCCGGCTTCGAGGACGGAATCGCACTCGCCGAGCTCCTGGCGATCCTCCCGGCAGAACGCCGTGAATCGTTCGTGCTCACCCAACTCCTGGGACTCCCCTACGCGGAGGCCGCGGCAGCCATGGGGTGCCCCGTCGGCACCGTCCGCTCACGTGTGGCCCGTGCCCGCGGCTCGCTGCTCGGACTACTGAAGGACGCAGAGACCCTCGCCTCACACGCGGGGCCGGTACGACCGATCTCTTGTGGCCGAGTTCCGGCACTCCTCTCCACAGCCGCCTGAGAACTCAAAGACTGCACGCTCCACGGGGCGCTGGCGCAGAGACCAACCGCGCCAGCGCCCTCCAGCGCTGCCTTCCTCTGGACAACACCCACGCACGCGTTATCGCGGCGCCAGAGGAAACGACTCAGGGCTTTGCGGTTCGCCAAGCACGCCCACTGCGTGTGAACCGGGCCGCCGGCAGCCGCCACCTGCCTGCGCGAACTACGGACGAGCCGGACCCCGGCCTGACTGAGCGACCGCCGCGCGAAGCGACTTCATCCGGTCCGGGGCTACGGTGGACCGCCCCAGAAGTGAGCCCGAATAGAAGGCCAGAAGACTGCCCGGCGGCACCGCGCAGTGTGAACTCTCATAGCTGGCGCCGTGTCCCAATGACGGCCCGATCGGCATGTCCACCGATGTCACGGAGCCATTGGGCAGAGACAGCAGTGGCTCCGGCCATCCGGCGCTGGCCAGGGTGAGTTCGCAGGTGGCGGGATCGTACACCGCGTACATGCAGGACGGGCCCGGGTTCAGCACATCGCTTCCGCTTATGTGGTCGCTCGCAATGCGGGTGGCAACATCGTCGAGGTGCACCAGGAGTTCGTCGGGCGGCAGGTCGAGGTCGGCGAGGGTTGACACTGCGGTGCGGAACCGGCCCATGGTCACAGAGGCTTGCAGCCCGTGGTCGGGAACCTGGCCGATGACCAGACCGACGCGGGCACTGGAGAGGGGGATCACGTCGAACCAGGAGGCGTCGGATTTTCCAGGGAGATAGAAACAGCCGGAGCTGATGGCCGATACCTCTGGCAGCATCCGTGCAGAAGACTGCGCTGCAACGTGATCGCGGTGTTGTGCTCGCGAATGAAACGGCATGCGTTCTCGATCGCGAGCACTGTTCGCGCTGCCAGTTCGTTGGCCGGCGCAACGTCCTCGGTGTCGAAGCTCGCCGGATGTCTTTCGTCCCGGTAGAAGCAGACGATCCCCAGAGCCTTGCCGTAGATGGCGGAATTGCGCGGGCCGGCCCCGTGGCATCAGCTAACACCCGAGAATCGTGGTGCGCCACTCGGATGGAGGTACGTGAAACCCCCACCGATCCATCCGGTCGGATCGGTGAATACCTGAAGGTTCACGCCGAGAAGGCAGTGCCTGCCCAGGTAGTCGGCGCGTCCGCCCGGGCGCGGGTCGCACTCATCGAGGGTGGCGTGGCCGGCACGTGCTGGGTGGCCGCAGCACGGAAGGCCCAGGTCAGGCCGGGCGCGAGGCGGTCGGGGCCGGTCACCGCGTACACGAAGGCGTGGGCGATGCCCAATGCTGTTACGGAGGCCGGCAGAGCAATGTGGGCCAAGGCGTCGCGCTGAGACTCCGGTGGCGGAGTGAGCCATTCGGTGTATTTACTGAAACGGTACGTAGCCCAGCCGACGCACGGGCAAACGCGGCAGGTCTGGAAATGGTATGCATCCGTACCGGCAGTTGAGGCGCACTTGGCGATCGTCAACGTCGGCCAGGGAAATGGCACTCCGATTGACATCTGCTACGAGGACCACCGCAGCCTGCCGTACGAGAACACCGCCAGGCCGCTGCCTCCGTTGATCAAGACCTCACCCTCGTGACGGTGGAGGGAAGTCCGCACAACGTCGCCTGGACGCTCCCGGAGGTTGTCGACCCCGCGCTGCTGGAGTTCGTGAAGGGATGAGCGGCCTATGACGGGAGTTATCGGTACGGCCCGGCACCTGCGTGGTCTCCTGGCGGGGGCCGCCGCGGGCGCTGCCGGGACCACGGCCTTGAACACGGTCGGTTACCTGGACATGGCGATCCGAGGCCGAGGCGCGAGCGAGGCACCGGAGGTCACCGTGGAGCGGCTGTCGGAGGCCCTGCACGTTCCGATCGCGGGCGACGAGAACGTACGGGAGAACCGCGTCGAAGCCCTGGGCCCCCTCACCGGCACGGCAGCGGGTGTGGGCATGGGCGCCCTGCTCGGCCTTGCCCTCTCCTGCGGCTGGCGGCCAGGCAACGCGGTCCTGACCGCCACGGCGACCGTGGGGGCGCTGATCGGAACCAACGGCCCGATGACGGTGCTGGGCGTGACCGACCCGCGCACGTGGTCACACTCCGACTGGGTCGCCGACATCGTTCCGCATGTGACCTACGCGCTGGTCACCGTCGCCGTCGTCAGGGGTCTGGAACCCTGCCGGGCCGATCACACTGACCAGATCCGCAGGGGAGTGCGGCAATGCGGCGCCGTGTTCCGGCGCGCTCTGTGCGCATGACGGGCAGACGGAAGACGGCACGGGAAGCTTCTGCTCTCCGGCCTGTGATTCGGTGTCCTCCGCCCGCCAGGCGGACCTGGCCTCCGTACCCCTGGCGTTCCTGGTCGTTCGCCTGGCTGGTCACCCACCGCGTACACACGCTGTGGCGCGGTCCCCTGCCCCGTGTGCCTCGGTCTCGGAACCAGGCAGCAGTTGAGGTGTCGCGTACGCGCGGCTGATGCGCACGATTCATGACGCTGCAACAGCCGCCCGAGTACGCCGCCGATCCAGCCGCGGCGTCAAGCTGCCCCTGTGAGTGATCGTTGCCTCGGTACGCACCTCGGCCGTGCTGATCGCCCTCCCTGACCGCCCTGTACCTGCTGCCCGAACGGGTCCGGCTGGACTCCTCGGCCTGACCGCCATACGTACCGCGCCAGAACACTCCGGCGGCCTAACCCGGCTGGTCGGTGGCCCTGCGATGAAGCGAGTACTGCCACGCCAGGCGAGGCCGGCCAATCACTCCGATGCACGTGCTTTTCACCCGGTTGGGGGGTACTGCCGGGCCCGGAGGCGCCACTGCGTGAACGCTGAGGTGCTGTTGGCATCGAGGAAAGCGAGAACACCATGACCTCATTGGCGATCTCCGGCATATCGCGCGCGCACGTCACCGTGGCCGGATGTGCCCTGGTCCTGTGCACGACGACGGCAGTCCCGGCTGTCGCGGACGGCGACATTTCCGGCGCGAAACCCACGGTGGTTCTGGTGCACGGTGCGTTCGCCGATAATTCCAGCTGGGACGGGGTGATTTCGCGCCTTGAGCGCAGCGGCTACCCGGTGATCGCGCCCTCCAACCCGCTGCGCGGTCTGTACAACGACTCCACCTACATCGCCTCGGTGTTGGACAGCATCAAGGGCCCCGTCGTGCTGGTGGGCCACTCCTACGGCGGCGCCGTGATCAGCTCGGCCGCGGCCGGAAACCCCAAGGTGAAGTCGCTCGTGTACGTGTCGGCTCTGATGCCCGACGTGGGTGAGAGCGGCATGTCGCTGGCCGCGCGGTACCCCAGTGAACTGGGCACCGCCACCAAGTCCGTCCCGTTCCGGGAGAGCGGTCGCAGTGGGACCGACCTGTACCTCAAGCGCGACAAGGTCCACCAGGTCTTCGCCGCAGACCTGCCGGAGAGCGAGGCGAATCTGCTGGGGGCCACCCAGCGGCCCGTCGCCACGACCGCCTTCTCGGAGAAGGCCAAGGTCGCGGCCTGGAAGCAGATACCGTCCTGGGCGCTGGTAGGCCGACAGGACAAGACCATCAACCCGGATCAGGAACGCTTCCAGGCAAAGCGGGCCGGCTCGCACACGGTGGAGATCAACTCTTCACATGTGTCCCTGATCGCCCACCCCGAGGCGGTCGCCGACCTGATCCTCCAGGCGGCTGCGGCTCCCGACTCCGCCCGGCCGTCCCTGGCAGCCAGCGGATCCGCGAATGACGCACGTGCCAGGACCGTCCTGGCTCGTTTCGCCGGGGCTTCCCTGATCGTCGGCGCGGGAGCTGTTCTTCTCGGCCGCCGGCTGCGACGCGCCCGCCGCTGACGGCGGACGGGCTCGACCCACAGTCCCCTTGTGCGTTGTTTCAGCAGCGCCTCGGTTCCACGGGAGCGTGAAGGAGGCCGGTCGGCGAGGACCATGCACGCAGGTGCTGGACCGAAGGCCGTACGAGTGATCCGTACCGTTCCGCGAGCGTGACGGTTCTCGACCTGCCGTTACGCGGCATCCGCGCCGATGCGTATGGCATCGCCGATGGCACCCTGGGCCCACTGCGCCCTTACCGCACCGAGTACGAGTGGAAGGGAAGCCGACGATGACCGGCAAGCCGCCTTATCCCGTTCAACGCCGATACTGCCGTGCAGAAGGTCAGGCGGGCGAGGACGCCTGGAACACTCGCAACCCCGAGGCGGTTTCGCTCGCCTGCACCGAGGACAGCCGCTGGCGCAATCGCTCTGTCTTCATCAACGGGCGCAAGGAGATCGTCGACTTCCTCACGCACAAGTGGGAGAACGAACTCGAGTACCGGCTGATCAAGGAGCTGTGGTCGTTCGGCGGACATCGGATCACCGTCCGCTTCGCCTACGAGTACCGCACGGTCAACGACGACTGGTTCCGTGCCTACGGCAACGAAAACTGGGAGCTGAGCGACGACGGCCTCATGAGCGTTCGCCACACGAGCATCAATGAGCGTTTCCCAACCTCACGTTGATGCGTGGTGAAGGACGAGGATGGCCCTCACGATGTCGCTGATCTGGTTGGTGACGCAGCGGATCTTCCGCAGAAGACGCCAGCCCTTGAGGGTGGCTATGGCCTGTTCGCCGATGCATCGGATCTTGGCGTGGGTGCTGTTGTGACGGCGTTTCCACCTCTTCAGACGGCGGCCTCGGAACGGGACCCGGACGGGTTCGCCGGCCCCTTGATACGCCTCGTCCTCCCAGCACTTCAGGCCCGGTGCCGGGCGGCGGTCAAAGACGGCGTTCCGGACGCATCCGCAAGCCGAGATCATCGAATCCCTCCCGGGGATGGGCCCGATCCTTGGAGCGGAATTCGTTGTTTCGGCAGGGGATCTGGCGGCCTACGCCGACGCCGGCCACCTCGCCTCCGCCGCCGGACCGGTACCCGTGCCCCGGGACTCCGGGCGCCGGACCGGGAATCTGCACCGGCCCAAGCGCTACAGCCGCCGCCTGCTCCGAGTGTTCTACCTGTCCGCACAAACCAGCATCATCCGCGACGGCCCCAACCGGGATTTCTACCTCAAGAAGCGCGCCGAGGGATGCAAGCACGCCCAGGCTGTCATCGCCCTGGCCCGCCGACGCGCCAGCGTGCTATGAGCCCTCCTGCGCGACCACCGGGACTTCACCCCCACTCCACCGCTCGCACAGGTGGCCTGACTTCGTCATTGAAACTCCTGACAGACACGGGCGATCTTGGCCGAGAACCCGTCCACCAGGAGCTTCACCCGCCAGGCAACGCTCGTGCCCTTGTGGCAGGTTGGAAAAGAATTGCAGAGCTCAACCACGATCAGTTCCGTAGGATCGACGGTCATGGTTGATCTCTATCCTCCGACCAGCCCCTACGACCATGGTTTTCTCGAAGCCGGAGACGGCAACCGCATCTACTACGAACAGCTCGGCAACCCCGAAGGCAAGCCCGCCCTGAACGTCCACGGCGGCCCGGGGTCGGGCGCGCCGCAGCGGCCGACGAGGGCCTGGGATCCCGAGCGCTATCGCGTCATACGCTTCGACCAGCGCAACTGCGGGCGTAGTACTCCGCACGCCAGCGACCCGGCGGCGGACATGAGTCTCAACACCACGCAGCACCTGATCGACGACATGGAGCGGCTGCGCGAGCACTTCGGTATCGAGAGGTGGTTGCTGAACGGCGCCTCCTGGGGCTCGACGCTCATTCTGGCCTATGCGCAACAGCACCCCGAGCGGGTCAGTGAGATCGTCATCCAGGCGGTGACGATGACCCGCCGTACCGAGACCGACTGGCTCTACCGGGGCGCCGGACGCTTCTACCCCGAGGCATGGGACCGTTTCCGCGACGGCGCCCCTGAGGACGAGCGCGACGGCGACTTGCTGGCGGCCTACGCGCGGCTGATGGAGAACCCCGACCGGGCGATCCGGGAGAAGGCCGCTGCCGGCTGGCTCGCCTGGGAAGACGCGGTCATCTCGAACGAGCCCAACGGCGTGCCCGGCATGTACAGCAATAAGGAGGTCGACGCGCAGATAGCGTTCGTACGGATCTGTGCCCACTTCTTCGGCAACGGCGCGTGGCTGGAGGAGGATCAACTGCTGCGCAACGCACACAAGCTGGCCGGGATCCCGGCGGTGCTCGTCCACGGACGACACGACATGGGCAGCCCGGTACAGACGGCGTGGGAACTGGCGAAGGCGTGGCCAGACGCACGCCTCCACATCATCGAAGACGCAGGACACGCCGGAAGCGACGCGGCGAACCAGACAACCCGGGCGGCCATCGAGGAGTTCAAGAACGGGTGATCCTCAGGGCACATAAAGGAACGCGAACCTGGCCTTCGGGCCCCGCTCCGCGTAGCCGGCGAGCCTGGCCGCCAGTAACCGGCCCGAGACGGTGACTCGGCCCCGGACGCGGTTGGCCCACGGCTTCTGCTCCTACGTCTGACGGTTCGCCCGGGTCGAATCGATCGTATTGCACTGAGCAGATCGACGAACTCCCCTACTCACAACCCACCTACCAGCGGCTTCGCTCGCCTGTCAGCTCAACGCCCATGCCACTGCGGCAGATTGGAAAGGCTCACTGCAGATCGGGGAGCATGCGAGAGGACTGCGGAAATGCGAACCTACACGTCGTGTAGGTTCGCATTTCGCCCGTCCCTTTCTCATTGACGGTGGCCTTTGTCCGGCCCAAGGGACAGCACGGCAAGACGAACTCCCTTCCGATCATTCGCTCGTGATGGTGCTGATCCCGCTCTCGCTCTGTGCAGCGGTGCTCTCCGGCTTGAACGTGGAGATGTCTCAGCTGGTCGAGACTGGGGGTTCCGCTCCCCGCTCTTGCTGCTCAGGGGTGGGGCATGTCGCGTGTGGTTGGCGAGGTCTCGATGAGTCTTCGTCGTACGGACGGGAAGATCGACGAGGACCTGGATTGGTCGACGTCGGGCGTGGATGCCTTCGAGCCCTCGACACCGTGGCGTGCGTTCCGCTGGCGCTACGGACAAAGGCACTACTCGGGTACGCATTGGTCTTCCACCATGCGTTCCCATGTTGTCTACGAGTCACCGCTGGAGCTGACGCGCTTGCTTTACGCCGACTTCGACCAGGACGTGACAGCGGTCTTCGCCCAGCCGTTTCTCCTCTCCACCACCATGGACGGGCGCAGGCGCCGTCATGTCCCGTACTTTCTCGTGCTGCGTGAGAAGGACGCGCCGTTGGTCGTGGACGTCAAGCCGCGGCACCTGCTCACCCGGCCGAAGGTGAACTTCGCGCTCGACTGGGCACGCGAGGCCATCCTGTCGCGCGGCTGGGCGTCGAGAGCAGGGTCGAGCTGATCGAGGTGAGTTGGCCGCTGGTGACGTTCCGGTGGACTTATGTATTCGCTGCGGACGGCCAGGTGCTGACGTCGGACTCGACATTGCGCTTCCGTGAGCGGCAGGAGGTCGAGAGGCGGCCCGGCCCTTCAGGCGTGTGATCGAACTTCAACGGTACGTATGGGTTGCACACACCTGGCCGCACGGCCGTGTCAATCCTGAGACATTCCCGGCAAGGGTTGAGGGGCAGGAATCGTGTTGACCATGGTTCTGACGGAGAACACCCGCAGAGCCATTAAGCAAGGCAAGGAGTGTTCAGGATGAGTACGAACTGGAAGTTCGCCGTCACCGTCGCCGCGACTGCGCTGACGGGTGCTGCTGGTGCGGGAGTCGCGCAGGCTTCGCCCGCAACGGTCGGCAGCGTCGCCCCTTCGGCCTGCCGGCCGGCCAACCACACCGCGAAGATCACCGAGGCGCCCGCCAGCGCAGGGCACCACCACTACCGCGTGACGCTGACCGTGCCGCGCGGGTACGAGCCGTGCAAGCTGGCCGGTTCGCCAACCAACGTGCGGTTCTCGAACCGCGGTTCGGAGATCGGGGTCGCCGCTGGCCACTACGGCAACCAGGCAACCGTGGTGACCTTCGGCCCGGGCCACCCGGTGCACTTCGATATCCAGATTCCCAGCAGCGGCCGCAGCACCGCCGCGGGGGAGGCATCGTTCACGCTCCAGGCTCCGGACGGGGAGATCCCCGGCACGTCCGTCGCCCAGGGCAAGCTCAAGGTGGCCACCGGTACCCTCATCGGTCCGGTCCAGCGCGGCGCCTGACCTCCTCCCCCACCCCGGTGCGTCCCGCGGCAGTGTCACGGCGGCGGGACACACCGGGTCTTTCGTGTGCGGCGTACCGCCGAACGGCCTCAAACGTAACGTCTTCTCGTAAGTGGGCATCTTCATCTGGTCGGCGAGGCGATCCAGAAGAAACGCCCTGGTTGGCCCGCTATGCCAAGTAGAGCGCTCATCGCGGTGCGACGCGATGGTCGGTCTGACGGCTCGGAGCAACAGCCCTCTCAGTCGTCAGCGGCGACCAGGAGGGCGAGGGTGCCGGCGTGGCGGTCAGTGAGCACGAGCTCATGAAATTTGATGTGGATCGGGCCGTAGTCATGGTGTGCGTCCTCGGGGAGAGCTCCGAGTGCGTATCGGCTCGTCGCCTGATGGATGGGGGTGTAGACCGCCTCATGCAGCCTCGCGTCCAGATCTGGAGGAAGAGGTACACCGCTGGTCGCCCATGTGTGAAACCTGCCGGTCGCGCTCGACTCGTCGATGGCGCAATACGTGCCGGGAGTGATCCGGTCCGACCACCACTGACCGTGGCGCGGCTCGAGCCAGACGCCGGCTCCGTCGTACGTGTCTCTGAACTCCGGGTGGGCGATCAAGGCGGCCAGCAGGTCCTGGTCGGTCGGCGAGGCGTCCGGCAGGTGGAAGCGCTTGATGTGAACCCATCGGTATCCGTGGCCTCGTCCGTCCGGAAAGTCGAACTCCTTGAAGTTGATGAAGGAACTGTCCCAGTGAGTGAGCACATGCTGCATACCGAGCAGCATCACCCAGCGCCCCGTCTGAGTAAAACCGCAGGTCAGAACTGGCCACCGCTGTCCTGCGGCCAACCTGCGCCCACTCTGGCCAACCCTCACGCTCAGGGGCTTCCCAATGGAGAAGTCAAGCTTCGGAGCCTGTGTTGGGCCCGGTGGACCGCGTCCCGGTGGGACTGACGTTGGGCTCGCCCGCCCTCGCGATGGCTGCCCGGTAGGGGCTCCGTCCGCTTCAGTGCCGGACGGTGACGATGACCTTGCCGACCTGACCGTTGGCCTCCATGTGACGGTGGGCGTCAGCGATGGCGGACAGGTCGAAGGTGCGGTCAATCACGGGTGCGAGTGCGCCGGTGCGCAAGCCGGCGGTGATGAAGGCATGAGCCCGGGGGGTGCGATCGGGATCCTGGATGACGTGGTGGACGCCGTAACCGTGGACGTTCAGCGGCCAGTTCATGGGCAGCGGAGCAGGGCGTGGGTCGAGCCAGCCGTACACGATCAGCGCGCCGTCGCAGGCCACGAGTTGGGCGAGTTGGGTCAGGCCCGGGCCGCCGATCGAGTCGAACACGATGCGGGCGCCCTCCCCGCCGGTGATGTCCTTGACGCGGTCGGCCAGGTCGTCGTGGTCGGTCGCGATGACATGGGCGGCGCCTGTCCGTACCAGTTGCTCGGCCTTGGCCTCGGCGCGGGTCACGGCGATCGGTATGGCCCCGATCTGACCGGCGATCTGAATGGCGGCCGTGCCCACACTGCTGGACGCCGCGGTGATGAGTACGTGGTCGCCCGGCCGGGCCCGGCCGACCTCGATCAGCGCGCCGTAGGCGGTGAGATAGGACATCCACACAGCGGCCCCGGTTGGTGCGTCCATCCCCGCGGGCCGGGACAGCACCGCGCCCTCCCGCACGATGGCGCGGTCGGCGTAGATGCCATCCTCTGACATGCCGCCCTGCCGCTGTTTGCGCATGCCCACGTGTTCGCTCCGGCGTGGCGCCGGCCGCGGCACCCCGTCCATGCCGACGACGAAGGCGGCATGCGTCACTCCTCCCCGGATATTCATGTCGGGCGCGAGCCGGTGCGGCTCAACCGATACTCCACTTCTGGTTGTCCTGGCCTACGCACTGCCACAGTTGCAACCGGGCTCCGTCCCCTGTTCCGTGGTCCCTGACATCCACACACTTGTCGGCCGCCGGGTTGACCAGGTCGTGACTCTCGTTGAGCCGGAATTGCTGGGCGGGATTGCCATTGCAGCGTGCGAGCTGAATGGTGGTGCCGTCGCTCCAGCTCGCTTGGGCGACATCCATGCACATGCCCTTGATCCGCAGCGTGCCGTCGCCCGCGAACTGCCACTTCTGGCCGGCGGAGCCCGAACAGCTCCAGATCTGCAGAGCGACGCCGTCGTCGAACCGGCTGAAGGGGACATCGATGCAGCGTTGGGACTCGTGACTCTTCAGGGAGAGGGCAGCACCGAGGCTCACCTCACCGGCCCCCGTTGTCGTCGAGGCATCCTTGCTCACCTTCCGCGGGGCGCTGTTCTGCTTCCCGGCCTTCTCCTTGCTTGCCGTCCCGGCCTTGCTGTCGCTCTGGGATTCCTGCGCCTTGGCAGGGGTACTGGCGACTCGCGGCCGTTCAGTCGTGTTCGTACCGCTCTCCTTCTCCACGTTCCCGTCTCGCCGAGGTGTGGGAACGGCCGAGACGAACGCTCCGGGCGCCCCCGTCTCCTCGCCGCCGCCCAGCAGGGTGCCGGGCGCGTCACCCGCCTTCGCCTGGTGCGCGCTGTCGTGCTCGCCCATCAGGAGGAAGGGAACGGATATGAGGAGCGCGCCCGCGATGGCAGCCCCCGCCAGAGCAGCCTTGCCGGGCCGACCGGCCTGCTCGCTCTGGCGGGTCTCCTGGTCCGAAGTGGTGGTGACGAGCGTCGAGACGTCGTTCTGAGCGGCATGTGAAGCCCGCTGGCCGAGTCCGGTGGCATCGGCCTGATGCGCCGTCGCGGAAGCCGGATGCGACTCCTCGGCCTCCGTGTTGGCGTCCTTCTCGCCGCTCTTGCCTTCGGGACGCCTCGCACCACTGTTCTCCTGCTGCTGGGCTCCGCCGGTAGAAGCGGGAGAGGGGGAGGAGGCGGCTGACCGAGAGCTGGTGACGGAGCCCTCGCCCTCGGCAGACAGGCCCGCGGAGGCGGGCAGGGCCGACACTGCTGTGCTGCCCGGCGCCAGTGCGTGGGGGGTCGCCTCTTCCGCGCGGGGTGCCGACGTCTGCCGGTTCTCTGCTGAGGACGTCACGGGGTTCTCCCTGTGGTGTGGGGCCAAAGGGCCTGTTCGGATGGGTACGACGACACGTTTCAGGCGGTCGGATGGTATGAGACAGGTATCGATGGCTTCGCGCCCGCGGCGCACCGCGTCCGCCGTCGTACCGCACCCGGGGCTCAGCAAGTACGCGTACTTCGAACATCGCATGGACCAACGGCGAAGAGCGACCAGCCGTGGACAACGCAACAGGATCTGCGCAGGTTCCCGGTCTGCGGACTGAATGAAGCGCCGCCACCCCAAGCGCTCATCCGTTGGAGACCCCCGTAAACAGCTGATGCACGAGGATTGCTCGATTAGCCGTGATCGCCACGGCTGGATCATGCCACGCACCAGCGACCCCGCCGCAACGACCCCACCGTTGTCAGCCGAACTCACCGGAGTCGATGCCTTCACCACGATGACATGAGTGAGCACGGCCCCTGTGTGAATCCTGAGGAATTCATGCGTCAGGCGGCATGACGGGGCTTCTTCGTTGACGTACCGGTTCCGCAGCCCTGCGCCGGTGAAGAAGGCGTCGATCCTGAACACTCACGTCGGCGGCTTCCGCAGCAGCAGCTCGGTGTCCTGCCACAGGCCGGGCGCAAGCTCCCACTCCCCCGTCGCCATCGCGTCGAACGCCGGCGTGCGCACCGCGCGGGCATCCCCAGCGCGAGCCTTGGCGTACAGCGACGCCCACCGCGCCTCGGCACCCGGGCCGCACGCGGTCACCAGCTCGGCATCGCTGTCCTCGATGACGCGCAGCGCCTGTTCGCTCCACACCCGGCCGAGGTACATGTCCCGCCGCACCACTGTCTCGCCGACGTCGAACCCCCGCACATGGTCACCTCGCTTCCTCACCCCGGCATGCTGCACCGCGGGCAAGCCTTCCCGCAGGGACGCTTCCCCGCAGCGAGGCAGACTTGCCCGGCTGCCGTGCGCGCCTTTCAGTGGCCCGTCGGCTCCGTTCGTCTCCGTTCGTCTCCGTTCGTCTCCGTTCGTCTCCGCCGAGCCAACTCGCCCAGCTTCTTCATCGCCCTGCGCACGTACGACCGCCCGTCCGCATCCTCCGACGTGATCACCTGCGCCACAGCACACACGCCCCGCAGGAACCGAGAACCTGATGAGCCGGGCCTTCGGCGAACTGGCCGCCCACTGGTCCGACATCCTGATGCGCCCCGCCCCGACCGCCTACGCCTGGGATCTGTTCGCCGGCATCGTCCGCCACCACACGAAACGGCTCCGCATCTCCACCACAAGCCCTCTCCAGTACGAAATCGTCGTACTGCACCACATCGCCCGCTGCACCATCGACCGCACCAGCGACACCACCGGCCACGCAGCCGCCGGAGGGTATTCCTGTGCCGTGGGGACGAGTTTCGCAGCCCCGGCGTGGCCTTGTACCGGAACATGACGTAATAGGACGAAACGGCAATCGACGGACCAGGTGTGCAGAACTCCGAATGCCCCAGGCACACTCTGTTTGTCGCAGTCACGTCGTCAAGAGGAAGATTCACGCATGATTACGCTCAAGAAAGAAGACGGCCCGGCGGATCTGGACGGAGTGACCCATCTGTCCATCGGAGTGTCCTGGGATCCCACCGCCGGCAGCAGCGGCGGGATGATGGGAATGCTCCGCCGCAAGTCCGGTACCGACCTCGACCTGATCGCCATCGCGATGCAAGGCGGGGATCCGGTGCGCCTGGCGGGACTCGATTCCCTCGATCCCATGGGTAACGGCTCCTTGGTTCACAGCGGCGACAATCAGACCGGGCGCGGGGACGGCGACGACGAGACGGTGACGGTCGAGTTCGCGCGGATCCCGCCCAACATCACGTCGATAGTGTTCGTCGCCGCCGCCTACAAGAAGGGCAGTTCCTTCCAGAAGGCGCGCAACATCAGCTTCAAGGTGTACGACGCGACCGGGGGCAGTTCCCAGCAGGTCGCCGACATCTGGCCGAGCCTGCTCACCCAGGACAACGGCTGCGCCGTGGCCAAGGCCATACGCGTCAGCGACAGCTGGAAGCTCGAAGTGATCAATACGACGGGGAAGATCAAGCAGGGCAACGAGCACGCCCTGATGCGCTTCGCCGTCAGCAAGTAGCGCGCAACGACCAGCCCGGTCCCGGTCCACGACTGTTCGGTCGGCCGCCGGGCGGTCGCGCGTTCACCGGCACTGGCCAGCCCCGTTTCGTAGGCGACAAAGACGGCTTGAACTCGGTGGCAGCGTCCGAGTTGGCGCCCGCAATCCACGCCCGCCAGACATCCACCGACCGACCGGGCGATTCGAGGGGCGCGCTGGCGAGCCTGTCCGGCTCCATCAGCGCGCAGTCGACGTCGGACACCTCAAACCCGCCAAGGTCTGGCGTCGGGACAACCAAGGCAACGGTCTCGACATCACCGACCGGGGGGCATCGACCTGGCCAGGGCGATTTCAAAGTCGAGGTGATCTTGTAGGTGTGCAGGTCACGACGGTATGACGATGTCCGGTGGGCGCGCGACGTACGCAACGAAGCTCCGTTGTGCAGGTGACCTTCCCAAGTCGCCTTCGCCCAACGGAGCTTCGATGTGCCGCCAGTCTGCCAGCGTCTGCCAGATCAAGTCGCGCTCGCGTCAGCACCGTGCGCTCGTGGGACTGCCGCAGCGGCTGGCCACGCTGGCTGATCCGCGCGATCGGCGCGGGAAGCGTCACTCGTTCGTCAGCGTGCTGCTGATCGCCTGCTCGGCGGTGCTGACCGGAGCCCGATCGTTCGCGGCGATCGGGCAGTGGGCCTGCAGCGCCCCGCAGGACGCCCTCGCCCGGCTCGGCGTTCGCATCGCGCCGAGCGCGGCGACCATCCGCCGCGTCCTGAACGCCGTCTGCCCGGGCGGGTTCGCCGATCTGCTCGGGGCCGACCCCGACCGGGGCCGACACCCTGGCGGTGGACGGCAAGAGCGCCCGCGGCTCGCGCACCGGCGATGGCCCGGCCGCCCACCTGCTGGCCGCGATGATGGATGCGGGGATGACCGTCACCCAGCTGCGGGTGCCTGGCAAGACCAATGAAATCACCCGCTTCGCCGCCCTGTTGGAGTCATATGACCTGGCCGGAGTGACGGTCACCGCCGACGCGCTGCACACCCAGCGGGAGCATGCCCGCTTTTTGGCCCAGAACAAGAAGGCGCATTACGCCTTCACTGTGAATTCGCAATTCCTGATTGGCAGCCGAGTAGTCGTGGGGTGCCGGGCGGCCAATCACTGAGAGCCACAAGCGGCAGAGCCTTTTGAACCACCCCCGACGCCCCTGGGCGGGTCAACCATACGAAGGGCTCACCGCATCCCGCAGAACAACGTAGGGAGCCTTTTCCAACCTCAGGCCGACGTGGCCAGGGGCATGACGGGGTCTGGCACGAGCAGCGCGAGCAGTCGTGAGGTAGCACCGGTTGCGACCCAAGCTCGCCGCTATGTCGGACAGATACTGACCTAATTCACGCCTATCGTCGCTGCCGGCCACCAACATCAGCGAAAGGACCGTGATGTCCGAGCACACCAACGCCGCGCCGAAGGGCTACACCACCGTTGCGCCCTGGGTCGTCACCGACGACACGGGGGCTTTCCTCGACTTCGTCGCCCAGGCGTTCGGGGGTGAGGAGCTCGGGCGGGTGTCGACCGAGGATGGCTTGATCGGTCACGGTGAGATCCGAGTCGGCGACACCGTCGTGTTGGCCTTCGACCGACACTCGGACTGGCCCACCATGCCGAGCCTGCTGCGCGTGTTCGTCGCCGACGCGGACAAGGCGTTTTCACAAGCCGTCGCAGCCGGCGGCCATGTCGTCACTTCCCTGGCCGACGACGCCTTCGGACAGCGCGGAGGGCGTATCAAGGACCCCTTCGGCAACATCTGGTGGGTGGTCAGCTGCGTTGAGGACGTCTCTGAAGGCGAGATGTGGAAGCGGCTGCAGGACCCCGTCTACGCCGATGCCATGCGCGTGGCTCAGGAGACACTCGACGCCGAGTTCAGCAGTCGAGACCACGGACGCAGCAGTGCCCCTGTCAGGACAACCGGCTGACCCGTGCTGGTCAGGGTTCGCATGGGCCGGCCCGGTAGCCGGTGAGCGTTTCCAACCGGCTTCGGCAGCCTGCCAGTTGGCCTGACGCAGGGGGTGAGGCCCCCTGGCAGATGGGTCCGCGTCCAAGAAATCCGCCACTGCCAGAGGCTTCATGTGCTTGTTCACCCGTCCGGGCCGGACGTGTCCACTTCCGCCCTCCGCTTCCTCCGCCCGCCTGCGGGAAAACCGCCGCGGGCTGGGCACGCGATGGCGGCGCCTGAGCGCAGGCCAGCAGGCCCTGCTCGCCGTCGCCCATCTCCGCAACGGTCATTCGTATGCGCAGCTCGCGGCCGGATTCGGCGTGGGTGCCACCACCGCCTACCGCTGCATCACCGAGGGAGGTTGAGGTCCTGGCCGCCCTCGCCCCGACGCTCGCCGAGGCGATCCGGGCGGCGTCGACGAAAGCATTCGTCCTGCTGGACGGGGCGTTGCTGCCGATCGACCGGGTCGCCGCCGACCGGCCCTTCTACTCAGGCAAGCACAAGAAACACGGGATGAACGTGCAGGTGAGAGCAGATCCTTCCGCCGTCGGCCGATGGCCTCACCAGCCCTGCCCGGGGCCGTCCACGACGTCCGTGCGGCCCGCGGGCACGGCATCATCGACGCACTTGGCGAGGGTGGCGTCAACTGCTGGGCCAACAAGGGCTACCAAGGCGCCGGAGGCACAGTCTTTGTTCCGTGTCGCGGCCAGCGGGAGACGCCTTCTGCAGGGCAGCAGGCCGTCAATCGATCCCACGCGAAGATCCGGGCCCTCGTCGAGCAAGCCGTCGCCACCCTCAAGTCTGGCGGCTCCTCCGCAAGTTTCGTTGCTCGACCACCCGCATCACGGACCTCGTCCAGGCCGTCCTCCGTCTGCATCTGACCAGCTCGACCCGAGGATGGAAAACGCTCACTATCTCGTGACTCACCTGCGGAAACGAAGTGGGGCCCGGTCAGCCGACGGCCGACCGCACCGGTTGTGTGAGGTGCCGCCACAAGAAGGTATGCACCAGGGCCTTGTTGTGGGCGGACTGTTCGTTGTCGCCGGCGCCCGCGTGGCCACCACCGGTGTTCGCGTGGAGCAGGACCGGGTGACCGAGCTCGCGCAGACGCGCGGCCGCTTTGCGGGCATGGCCGGGGTGGACGCGGTCGTCACGGGTGGAGGTCGTCAGAAGAACCGGCGGGCAGACCTGGTCCGCGGTGAGCTGGTGGTAGGGGGAGAGCGAAGGGAGGTGGGGGCGATCGGCTTCGGTGTCCGGGTTGCCGTACTCGGCGGTCCAGGACGCGCCGGCGAGGAGCTTGTGAAAGCGAAGCATGTCCAGCAGCGGTACCTGAGCGACGATCGCGCCGAACAGGTGCGGGTAACGGGTGATCATCGCGCCCATGAGCAGGCCGCCGTCGCTTCCCCCGCGGCGCCCAGCAGGGCCGGGGTGGTGATGCCCCGCGCGACGAGGTCTGCGGCGACGGCCGCGAAGTCCTCGACTTTCCGCCCCACCTGCTGCCGGCGTGCTGTCTCACAACCAGCCGCGGCGGGCCGCGATCACTCCGGCCTGGAAGCGGTTGGCGGCGCCGAGGAGGTCGTGCAGGCGGCTGATGCGGCGGCGCATGGTGCGGACGGACCAGCCGAGCTGGCGGGCTATCGCCTCGTCCTTGAGGCCGCTGACCAGGAGAGTGAGGACGAGTCGGTCCTCCTCGCCGAGGGGGTCCTCGGCGGGGGCGTTGAGGGGCAGAGCCTGCTTCCAGCACATTTCCCAGTAGCCGGTGAGGGCATCGAGCAGGGTGGACGGGCGGATCACCGCGGCGCGGACGTCGTTGAGGTCGAGGGAGAGCGGCATCAGGGCGAGCTTGCGGTCGGCGATGGCGAGTTTGATGCCCAGGCCGGGCAGGACGCGGGCCTGTTCGCCGTGCCGGACCAGCTCGCGGATGTCGTCGAGGACGCCCGGCCATTCCAGGGCCTCGGGGGCGTAGACCGCGCGGTACCGTACGCCGCGGCCGAGCGCCGTCGCCTCCACCGGGTTGGAAGTGGTCAGGGCGTACGGCGGCCGGTCCAGGGTCATCACGTCCTCGTGGGCCTCCTGCTGAAGGCGGACGAACCAGCGGCCGAGCGCCTCACTGCCGGTGGTGATCTCCACCTCGTCCTCATAGGTCGCGCCGGTGCGCGCGGCGGCGAACAGCCGGGACAGCTCGTCGGCCGCCGAACGGACCCGCTCCAGCTCATTGCTTCTGGCCCGCACCAGCGCCTCGACGGCGGCGCCCGGCTCGATCGCGGCGTACCGGCGGCGGGAGCCGGCGAGCCGGCCGACCAGCCCGTGGTCGCGGAGCCGGTCCAGCGCCCTGGCGATGCGCTCGGCCGAACAGTCGAGATCCGCGGTGAGTTCGGCAGGCGCCGCCGTCCGCCGGGTCAGGACGGCGCGGTAGACGCTCTCGTCGAACGGATCGATGCCTGCCGCCGTGAGTTGCGGTGTCTCGGGAGTCATGGACGGATGGTGGCCCAATTGTGCCAGCGGCAGCAATGGGCCACGGAGATCAGTTGTGCGGCAAGTGCCCTCACCACTAGGACCTTTATGCATGGCAATGAAGTCACGAAGATCGCGTCATGCCGCCCTCGCCGCCGTTGTTCTCGCCGGCACGTTGGCGGCGACACCGGGTGCCGCCAACGCGTCCACGCCCGATCCGTCGCAACGAGTGCTCGTCGAACTGTCCGGGAACCCAGCGGTCACCGCCGCGCCCGGTGGATCGCTGCTGTCCGCCGAGGCCGCCCGCGGCGTCGGTGCCGCCCGCCGCGCGCTCGACGCGCGGCAGGAGACGTTCCTCGGCTCGGCGAAGAGCGCCGGGCTGCACCCTTCGGCGACCCGCAAACTGGGTCTGCTCATCGATGCCGTGGCAATGACGGTGCCCGCGTCCGAGGTGGGGCGACTGTCCTCGCTGCCGGGCGTCACCGCCGTCCGCCCCGACACCCGGGTGCTGACGAAGACGGACGTGAGCGTGCCGCTGATCGGCGCACCCGGCGTCTGGCAACGCAAGGACCCGGCCGGAAGCCGCGTCACCGGCAAGGGGACCACCGTCGCGATCCTGGACAGCGGCGTGGACTACACCCACCCCGACCTGGGCGGCGGACTCGGCAAGGGGCACAAGGTCGTCGGCGGGCACGACTTCGTCAATGGTGACGAGGACCCGATGGACGACAACGGCCACGGCACCCACGTCGCCGGCATCATCGCGGGCAAGGCGGCTGAGAAGGGCGGCGTCACCGGCGTGGCGCCCGGCGCGAATCTGCTGGCCTACAAGGTGATGGACGCCGACGGCTCCGGCTACACGTCGGACATCATCGCCGGAATCGAGGCGGCCTCCGATCCGGCCAACCCGCACCGCGCCGATGTCATCAACATGAGCCTCGGCGGCCCCGGCGACGGCACCGACCCGCTGGGCCGCGCCGCGACCGCGGCCGTACAAGCCGGTGTGGTCGTGGTGGCCGCGGCCGGCAACGACGGACCGGGCACGGGTACGGTCAGCAGCCCCGCAACGGCCGACGGCGTGGTCGCGGTCGGCGCGTCGACAAGTAATCTGCGGCTGCCCAGCGCCTATCTGGCCGGCAAGAAACCCGAGTTGATCCAGACCTACCGCGGCATCCTGTCCGCGAACCCGCCGGAGCACCCCGTCACGGCGCCGCTCGTCGATGTCGGCGAGGGCACCGCCGAGGACTGGAAGCGGGTCGGCGACGTACGCGGAAAGATCGTACGGGCCGAGATGCTCATCGCCTCCGACGCCCGGTACCTGACGGCCAGCGCCGTGGAGTGGGCGAAGGAGGCGGAGAAGCGCGGCGCGATCGCCGTGCTGGCCGGCCTGCCCTCCAACGACGGCCCGGTGTTCGTCGCCGGAGCACCGGGAGAGGTCCGGCCGCCGGAGGTGAACCCTGAGCCGGGAGTGGCCCAGGTGCCGTCTTCGTCCGCGCGGATCGACGCCTCCGGCGACTCGCTGCGCATGGACCACCTGGTGGTCATGGGCATCGACTCGACCCAGTACACGGAGTTGAGCGCCCGACTCGCTGCCGGGAAGGCCTCGGTGACGCTGCGCGGCACCGACACCACCGACCGGATCGCCTCGTTCTCCTCACGCGGTCCCGCACAGGGCTTCGGTTTGAAGCCGGATCTGGTCGCACCGGGCGTGGAGATCCGCTCCACCGTGCCCAAGGCACTGTACGGGCCCGGCCAGTACCGCATGTCGGGCACGTCGATGGCGGCCCCGCACGTCGCTGGTGCCGCGGCCCTGCTGCGCCAGCTGCACCCCGGCCGGACGCCCGCCGAGATCAAGGCCGAACTGATCGGCACCGCGAAGCCGCTGAGCGGCACCGGGCCCACGACGCAGGGCTCGGGCAGACTCGATGTGGCCGCGGCCGCCTCCGTCACGGTCAGCGCCTCACCGGCTTCGGTGTCGTTCGGGCTCGCCGATCTGTCCCGGCGTCACGTCGGCGGCACCGCGAAGGTGACGCTGCGGAACTCCGGCAAGCGCCCGGTCACGACCTCGCTGCGGACCGACGGTCCGGCCACCGTCTCGCCGAAGCGGGTCACCGTACCGCCCGGGAGGACCACGACCGTCACGGTCTCGCTGCGCGTCGCCCGACCGGCGGCCGACACCGAGATCAGCGGCCGTCTCACGGCGACTCCCGACCGGGGATCGGCGATCGGGGTGCCCTACCTGCTCGCCGTCCGGTATCTGGCCGTCCAGGCCGCACCCGACCCGAGCGACGGTCACTCGACCGTGCACATCGCCCCGCCGACCCGTCTGGCCGCACCGCCGGTCGTCACCGTCACCCCGCCTCGCGGCAAGGCCGTCGACGTCACTTCCACGCTCGATCCCACCAGCGGCTACTACCGGGCTGAGGTGACCGGCAGCGTGGCCGGCGCCTACCGGGTCTCGGTACGCGGCACCGCCGGCACCGGGCAGCGGCTCACCGGCGCCGGCGCCTTCGAGGTCACCCCGGTCGACAGCCGCAGGAACCGCTGGAAGCCGGTAGGTCCCAACAGCCAGGCCGGCTCCATCACCCTCTCGTCGAGTCGGCCGAAGCAGGCCGTCCTCACCCAGTACCAGAAGGCGGCTCCCTGGCTGACCACCGACAACGGCGCCTCCTGGCGCCAGTTGGGACGACTGCCCGTCGCGGACGGAACGGGTCCGCTCGTGGTGGACGCGAAGAATCCTGACCGCTGGTGGTACGCCGTGAACAGCATTCACGACGGCAGTCGCCGGGGCGCCATCCTGCGCACCGATGACAACGGGCGGACCTGGCGCACGCTCGACGTCCCGGACACCCGCATCGCGGCGCTCGCCGCCGATGAACGGACCCGCACCCTGGTCGCGGTCACCTCGGACGCACTGCTGGTCAGCACGGACGCGGGCGACCACTGGACGACGTATCCGACCGGCGTCACCGGCGGCATCACCGCCGCCGCCGTCGTCGGCGACACCCTCTATATGACGACGTATCACGGCGTCTGGGCCCGCTCCGGCATCGGCTCGGGCAACCCCGGCGAGGCACGCCTGCTCTTCGACCCGTCCGGCGAGACCGTCGGCGGGCTGGCCGCCGACTCCTCGGTCGTGGCGGTGTATGTCCCGGGCCGGGGAGTTGTCGGTTCCCGTGACGGCGGAGAGACCTGGACCACCCTGCTGTCCATGACGAACGGCGGACTCCGCCTGACCATCTCGGGTGACGACCTGTACCTGAGCACGCTGTCCGGCAGCGGCCGTCTCAGCCGCGACCACGGGCAGACGTGGACCACGGTCGCCGCGCCGTCGCGCGCAGCGGTACCGATGGACTACGACCGTTGGGCCGACGGTTCCGTCACCGTCTCCAGCGAGCAGGACGGTCTCTACCGGGGTGCCGCGGACGGCACCGGGTATCGGCGGATCGGCGTCCAGGGACTGACCGTCAACGATCTCGCGGTCAGTGACGGCCATCTTCTCGCCGCCACCGACAGCGCGGTCTACCGCACCGCCCTTCCCGTCGCAAGCCCGGAGTGGGGCCGGTCGGGCGGCGAGGGCAGGAGGGGCGTCACCGTCCCGCAACTTTCCGTGTCGGCCAAGGATCCGAAGGTAATCTGGAAGGTGCGGCGCACCGCGTTCGGCTCATTCACCGTCGAGCGCAGCGGCGATGGCGGTGCCACTTGGGAGAAGAGGGGCAGTTCGGCGGAGGTGCCGACGGCGCTCCTGGTCCACCCCGCCGACCCGAACCGGGTCATGGTCAGCTTCCAAAGCCTGCTGGGCCAGGGGCTGTTCGCCACCAGCGACGGCGGCGCGACGTGGAAGAACCTCTACCACGAGCGCTCCTTCGACACCATCGCGGGCGACCCTGCAAATCCGCTGCGCCTGTGGCTCGGCAACACCGCCGGTCTCTACCGGTCTGACGACGGCGGGGTGACCGTCACCAAAGTCGCCGACGGCCCGGTGACCGCGATCGACCTCGACGGACGGCGTCTCGTCGTCGGCGGCGAGAGCGTCCGCGTCAGCACCGACGGCGGCCGGACCTTCCGCACCGCGGACACCGGCGCTCTCGCGATCCATGTCTCCGACCTGCTCCGGGTCAAGGACACGCTCTACGCGGCCACCACCAGCTCCGGGGCCAGCGGCCTCCTGCAAGGCGGCCGCGGCGTACTGCGCAGCACCGACCACGGTCTGAGCTGGCACAACATCTCAACCGGCCTGCAGAACACCGACACCACCAAACTGGCCGCGAGCCCCGACGGTCGCACGCTCTACGTCGGCACCGTCGACGGCGGCGTGCACCGTCTCAACCTGCGCCACTGATCACTACGGACCGGGCGCCCGGACGAAACCTCTGTCCGGGCGCCCGGTCCACGCGTTGACGCGGCCGCTGGATCAGCGCAACAGCCACGACGGCCGGGCCGCCCAGCGCGGGCGCTTCAGCGGCGGTTTCGGTGCGGATTCCAGCCCGGGTGGGGTACTGCGGCCAGCAAGGCCTTGGTGTAGTCCGTGTCCGGCGCGTGCAGAAGCTGCGCTGTCGGACCGCGTTCCACCACTCGGCCGCCGGACATCACCATCGCGTCGTCGCTGATCTGATGGACGACGGCCAGGTCGTGGGAGATGAAGACATAGCTGATGCCACTCCGCTCGCGGATGTCGGCAAGGAGGTTGAGGATCGGCGCCCGGATCGATACGTCCAGCGCCGCCACCGCCTCGTCCAGGACGAGCACTTGGGGTTCGACGGCGATCGCGCGCGATCGCGACGCGTTGGCGCTGGCCGCCCGAGAGCTGGCGGGGCAGCATCGCGGCATGCCGTTCGGCCAACCCCACTGATTCCAGGAGCTCCAGGGCCCGGGCACGCCGTTCTTTGTCCGTCATCAGGACGTGCAGGGCAAGGCTGGTCTCGATGACGTCGCCGATGCGCTGCAATGGGTCGAGTGAGGAGTACGGGTCCTGGAAGACGATCTGGCTCTCCCTCGCCCGGCGGCGGCGCTCGGCAGAGGTGGTGCGGCGGTTTCGGACTCTGCCGCAGACGCTGACCGTCCCGCTGGTGGGGTTCTCCAGTCCGAGCAACATGCGGGCGACCGTGGCCTGCCCGAGCCCGACTCCCCCACGACCGCCAGCGATTCGCCACGGGCGACGGTGAAGGTCACGTCGTCGACGGCGACGGCCAGGCCGGCACCACACAGCGCTACTACCGTGTCGGCGAAGAACGCCGCCGCGAAGCCGTCGATCGGGTCACCACGATGCAGTTCGACCGGCACGGCACACGTATCTGGCGCCAGGCCAAAACCCTGCTCGACTCCGAACACGCACGCCGCGCAATCGGTTCGGGCCAAGTCCCCTACGGCACCTGCACCGAACCGTCGAACGTGACCGCCGCCGGGCACGACTGCCCTGTGCGCTTTCGCTGCGTGGGCTGCGGGCACTTCCGCACCGATGTCTCCTATCTCCCCGACCTGGAGGCATACCTCGCGGACCTGCTGCGCAACCGCGAGCGCCTGGCCGCCTTCGCCGACGCCGACAGCTGGGCGAAAAGCGAGGCGATGCCGTCGGACGACGAAATCACCCGCGTCCGCCGCCTGGTGCAACGCGTCCGCCAAGACCTCGAAGACCTCACTGACGACGACCGCGCCCAGATCCAGGAAGCAGTCACCGTGGTCCGCCGCACCCACACCGTCTCCCTCGGCATGCCCCGCATCCGCCAGCCACTGCCCGACCTGCGTCCCGGAAGGACCGCATGACCAACCCCATGGCCGACGGCCGGCGGGCCGACTCGGCCCGCCGCCGCGAACGCGTCCTCACCGCCCTCGACGCCCTCCTGCGAAACAACCAGGACATCACCGTCTCCGGCCTCGCACGAGCGGCACGAGTCGACCGCACCTTCCTCTACCGGCACCGTGACCTGCTCGAACGCGTCCACGCCGCTGCCACCGCTCCACCGCAGGAGGGTCGGATCAGCGCGGTCAGCCGAGTCTCGATGCAAACCGACCTGGCCAACGCGCTGGAGCGCAACAGCCGTTTGTCGTCCGGGGTGCGGCAACTGGAGAAGCGCCTGTCCGCCATGCTCGGCGAGGCGGCCTGGACCGAGTCCGGCCTCGGGGCCGCGACCGACATCGACCAGCTCCAGCGACGTATCACGATGCTGGACCAGGAACTCGTAGCCACACGAGGCCAACTCGACGAACGGACCGAAGAGCTGGAGGCCGCCCGCGCCGCCCACCGCGAGCTGACACGGGCCCTGAACCAACGCGCGTGAACGGCCGCCCGGACGAGCTCACGGAATCTGCGAAAGCTTCCCCGCCGCGAGACCGAGTCTGGGGACCGGGGCCGGTCCTCTAGACGGTGACCAGGGATTGGTCCGGGCTGAGGTAGTACACGGCGGTCTGTTCGGCGTGCGGGGCAAGCAGCCCCTGCAGCTCCAGCGCTGCGGCCTTCAGGAGGTGGCCGTCACGGGTGGCGTGGAGGGTTTCGAGGACGAAGGCGACGTGGGTGGAGTCTTCTGTGACGCGGGTGCGGTGTGCGTCGCGGTGGTTCCAGTGGCGGGTCAGGACGCCGGTGGTGTCCGTGTAGATGATCTCGCCGGGCTTGGGGCTCTCGACGGTGTCGGGCTCGCCGAGCGGGGTGAACTCTTCGCTGCCGTCCGCGTACCGGATGTCGACGTCGCCGGTGACGTGGTCCAGGTCGAAGGCGCCGGCGGGCAGCCCGTGGTGGACGGAAACCGCGTTGTAGGAGTCGACGGCCGGGTTGATGCGCGGCAGGGTGCCCTTCTTCGTGAAACGGCGGCCGAGCGCGTCGACGCTGGGGCGGATGCGGCGGGGGTTGGTACCGAAGGACCGGTAGGCGGTGTGCCACGCCTCGATCCTCGGGTCCGTGTCGTCGGCGGGCTGCCAGGTGCCGTCGGCGAGCTGCTGTTCCAGGTCCTGAAGGGCGGTGGTGGTGTCGGCCCAGGGTTCACGGCCGCCCAGGCCGGTGGCGGTGACCACGCCGATGAGGGTGTCGGGGAAGGCGTCGGCGACGGCGGGGGCAATACGGAAGGCTGTCATGAAGGGCTCCGTTCCTCGGTGCGGGCGGGCGGGGGTGGGGGTTAGGGCTTCCAGGGGCCGATGCGGTCCAGGCGGCGGCGCTGCTGCCGTGCGGTGGGAACGTCGAGGCCTTGTCCGCGTTCGGTGAGGCGGTCGGCGACGTCGGCACGCTGTTCGACGGGCTTGTGGTCGTCGTACTTGAACTTCGCCCGCACGTCGGTGACCTGGAGGCGCAGGCCGCGGATGCCGGACAGCATCCGGCCGTAGGGCGGCTGGTCGACGGCGACCGGGGCGTGGTCGCCTTCGGGCTGGAAGTGGGCGAGCTGGCGGCGCAGCAGTTCGGCCTTGGCCTCGGGGGCGTCGACCATGTGGGCGTGACAGGTGAACTGCACGGCCGCGTAGTAGCTGGTGGGGACGCCGTCGGTGGGCGGGATGTCGGGCTTGGCGCGCCAGGGGCCGGGGATGAAGGCGTAGTCGCCGATGACGGTGAAGGTGACGTTCGGATCGTGCTCGATCGCCTTCCAGACCGGGTTGGGTCGGGCGAGGTGGATCAGCAGGTCGGCGTTGTCGGTGGTGAAGTGGGTGGGGACGACGGCGGGCGGCTGGCCGGGCGGGCCGTTGACGCTCAGCTGGCCGAAGTCGTGGCCGGCGGCGATCCAGGTCTGCCATTCGGCCTCGTCCAGGTCGGCGTCCCAGGGCTGGATGAACATGCTGCTCTCCTTGCGCGATCGATGGGATGGGCTGCAGGTCAGGTCAGGGCGAGGAGGCCGACGGCGACGGCGGCGGTGCCGAGCCCGACCAGCTGGCCGCGGTGGATCCGTTCGGCGAGCACGCTGCGGGCGAGCAGGACCGTTCCCGCCGGGTAGAGGGCGGTGATGACGGCGACGACGGCGAGGTCCCCGCTGCGGGCGGCCGTGAGGAACAACAGGTTCGCCACCGAATCCAGCACGCCGGCCGCCGCCGACACCGCGTAGGCGGGCCGCTCGGAGCCCAGCCTGCGGAACATCAGCCCGGCCGCGGCCAGGGTGACGGCCGAGGAGACTGCCCGGCCCACGATCAGCGGGGCCACCCCGCTGTCCGAGGGCGCCTGGTGCAAGAAGACCAGCTGGAGGGCGATCGCCGCACCGGCACCGAGAGCCAGCAGCAGCGCCGTACGGGAGGGCCGCGCCGACCCTGCGCCGTGTCCGGCACTGACCATCACCACCGCGGCGAGCGCGAGCGGCAGACCCACCAGTCCGGCGACGCCCAGGTGCTCGCCCTGCAGCAGGCCCACGCCCACGGGAAGCATGGCGGACACCAGTGCCGTCACGGGCGAGAGCACGTTCATCGGGCCGATCGCCAGGGTGCGGTAGAGCAGGGCGAACGCGGCGGCCGAGGCGACCCCGGACACGGCACCCCAGCCAAGGGCGCCGGCACTGAACGACGCGCCGAGCACCGGCCAGAGCATCAGCTCGACCGCGAGAGAAGCCGGGGCCGCGATCATCACGGTGCGCAGCACATGGGCCTTGCGGGCGCCGAGGCCGCCGAGGAAGTCGGCGCACCCGTAGGCGAGGGAGCTGCCCAGGGCCAGCAGCAGAGCGATCACGGTACATCCCTTACTATTCAATGGAACGACTAAACCGTACAACGGACCGACCGTTGCGTGTCAACCAACCGACCGCACGGTGCATTCCAGTGGTCCACCGGCAAGGATGGTGATCGGATGGCCGAGACGGACGCAGCCCTGCGGCAGCTCGCGCACAACGTCAGGGCGGCCCGCACCCGCGCCGGCCTGTCCCTGGACGAACTCGGCCGGCGCGCCAGGGTCAGCAAGGGCGCCCTGGTCGCACTGGAGAAGGCGCAGGGAAACCCGAACTTCGCGACCCTGGTCCGGCTGGCCGACACCCTCGGCGTATCCGTGTCTGCCCTCATGGAAGGACGGACCGAGGGCCATGTCCGCGTCGTGTCCGCCGACACGGTGATGCCGCTGTGGACCGGCGAGCAGGGCAGCGAAGCCCGGCTCATGCTGACAACATCGGGCCCGGCCCCCACCGAGGTCTGGCGCTGGCAACTCCGGCCGGGCGAGGAATACCCCAGCCACCCCCACCAGGCCGGGGTCGTGGAAACCGTCAGCGTCACCGCCGGCCGGATGACCCTTGTCGTCGACGGCACCGAGCACCCCGTCGAAGCCGGACAGACCGCCACCTTCGACGGCGACTCCCCCCACACCTACCGCGGCACCGGCACCGAAACCTGCCACCTGATCATGACCGTCCACCTGCCGCCCGGCCCCGCCTCCACGACCTGATCCCCACAGCGCGGGTCGGCCGGTAAGCCGCGCGAAGAACCCCGGCCTTGCGGATCACCTGAACCGGCGATAGCGCTACACCTGTTGCGCTTGCTACATTCGCCCAGAATCGCGCTGAGCTGCAGAGAGTCGTCCTGACTCGCCTCGCGCCACAGCAGCTCCCCCGGAGAACTGGGGGAAGTCGCACTTATTAGGCACACGTCAATGCCACGTGCTGTTCGAATTTTGAATGCGAATGATGCTCCGAACCTGTGACGTCGGTCGATAGGTGGCCGTCTCGATCGACAGTTGGCCAGCACTCTGCCTGTGTCGTGCGTCAGTGAATCGTGAGCGTGTGCCATCGGGCTTTGAGGGCACCCGGGATGGCCCCTTGGTACACGAACGCGTGACATACCCACACAACAGCCACTTGGCGCGCATAGCGTCGTTACTTTGTGTGATCCCGGCATGGGGTCGGGAATGAGAGAAGGCTGTTTCATGCGGTTTGTAACAACGACGGGGCGACGCGTCCTGACGATTTTGGCCCTCGCAGCATCCGCTGTGGCCACGGCATCCACCACAAACGCGTCGGGCGCAGGCCTGCAGAACGAGACCTTTCAGATCCAGACCTTCGCCCACAAGTGCCTCGACGTGAGGGAGCAGAGCCGGGCGGACGACGTCCCGATCATCCAGTACGAGTGCGCCGGCACGGCCAACCAGCGGTTCAGGATCAGGCAGGTCGGCGACGGCGAGTTCGAGATCCGGACCTTCGCCGACAAGTGCCTCGACGTAAAGGAACAGAGCCGGGCGGACGACGTCCCGATCATCCAGTACGAGTGCGCCGGCACGGATAACCAGCGGTTCAGGATCGTCGCCTGACCCGGCTGCCGGACAGAACGCGGCGGGGCCACGACCGGGCCCCGCCGCATCGCACGTCCAGCGACTACGAGTAGCCCGGACAAGGCTCTCAAGAGCCGCGAACCTGACGCCAGGCGCCTCGTCATCGTGGTGTTCGCCGTTGGTCCGCCTGCGGGCGTGACACCCGCATACCCCAGGTGGAACACGCGGGTTCGCCTGCCGACTCGCCCCGCACTCAGCAACAGCGATACTCCTCAGCGTCACTGCCGTCTCCGCCCGGAACCGCGAGGGCGAGCGGAGGCGGCCCACCGGCGGCCTGGCAGTAAAGGTCAGCCGCGCGGGCCCCGGATCGGAGTGCGCATCATCGTCAGGTGATGCTCGTACGCCTGCTTCGTGTACACCCGGCCCTCGCCCAGGAGCAGTTCGGCCTGCCGCTCGGTCACCACGTCCCCGGCCGCGAGACCGAGCGCGGCCAGGCCCCGGCCCGTCCAGCGGCCGGGCGGAACACCGGCCTCGTCCTGAGCGGTGCGCAGCAGCTTGCCCGCAGGGCGGTGACCGCCGCCGACCATCACGCTGCGGAAGCAGTAGCGCCACCCGGAGCCCGGAGCCACCTTCGCGATGCTGAGCACCGGGCCATAGAACCCCGCCCGTAACCTGCACCCCGGTGGTCCGCGTACGCGGCCGGGGTTCCGGCCGGGTATCGATGGCGGGCATGACCTGCTACAAGCCCGGTGAGCGGTCCCGGCTCATCTGCTCCGTCCGCGAGTACACCGGACGCAAGGACCGGCCCAAGTGCTTCGGCTGGCGCGACTTCCGCGACCTGCTGATCCGCGCCCGCATCCAGCTCGGCGGCCCGATCTCCCTGGTTTGGGACGACGTCCGCTTGCACCTGACCAAGCCCCTGCGGGAGTTCATCGAAACGAACGCGGACTGGCTCACGGTCTTCCAGCTGCCCACCTACGCGCCCGACCTGAACCCGCAAGAAGGTATCTGGTCGCTGGTCAAGCGCGACATCGGCAACCTCGCCGCCGCTGACCACAGACAGATCACCCGCGCCGTGAAGCGCAAGCACAAGATGCTGCAGTACCGACCGGAGGTCATCGACGGCCGCCTCGCCGGCACCGACCTGGTCATGGACGCGTGAACTGGCCGGCCGAATGGCGATAGGACGGGTGGCTCGGTTCGGCATTCCTGGCAGTGGTTGTTCACGGGTTGAGGAGGCGCCCAGATCCGCGATCGGGTGATGTCCACGAGTTTTGACGCACTGGGGTTCTTGCCAGGGCAACGGCGGAATGCTCCAGATGAAAGGTGCTGGTCGTACCGCAGATGTAGACGGTCGAGCTGTACGCGGCGATCCGGCGTGACCACCGTGGCGGCATGACGATGCGGAGCTTGAGCGCACGTACGGTGTATCGGGGTACGGGGACCACCTCAGCCGAACCACACGACCAGGCGTACATTCTCGTCCCCGTATTCGGCGGCAAGATCCCGCATCGCCTTCCAGACCGCGGCCCAGCGCCCCTCGTCCGGAGGGGTGAGCATCCGCGCTGTGAGGACCACGGGCCGGTACACCACGCCGTCCAGATGCACCTCGCCGGCCGGCGGCCACTCCGACGGCGCGAGGAGCGAATCCCCGCCGAAGGTGTCGGCCGCCGCCTCGCCCAGGTCGGGCGTCGCCCATGTGACGTCATGCAGGATGAGCTCGCCGTCCTCGCCGGGCCGCCACTCGCCCACCCAGGACCGTGCGGGCCCGTCGGCGAGTGGCCCATCCCAGTCGACTGCGGCGACGTCGGCCCACGTGGCGTACGTATGGCTGTGCTGGTAGTCGCCGACGACGGTCTCCCGTACCGGGTCCGAGACGTCGTTCGGAAGCCCTCGGTAGGCGAAGAGTGGACGCTCCACACCCCACGCCCTGCTGACACCGAAGAGACAGTCCCACGCGTCGTGGTCCCGCCCCAGCCGGAAGTCCAGGAGGTCAACCTCGGTCTCCCAGCGCCCGTCGGCCGAGCGGCTCTCGATCGCACCGTCCATGTCTGTCCCCATGAGGACGACCCTAGGACTTGGCACTCGCCTGGTCGACGGCCAGCCAGGCGCCTTCAATTCTCGGGTCCTGGCTCACTTTCCGTGGAGCAAGCACGCTGACTGACGACTGACGCTCGGATCGGCCTCCGGGAGGTTGCATTATCTGGAGGTGTTCGGTGCGCGGAAAGGGCGAGACAAGTTGGCGACGTGCGAGGCATGGGTCCTGGAGGTTCTGGGAGCGGTGAAGCGGCCGGGGTGGAGTAAGGTTTTCACCGGGTCGACCGGGCCCCGGCGGTTCCCATACGGGTGGGCCCGGGTGGTGCACACCCCCGATGGGGACGTTCCCACATCACGCTGGACCACACTCCATCGAGGATCAGCCTTTGACTCCGCACTCCCTGGCGTTCTACGTGGACGTCGTCACCACCGGCACCTTGCTCGGCGTGGGCCCCGCGGATGCTCCCGATCACGTCACCAAGGTCCTCGGGTCGGACTTCGGGGAGAACACCTTCGGCGACCGCAGCATGTGCCGTGACTATGGCCTCGCCGAGTTCTACTGGGACCGCGCTTCCGCCGACCACCCCTGGTCGGGCCACCACTTCACCCTGCAGGTGCACCGGCTCGCGTACCGGGACCGCAGCCTCGTCAACGACGCGCTTCGCGCCCGGTACGGGCGGTTCACTCCCAGGCTTCGGTTCAACAAGCTGCAACGCCTACTGGAGCGGCGCGGTGTCCCCCTGTTGGAGATCCCGGAAATCCCGGCGAACGCCCCGTATTTCCGTACTTTCTGGCAGCCCGATTCCTATGTGGCCCTCTCCGTCATAGGCACCTACGGCGAGTACAGCACGCCGGACAATCTGCGGGTCGGCGACGTGTACAGCGTCCAGGCCCCGATGGCTGCCGAGGAAGTGGAGTGGCGGAGGGCGCGGGTCGGGTAGCACAGGGGCGGGCGGGGGCTTGCCAATTTCGCGCAACTTCCTGGAGCCCTGTCCAATTGCACAGCTTGAGTCACGCGTCCGGTACGGCAAGCCGGGCGGCATCGCCTACCACCATGTCTCGGACACGTATATCGCGCTGTTCACGCACTTCATCCCGTGCGGGGTGTGGGAGGCCGTCTACATCATCGAGGGCCTGCCGAAGAACACCAGTGAGGTGCAGCCGACCACCGTGCACGCAGACACCCAGGGCCAGAGCTTCCCGGTCTTCGCGCTCGCCCACCTGCTGGGCTTCGATCTGATGCCCAGGAGGAGGCCACAAGTTCAGGATTGCCGAAGGGCCGTTACGACGGAACTGGAGGGGTCGACAGGACTGCTTGACCAGCGTGCACCCTCAAGTTCAGGGGTTCTCAGTGGCTGTGACGGTTGAAGCTGACTCCACCCGGACGGCCATAAGTGGCCCCACCGCTTCCCCACGCCACCACTTGGAGCTCACTCTTCGTAGTCTGACCCACGACGTGGAGCTGTCGTACCGCGATCGCCGCACGTTGTCTGCGGCAGGTTGGGATGACCGTTCGCAGAGCGGACATCTAATTGTCGAGGTACTACTGCTCGTAGCGCCGACGCGCGAGATGGACAGTAATGTCGGCGGCCATCTCGACTGTCTCAGGCAGAACCTGCATGATCTGGCTAAATACCTGCTTTTGCTCCAAGGCCGGCAATACGAGATAAGCCGAGATGGTCGAGAGATGGCCAACGTAGTCGCGAGCACTCATCGTCAAGCGTCGTTCGATCACGGACTGTTGAACACCGGTGAACCACTCAGATCGTTGGAGCTCCGAACCCGGCCACTGCATGTCGTGCCCCGGGGGCGTCCCGTCTGGGGACGGAATCTCGTCGCTCTCCAAGAACGGTGCCCGTGCCGCGCGAACAGCTTCCTCCACAGCCGGGTCAGCCAGCTGGACTGGCCCGCCGAACGAGGCAAACACGCCACCCAGCTCCAGCAGCGCGGCCATGCGTGACCACCGACCCTCCGGGTTCGTCCAATGCAGCGCTGCTGCTGCATAAACCAGCCCGTACCTCTCGCCCGGCTGCAAGTCCTCGAACGCGGCTTGCACCGTTCTGACGTTTGCTGGCACGTGCTTGCGCAGCTCGGCGAGCATGGCCCCGTCAGGCTCGGTCGCCGTGACCGTGACCCCCCGTTGAGCGAACAGGCGCGTTGCTTTGCCTGTCCCAGCGCCAATCTCGAGGGCAGTCCGAACCGGATGGCCCGCGTACGCCATCACCATGTCGAAAAGCTCCACGGGATACCCCGGCCGGAACCGTTCGTAGGCTTCCGCCATCACTCCGAAGCTCAGTGCGCGACCAGACATGCCGAGCATCCTGACACGGGCTGCGCCGTCAGCGCTTGGTCTTTTCGCGCAACCTGGCCGCCCGATCATGGGCAGCAGAGACCTGAAGCAACAACCATCGCCCATCACCACGAGCGCGTGGTCCGGCCCTCAGCGTGACCGCGTCTGACGGTGACGAGCGGGACGCCGGATGGGGCGACGACGAGTATGAGCGGGAGGGGTGAACATGCCAGGCGCCCGGGCGGGGCCGTCGCTCTCCCCACCCGGGCGCGCCTGAGCGTACGGGCCTGCGACTCTACCGGGGCGGCCGCAGGTACCAGCCGTCATCACCAGTGTCCGCCGTGACGGTCACAGCTTTGCCTCCCCCCCAGTCGGCGGCCGGCGTGGAGGTGAGTGTGGCGGTTGCCGACCAGCAGATTTCGTTCAGGCACCACAAGCTTCTCTCCCGCGCCATGCGTTACCTGCACACACGCGGCCCGCCTCACTCCTTGGCGGCGTTGAGCGTGTCCCGCACTCGCGTGACCTCCCACGGGGCGTCCTCCACGGGCCAGTTCGCGCTCAGTTCCTCAAGCATGGCGCGATGGTCCTCGATGACCTCGTCCCACACCAGCCCCCATGCCGCAGCGGCCTGAACCTCTACCTCGGGGCAGCGCGTCGCCCGGACGAGCGCGTCCACGGAGTTGGTCCCCGGAGACTCGTCCAGCAGTTCCAGTGCCCTGACGCGGTCATTCAACGGCACGTTCTCGTCGCAGGCGACATTCCCAAGCGCCTCGACGAGCCGCAGGTCGGCCTCCTCCGCGTCCTTGAACACCGCTTCCACCGCATAGAGAGCCCGCTGGCGAACGTGATCGCTCGCGGCGGCCTCCACGACTTCGGCCAGCAGGTACGGCTCTTCCGCTGCCACAACGTCCAGCGCCGACAGTGCGGTGAGGTGCTTGGCCTCGGGCCCGTGCATGCGGCTGAGCTTGGCCGGTGAGGGAGGCTGCCGCAGCGCCTCCCGGATGCGGTCCAGGACGAGTGCCCTCTCCGGTTCACGTGCTTCCTCGCCGCCCCGCTTCACGGCGCCGTCGGCACTCCACCAGTGGTCGAGGGCGATGCCCACGGCCGCCTCGTCGTCGCTTTCGAGCAGCATACGAAGCGCCCGGTGGTACGACTCGTCCACCGTAGGAGCCCTCAGCCTCTTATGGGCGCGATACAGGTCCGGGTCCGCCAGCCGGTGTCCTTCCCAGTGGACGCTGTGCGGCTTGCCGAAGATCAGCTCAATGGGGTCCTTGCCCCAGGGGCGCTGGGGAGGCCGGTCGCCCCAGCTCTCGGCGACCTCCTCCAGGATGGCGCGGTGCCGATCCAGGCCTCCCGTCCTGATCAGGAAATAGGACGCGTGGGCCTGCACCTTCGGCTCACCCTCGCGCAGCGCCCGCAGAAGAATGTCGTCCGCGTCCGTGCCGAGGCTGTCGGCCAGGACGCGGATCGCTGTCTCCTTCGTGAGGTAGAAGCCGACGGACGGGTCGAAGATCAGGTCGCCCAGGGCGGCGACGAGCCTCTCGTCCTTCACCTCGGCCTCGTCGAGCACGCCGTAGGCCATCCAGATGGCCTCCTCGCGCACCGCGTCCGAGTCCGTGCGCGTGAGAGCGTCCAGCAGGAGGCCGGCGTCGCCGGGCTCGCCGTGCCGCGCCCCGATCATGTTCAGGGCGCTCACCTCGGCGGGAGACATCGGCCGCCGGAGCACCTCACGAGCGCGGGCCAGCACCTCGGGCAGGTAGGCCTCGGCACGTTCCTCGTCCTCCAGGACGTAACACAGCCCCTCCGAGGACTCGTAATGGTCGAGCGCAATGCCCACGGCGACCGGGTCTTCGCTGCGGAGCAGGGTGGCGAATGCTTGCAGGCATCCCTCGTCGCTGAGCGGGAACCTCAGCTCGTCATGGGCCTTCCGGAGTACCGGATCGTTTAACTCGGTGTCTTTCCAGTAGGTGCTGTGGAAGCCCTCGACCGCTTCGCGAATGTGCGCGGCCTCCCAACCCGCGTCCTTGGGCCAGGACTTTGCCAGCCGCCTGACGCGGTCGCGGTGCACGCGGAGCCGCAGGGGCGTCGCAAGACAACCTGCCGCGCACACCTGGAGTTCCAGTTCGGACGACTCGCTGAGACGGACGAGGAGGTCCTCGACCTCCGGGAGATCGAGATCGTCCAGGGCTTGCATGGCGTCCTTGCGATCCCGCACATCGAGGCCCTCGTCCAGCACCATGGCGGTGATCAGCGCGAGCAGCCGCCGGTTCGGCTCCTCGCCCGCCGCGAGGGCGGTGCCGGCCGCAAGAAGCGCCATCTCCCGCACCTCGGCGTCCGGGGCGCCTTCGAGGGCGTCGGCGATCAGGTCCGCGTCCTCCTCCTCGGCGAGATGCCACATCACGGTGAGAGCGCTCGCGTGGCTGTGGCCGGACGGAAGTTGCCTGAGGAGGTCTCGGGCGGCGAAGCGCACTTCGTCGGCCAGCGGCCAGTAGGGGTTGTCCACACCCCACCTGGTGGTTGCCTGTGCCGACTGGTAGTCGTCCAGAGCCCCCCGGACGACGTCGATGTCGTCGCTCTCCAGCCGGGCGCTGAACTCACCGAGGCCGGACTTCTCGTCGTCGCTCACGAGACCTCCTTCATAATTATCTCTTCAGCCTGCCAGAGCCGTCCGACCCGGGCCCGGCCGGGTTGTAGATCCATGCGCGCAGCGTGGCAGCACATCCAGGACCAGCCCGTGGGTGGTGAAGTAGTCAGCGAGCGAAGTGAGTTCGGCGGCGTCGCGGTCCAGCTGATTCAGCTCGTACACGGTCTGGATGACGCGGCAGTGCGGGGCGTGCGCCTTGATCTCCCGGGCGGCCGCAAGGGCGTTCTCGAACTTGGGGCAGATATTGACGCGGGTGGAGACCAGATCCAGAACGACCAGCCATAGCCGCGTAATGGGGCCCTTTGATGAAGGGTTTCGCGGTTCGTGTCGCAGAAATGAGTAGTTCTGAGAGACCACGGACCCCCACCGGACGGTGCCTGTTTGTCCTCGATCTTCGTTCTCATAACTTCTTGCAAAACAGCTTTCGCACAAAGCCCCTCGCGGTAGGTTCTGCGACATACCCCAGTTCGCCGAACCGGCCACCGCCGTCGAACAGTTCGACTGCCCCACCTGTGAAGTGCCTGCCGGAAGCACCTGACGCCGCACCCGCGGCGGCAAGGTCGCTCCGAAATACCACACCCCGCGCTTCATGCTGGCGCCCCAGCTCCGCGCCGAACTCGAAGTCCGCACCCCCGCCGGCCGCGGCCCCGGACACGCCTGGGAGAGGGGCCCGGCGATCGACTCCACCGTGCCGGAGGCCACCACGAAGCCCACGAGAGTGGGTTACGCCCGTTGCAGCACCGCCCAGCAAGACCTCCAGAGCCAGCTCGACGCCCTGGAAGAAGCCGGGTGCGACCCGGTCTTCTCCGAGAAGATCAGCACCCGGATCAAGGTGCGGCCCGAGTTCGTCAAGGCGATGGACTTCGCCCGCACCATCAAGACGGCCGTCCCCCACCAGCGCGTGATCTTTACGGTGCACGAGATGAAGCGCCTGGGACGCGGCGCCGCCGAGCTCCTGGCCATCGCCGAGGACCTGCGTCACCACGACATCCAGCTCGAACTCCTCACCGGCCCCCTCCAGGGCGTCTACGACCCGTCCGGGCACGGCGCCGCCCTGTTCGCGTTCTTCGCCGGCATGGCCGAGTCCGAGCGCGAGTACATCCGGGAGAAGTCCCTGGAAGGCCAGGCGTCCGCCCGCGAGCGCGGACGCCACGGCGGACGGCCCAAGGTCGTCGACGATGACATGGCCGACTACGCCCGCAGCCTGCGGGCCAACGGCATCTCCGTCCCCGAGATCGCCCGCAAGCTCGTCATCACCGCGGGCAAGAACAAGGGCGAACACCCCTCGGTCGCCACCGTCTACCGCATCCTCGCCGAAGTCGACGCATCCGACAGCGCCGACGAGTGAGCCAAGCCCATCACCAAGCAATCAAGATCAACTATTGGCGGCTTCTGGGCTCGCCTCGGCGACACCCCATATTGGCGTGCAGCGTCTTCTCCTTGGAGCCGAAGGCGTCGAACAGGTCCAGGGCCGCCTGCCGGTCGTTCCCTTCGTCATCCCACTGCAGCAGGACGTGCAGCGGAATCGTGACTTGGCGGGCCTCCTCGAACATGGCGCGAGGCACGAAACTCCCGGCGAACAGAACGGCGGCCGCGATGCGTGGCTCGACCACTGCCAGCCGGAGGCCGATGGAGATCACTCCCCCCGAGTATCCGACCGGGCCGCCGATCTCGGGCAGCGAAAGGAGGGCATCGCTCGTTATCCAGGGGATGGGGCCTCTTTACGCAGCTCAGGCCACTGTTCATGGGTTCAGGCAAGTAAGTCACGTGCAGAAGTGGTTCGCCCGAAACACTTCGTGGTCGCCCGTTCGGTTCCGATACACCGCGCCGTGGGGGTACGCCACGGGCCAGCAGCAACGGGAGGCAACGGGTGGGCGCTGCTGCACGTTCGCATCGCTCTGACGGGGAACCATGACCTTTCCCGTGCTCGACCGGCAAGGGTCTCCGGCATCAGCCCCACAGGGTGCGCACGCCACCTCGAACATCGTCAGCTGCATGTAGGCGAGTCGGGCACGGACAAGTCGCTCCTCGGCCCGATGCCTTTGAGTCCGGTCGGCGTTCCGCCCGGATCGAACGAGTGGTGGAAGGTGAAGGCGTACGGCGCGGAGCCGTGGTCGTGGAGGTGTTCCAGCCTGGAAACCCCGTCCTGCCAGGTCGGTATCGTGCCGTCGGTGACCCACCAGAACACGGAACCCGGGTGTCCCGTCCTCTCGAACCAGTCGTAACGCCTGTTGAGCGCCGCGCGGTGCAGACCGGTGTAGATGGAGTCGAAGGCGGATCGCAGGTCGGTCCAGAGTGAGAGGGTCGCGGCCAGGGCGGTGGCTTCCACAGTGCGGCCTTTCCCGTACCAGGCCGGAACAGCAAACTCTCCCCACTCACCCCAGTCCGAGTCGAAATCCGTCCGTGCACCCAGGCTGCGATCTGCCGCTTCAGCACGAGCGATATATCCGGGGTGCTGGCCGATCTCCCGGTAGACGGCCTCACCGCTCTCGTGGAACTCCCGCGTAAGACGTGCGGGATCGGTGAGGGGCGACTTCAGGACGCCGAACGTGTACAGAGCAAGATGGTGCATGCGTCTCTCCTTGGCCGAGGGGCCTGGTGTGGAAGTCCCTGACGCTCTCGCTGTCTGGGCGTGGACTCGATTCGGTGGCCTGCGCGTGGGGGCGGGGAGCTGTGGGCGTGATCGACTCATCCCGTTGCGGGTGACTCAGGCTGATGGAACCCCTGTGCGACTGCGGGCGGCGCCGAATGTCAGGAGAAGATAGCCCCCACTGCAGGCCCTGTCGAAGTTGCCTTTTCCCTGCCCAAGTGGCCTCTTGCAGAGGCCCCCGCGGAGCTGAGGCGGCGAAGCGCCGCCTGGACGTCGCCACACACGTGCCGGTCGTTGAGCAGCTCATGGGACGTGACAAGGCGAACAAGCCGCGCAGGCCGAGGGATCTGGGTCCGGTGCCGGAGAGACATGTCGAGGCAGTGCCTGGGGTGATGGTGACCTTGACGGGTCCGTCCACGGTCACGGCGGCCGCGGCGCACGAGCGGATGGAGAAGGGCCCCGAGGCGCTCGCCGACTACGTACGGACCGGCTCGCAGTGGCAGGTCACGGTGATGGGTCGGGGTGCCCCGGAGCGTACGCACGCGCGGGTGACGGAGATCCCGTCGATGTCCGAGGCGCTGCGCATGGCACTGGTCGTGGCCGACAGGATGTTCCCGCCCGGCACCGCCTTGCTGCACACGGTGGCAGGCGATGCGGAGACGTGGATGCCCACCTATCTCTCCGAGCACGGCAGCCTGCCCCGCCAGGGCGGGTGGACGGCCGTCGCCGGTGGCGACGGGCCGACCCACTCCTATGTGCCGGTCGGTGACCCCGCCATGGCTGCCTGTCGCCAAACGAACGAATGACGACAGGCGCGGCGGGCGTCCAATGAACCCGGACTTTCCGGGGCCCGACGGAGGTGCCGATCCAATCAGATCCGATGGTGGCTGATGACAGGGTTTGCTGACAGCTAGGGTCGAATGCGACCACCGACACGGGGAGTGGCATGGCCAATCTGGTCTACAAGCGGGTGTCGACCGACCGTCAGAACCTCGTCCTGGATGAGGCCGGGATCGAAGACCCGGTCGTCTTCGAGGAGCAGGCCGGCACCTCCAGCCGCCTCCACCCCTTGGAACGGCCGAAGTTCGGCGAACTGCTGACCTACGCGCGGCCGGGCGACTCCGTGCACATCTCCGAGATGTTCCGCCTCGTGCGCGGCACCGGGCACATCCTCGACGTGCTCGACGTCCTCCACCGTGACCGCCTCGCCCTGCGCATCCACGACGGAGCGTTCTCCGCGATGGACCTCACCGCCCGCCACCCGCGCACCGGAGAGCTGCTGTCCACCGTGAAGTTCATGGTGCAGACGCTCGCGGCCGCCGGCGAACTTCAGCGCGACCTCCAGCGGGAGCTGACCTACGACGGGCTGCGGGCCGCGGAGGCGAAGGGCAACAAGGGCGGGCGCCGCCCGGCCGTCCTGGCCGGGAAGACCGACGCCGTGCGCACTGCGTACCTGGAGGGCCGGTCCATCGCCGCCCTCGCCCGCGACCACCACGTCAGCCGCGGCGCCATCCGCACCGCCGTCGCCGACCTCCTGCCCGAGCACACCGTCGTCGACCAGGACGCCCCGGCCCCGGAGCTGCCGGTCGTCCTCGACATGCCGGGCAAGGTCGCCGACTTCCTCCGCGCCACCGACCTGGAGCCCGCCGAACGGGCCGCGCTCGACCAGGGGGTGACCGTACGACGCGGCCAGGGCTACACCTTGCGCATCACCGCCGCGCCCGCGGTCCACCGCCAACTCCTCGACCGCTGCCGGCCCCTCGACGGCACCGCGGCGGTCCCGGCCCAGCGCAAGGCCCGCCGCGAGTACGAAAACCGCGTCACCGCCCTCGGGGCCGAGACCCCGTAACAAAGCAGTCAGGGCTTCAAGATCAACTCATTGCCCCTTTGACCCGCATCTCGGTCAGACCCCATGTAGATCGCTATGCCGCCCGGCGCGAGCGCCGCGGCGACGGTTTTCCAGAAGTCGGGCAACCGCGTCGGCGGGACATGGGAGAGCCGGAAGGCGAAGAACACCGAGTCGTAGCGTCGTGGCGGCTGCCACTCGAACAGGTCGGCCTCAAGGAACTGGACGGGGGGATGCGGTACGCGCACGAGCGAGGGCCAGCACTTCGGCTGCCGCATCGACAGCCGTGACCGACTGCGCCCGCGCCACGAGCCTCCGGGCCCACTGGCCCGTTCCGCAGGCCAACTCCAGGACAATTCCCAGCAATCAGGAGTTCATCGACGACAGCCAGCAACTCCTGCAGGTCTTCGCGCTCCGCATAGGGCCGGTCGTATTCGACCGCGCCGACCCTGTAGTAGGCCATCTGCTCCACCAGGAGAGCATCGTCATCCATGCAGATTCCTCTCATCCGGGTTCAGTCAGAGCCAAGCGCGCTCAGCTCGCCGGCTTGGTCGCCACAGACACTGTCGGCTTTCCCCTTTGGGTAAGGTCAAGAGTCATGAGGGCCTGGGATCGTCCTCGCCGACCGACCTCGCACCCGCTGGAGCCCGAACAGCCTGGGTATGACGGCCCGGCAGGCCTCCCTGCTGCCGGGCCGCGCGACGTACGGCCCGGCGGCCACACGCTCACCGGAGAGGCGCGCCGGACCGTCGCCGCTACCGCCACCCTGCCCGTCGTCGTCGGCGTACCGCCAGGCGCACTACCAGCAGCCCGGCGAGTACGGCCGCCGCCACCAGCCACCGCGGGACGGCGGACCCTGAGCCCTGTGCTGAAGTCGCCACGCCGCTCGGCGTGCCCGAGGGAGCCTTGCCGTGGTTCGCCGCCGGCGCACCTCCGCCGAGCCAGACCTGTCCCGCCCCGCTGTCCCTGATGGGCGCCTTCAGCGACTCGCCCACGTTCCGTGTCAGCGTGGGCGAGGAGACCTTCAGCTGAGCGTCGGTCACGGAGCTGAAGGGAACACGTGTGAAGTCGACACCACCGTAGATGTAGGTCCTCGTGTAGATGGTGTTGCCCTTGCGGGTGCGGTGCGTCACCTTGAACTCGCCCTTGGTGTACGACCGTACGTACGCGTGGAAAGTGTCGATCGGCGTCCAGTTCTCGTGCGTCGTGTAGGCGCTGATGTCTCCTTTGTCGATCAACCCTGCGTACGTCGTACTCTCGCGCAGACTGAGCTTCCGGTACCACTCGGCGGCGACCCGGCTGAGATACACGCGCCGCAGATCGGCGTACTCCGGGGCGGTGTTCACCGCCTTGACCACCTTGGGCAGGATCAGTTCGCGGAACAGTGCCTCGTTGTGATCCTGCACGGTCTTGGACTGTTCCGGGCACGAGACCGCACCTGAACCGCCGTGCTGCTTCAGATACTGCGTCTCCATTTGCACGTTCAACGGCGATTTGAGGATGTACAGCTCATCCCCCTTCGAATACACCGTCGCCGGTGCCGGCACGATCCACGTGCGGAACGACATGCAGTCCCCGGACAACGCGCGCCAGAAATCCGCCCCGAGTTTCGTGTCCGGGTGGATCAGCTTGCCGGTCGTCTTCTTCAGTGTCAGGTCCGCCTGCAACAGCACCCGCCCCGCGTCGGTCCGGCCGAGCTGGGAGTCGACGATGCGGTCGGGCTCGTTCGGGTTGAGATTGACCCAGAAGGTCGAGGGATCCAGTTCCAGCCAGGTGAAGAAGGAGTTGGAAGCCTCCGTGGCGTGTGCCAGCCCCGTGAGTGAATTCCCATTCCGTGACGTGGCCGAGGGGGCCTGGAAGGCGTAGCGCAGCCCGCCGGCGCCCGTCCCTGAGTCGGCGAGGTATCGCAGCTCCAGCCGTGAGAAGTCGATGCCGCCGGGAGCCCGTTGCGGCTCGGCAAGCCCCTTCGCAAGGCCGCCCGCACGCCGCGCCTCCGACTCACCGCAGTCGGCGGCACTCCGTACGGCGAAACCGGCGTACCGGACGTGGGCAGGGGCGCCGGAACGGTCGAAACCGCTCTGCGACTGGGCCTCGGGGCAGTCTCCCGGTGCGACGAAGACGGAGTCGGCCGCTGCCTTCAGGCCATCGACGTCGGTGTTCAGCTCCCCGCTGTCGTAGCCGGAATCGGGGTGGAGCACCCGGACGTTCGGGTTGCCCTTGAAGCGGTCCGCCACTGCCTTGGCCTGTTCTTCCGTGGTCGCTGTGAAAACCACGTTGTTGGTCTGGCTCTTTCTGCCGCCGGGCAGTTTGTTGGTGATGGTCTTGCTGATAGAGGCCAGGTCGTTGGCGTCGGCACCGATACGATTGGTGGTCGTAGCGTCGACCGAGTCGACGCTGAGGAGCCGACCGTCGCTCCAGGTGACCTTGATCATGTCCGAGGTGGTCCCGGCGACGCCGTCGCCGACGTTCGCCTTCCCTTCCAGGCGGTTTTCCTCGTCTTGGAAGAGATACTGGGACCCGGTTTTGGTCTTGGAGTCGTACGCCAGCCCTTCCTTGGCGAGCCGGCGGTTCATGAAGGCCAGGGCTTGTTCCGCGTCGTCCGTGTCACCGTGGGAAAGGAGGACGTGCGGAACGCCGTTGGCGTCGATGTAGGTCTTCCGGCCGTTGATCGTTCTGACCGTCAGCGGCGGCCCCCACTTGGTGTACGCGGGCTCACTCGGGCCGCCGGGCCCGGCCGCCGTTGCTGCCTGGGCGGCCGGTGCGGTGCCGGATCCGGCACCGACCAGCGCCAAGGACAGGGCGACCAGAGCCACGAGTACCGCCGAGGCCGTGCGCCTCCACTCCCGCGAGCGTGCCCGGAACAAGTCAACGTCCGCTTTGCGCATGGCCGAACGCACCCCCGTTTTGCGTAGGTCACATTCCGCCGACGTTAGACCCGCGGTTGCCGCCCTGCAAGCGCACTCAGGCCAAATCCGGGTGAGCACAAGACGAGGTTCGGCCGCTCTCGTCAACGACCAGCAGCCGGGGCGAGTCCGGGTGCCGTCAGCCTCTGTCGGTTCGGCTGAGCATGCCGGTCACGCTGACCTTCGGGTCCAGATGGCGGGTGGTGCGGGGGAGAGGAACCTCGGTGAGCTTGCCGTCGTAAATCATCCACAGGCCGAAGCAGTCGTCCTCCTCGTCATGGACCAGGACCTGGACGGAGTGCGGGTCGGGCCAGGGCAGGGCCTCCAAATGCGCCAGCAGGCCCCGCCAGTTGTGGCGGATGAACTGGATGACCCACATGTAGCACTCCCATGAGCCGGTGCCCGTGCCGGCGAAGACGGAGTCGTCGACGCGCGTGAAGCACTGATGCCACTCCCGGTCGGGGTCAGGACGAGTCAGCGGCTCCATGACTTCCTCGGCGTCGCGCGCCAGAACCATGACCTCTGCGAATCTGCTCATGCCTACAGTCTGCGGCTCACCCTGGACTCGATGGAGGAGGTAGGGAGAAGCCGGCCGAGGTGTCCAAGCAGACCGTCTCGCAGGTGCTGAACGACAACCCGGCCGTCCGTCCGGAGACCCGAGAGGCGGTGACATGCTTCTGCGGGCTCCATCTGGTCGACCTGCACCTACGTGAGAACGCAGCTGTCGGCGTACACGTGAACACGCATAGCCGCGTACGGATGAACGTGCAGAGTTCTTGATGTGCTGAGAGACGGTCCCCGGCACCCTGCTGCCTGTTGTCCAAGGTTGCAGAGAGGAGTGGGCCATGGTCTTGGACCCGCAGCGCTGGCTGGAACTCCGGCGTTTTCGTGGCCTGGTGGAGTCCGGGGCGATGAGCCTGTCGGAGGTCGCCAAGGAGACCGGGCTGAAGGCGGACGGTCAGCAAGTACCTGTCTGCTGACTCGTCTGCGCCGCCGCGCCGGACGGCGAGTGGCCAGCCGCGCAGCGGGTGGTTGACGAGGTCGCTCCGCTGATCGACGCGATGCTCCGGGCCGGGATCCTGATGAAGGCCGCGGTGATTCACGCGCGGCTGGCCACGAAGTACGGATTCACCGAAAACTACCAGCGGGTCAAGCTCTACGTGCAGGAGGCCCGCCCAAGGATCGCGGAGGAACTGGACATCACCCCACGAGAGTTGACGGGGATGCACCGCAGGTTCGACGTGATCCCGGGTGCTCAGGCTCAGGTGGACTGGGGTGATGAGGGCAAGGTCCTCGCCCATCTGGGCATCCCGAAGGTCCACTCCTTCCACGTGGTGCTGTCGTACTCGCGTGAACACCTTGCTCGGCCTGCTCCTCACACTGCTGAGCCTCGGAGCAGCCACCACAGCGGCCCACGCCGCCCCACCCAGCTACCTCGACCTCGAAGCCGCCTACACCACCGTCGCCAACGGCTGGGACCGCGTCGACCGCTACCTCGACACCACCAGCGGCTTCCATGCCGAGCAGTACCCCGAGTACCTCGCAGCACGCGCCGAGGACCAGAAGGAGCCACCCGCGACCGGCGAGCCGGTGAAGAAAAGACGATTCGTGCAGTGGCGGGGCAGTCGATAGAGTGCCAGGTCACGACCGCACCCGGTTCGACACGGGCTGGTCAGGGCTCTGCCGCAGTTCGTGGCACCTCCACAGCTGCCATGTCGGCACCTGCCTGCCCGGGTCTTGGGACACGGGGCGATCTTCACGGCCGGGCAGTCGGGCCCCGGCCGACGGGTCAGGAGGAACGAGTGGCACAGATCATCGCCGAGGTCTCACGGACGTTCAACGAGTTTCTGCTCTTGCCGAACCGGACTCGGACCGACTGCTCGGCTGCGACGGTTGACTTGCGCACGCCCCTGGTGCGGCACATCGCGGGCGAGGCGTCGGCGGTCGAGCTGCAGTCCCCGTTCACGTCCGCGATCATGCAGGCTGTCAGCACACCCGATCTCGCGATCGCGCTCGCGCGCAACGGTGGTCTGAGCTTCCTGCACCACAACCAGTCGATCCAGGACCAGGCCGCAGCCGTCCGCCAGGTGAAGAACTTCAAGGCCGGGTTCGTCACCAGCGACACCAACGTCCGCCCGGAAGACAGCCTGAGTCACCTGCTCGCCGTCATGCAACGCACCGGTCACAGCACCGCCGCGGTCACCCACGACGGCACCGCCGCCGGCCGCCTGCTCGGCTTGGTGACCTCCCGCGACTTCCACCCCCAGCGCCACGACCTCGACGGACCGGTGAGCGGTCGGATGACCGCCATCGCCGAACTTCCCCACGCCGGGCCCGACACCACGCTCTCCGAGGCCAACGCGCGGCTGTGGGACCAGCGGCTGGACTGCCTCCCGGTGCTGGACGCCGAGGGTCATCTCCAGTATCTGGTGTTCCGGTCCGACTACACGGACAACAAGCGCTTCCCGAACCAGGCCGTGGATACTTCCAAGCGCCTGCGCGTGGGCGCGGGCATCAACACCCACGACTACCAAGAGCGCGTCCCCGCCCTGCTGGAGGCGGGCGCGGACGCCCTGTGCTTCGACTCCTCCGACGGCTACAGCGACTGGCAGGCGCAAGCCCTGACCTGGGTGAAGAAGCACTACCCGGAGATCCCGACCGGCGGCGGCAACGTGGTCGACGGTGAAGCTTTCACCTTCCTCGCCGAGGCCGGAGCGGACTTCGTCAAGGTCGGCGTGGGCGGCGGCTCCATCTGCATCACCCGCGACCAGAAGGGCATCGGACGCGGCCAGGCCAGCGCGGTGCTGGACGTCGCCGCGGCCCGGGACGCCTTCCGTGATCGCACCGGCGAGTACGTGCCGATCTGCTCCGACGGCGGACTGGTGCACGACTACCACGTGGCCCTGGCACTGGCGATGGGCGCCGACTTCGTCATGATGGGACGCTACTTCGCCCGCTTCGACCAGGCCGCCGGCGCGAAACTCGCCACCCGGGACGGCTTCGTGAAGGAGTACTGGGGCGAAGGCTCGAACCGGGCCCGCAACTGGCAGCGCTATGGCCAGGGTGGCCAGGGGCTGATCTTCGAGGAAGGCGTCGACGGCTACGTCCCCTACGCCGGCGACCTCGACGAAGGGCTCGCCCTGACCATCGCCAAACTCAAGACCACGATGGTGTCCTGCGGCTCCGCCACTCTTCCGGAATTCCAGTCCACAGCCCGGCTGACCCTGGTCTCCGACCAGAGCTTCCAGGAGAGCCACGCCAACGTCACCCTGCGGGACACCCCGGCGACCGTCGCCTGAGAGGCTGCCAAGAGCCACGGACTACTGGCCGGAGGGGGGAATAGTGCACAGTCGGAATAACCCCCTCCCGCCAGTAATCCAGGCGATCGGCCGCGGCAGCGTGGTCGAGCACTACAACTCGCCCGCCATCGCCTCCACCCTGCAAAGGACCATCCCGGCCTGCCCCGGCAGGAGGGCGGCTCGCTGCTGATGTCCGAGCTGGCCACCCAGCAGCTTCGTTTTGGCCGCTACTGTCACGGTCGCGTCGCCGGGGCGGTGACCCGTTCGAAGAACAGCCGGGTCTTCTACGCCTCGTTGGATGCTGTCGGGCAGGTTGAGGCATACGTGGCCTCCGAGCTGGCGTGGGCCGTCCAGCGGGCCCAGGCTGCGGGCCGCTACGAGCGTCTTCCGGTGATGTGGCTGGTCACGAGGGTGACCAGCGGGCTGAAACCGAAGGTTGGGTGGGTTGACCTCAACGGTGTCGTCGGTGAGCGGGAGCTGAGCCGGCTGGGCTGGCGTGAGCGTCAGTGGCTGTTCGTCGAGAAGCCGGAGGGGCCGGAACCGGCGTGGTTGTGGCTGACCGAGCAGGGCCTGCCGATGGCGCCCGAGGGGTGGAACGGCGTGTTCAGAGCGGCGCACCTGCGTTGCGAGAACGTCCTGCTCACGCCGGAGGAGCGGAAGATCGGGCGGGGTTTCCGCCTGGCAGAGGTCCGGGGCAAGAGTCCGTACGCGACCCCGCATTCGACCCGGCACTCGGCGGCGCTCTATCTGCTGATTGTGCTGAACCAGCTGATGGAGACGCGCTTCGGGCTGACGAAGGCGGACCGGCGGGACTTCGCCTTGTTGTTCGGCGATCCGTGGTGGCTGGTGAAGACCATCCTCGGGCACGCGGACGTGGAGGTGACGAAGCGGCATTACCTCGCGCCGGTCGCCCATCTTCAGTTGGAGTCGATCCTGGCCTCTGCCAACTCGGCCAATGACCAGGACACCGGGGTCGAAGATCTGGACGGCTTCTTCGCCCGGCTCGCCCGGGAGACCACCGGGATCCAGGATATTGACACGCTTCTCGGGGAGGTCCGGTGAGCGGGCACGGGCGCAAAGCCGTCCTGCCGCCCGCCCGTCACCGCGCCGCACCGCGGATGGCCCCGGACGGCCTCGTGGTGACGGTCCTCAACAAGGCCGGCTACGCGAGGGAGTACGACTTCGCGGAGCTGCCGGTGGCCGGGCCGATGCAGCGCTCGCTCGCAGCCTCTTTCGCCGTCCAGTCCCGGAACTGGACCAGTCACCGCTCAGCCCGGGCCGGCTGGAACAGAGTCCTTCTCTTCACGGATTTCCTCTCCCAGTTGCAGAACCCTCCGCAGGACCTGGACGGTCTGACCGTGCTCATGCTCCAGAACTGGCGGGACCGGCACATCGCCACGAACACCGGCAAGAACACGTTGAGCGTGGTCCGGCGGTTGCTGGCGAACGACCCGAGGCTGGCTGCTGGGCCCGTGGCGGAGGAACTGGCCCGGCGGGTCCCCGACCCGGCGCCGAGCAAGCAGTCCTACGAGGAGGCTGAGCGGGATCGGGTGCTCCTGGCCGCGCAGCGGCAGTTCCGGGCCGCGTGGATGCGGATACGGGAAAATACGGCTCGGCTGGAGGCATGGCGGGCGGGTGACCTGGTCGAGGGCAGCCGCGACTGGCGGATCGGCCAGGTCCTCGATCACCTCGCGCAGAGTGGCGACGTCCCTCGCAGGCTGCTGCCAGGCGAGCAGTCCATCGTGATCAATCGCAGGTTGCTGGGTGGAAGCAGCACTGAGAACACGTGGGGCAGGCTGTTTCTCCCGCGCCGGGAGCTCATCTCTCTGGCCGTTCTGCTCAGCAGCAACTTCGCCTGGAACATGTCCGTCTATGACCGGATGCCCACACCGTCCACGGCGCCCTCGGCCGGGGAGACAGCGTCGGTGACCTACCAGGTTCAGGTCGAGAAGCGCAGATCGGGCGAGGGCCGTTGGTTCTCCACGGAGAACATCACTGACTCCGGGGCCGACTCCCCCGGGCGGCTGGTCACCCAGGCACTCGAGGCCACCGCTTGGGGGCGAGCACTGGTCAGCCGCCTGGCACCGGGGACGGACCTGCTGATGACCGCGCGCACAGCTGTTCTCGGGCGTGAACCCCTGGATCTGGACCGGCCTCGCCGGGTGGGTCCGCTGGTCTTCGGCGTCTCCGACGATGATGCGAAGTGGTGGGCACACAGTCACGGGCTGGCTGGCTCTCCGTTCCAGCGGATCCGGCGGACGACGGTGACCCGCGAGGGCCGGCCGCTGCAGCACACCCAGGGCACCCACGAAAGCGTCTACGTGCTGCCCGATCAGCAAGTTCAGCGCGCTTCTCGGGAGGTGTTCGAGGCTGGCGCCCATGAGGCGCTGGATCAGGCCCGGGACGGCGTCGTGATCTATGACAACCCCGACGCGTTCCGGATCTGCGCGTTCAAGCACGACAACGCCCTCTGCGAACCCAAGCCGGGCGCCACGGCCCCAAGGCAGTACGCCTGCCAGTCCGGCTGCGGCAACACGGTCCGCACCGACGCTCACGCCCACCAGCTACGGCAACGAGTCAAGGAGATCGAGCAGTTGGCCACCCACTCACCCGACAGGATCGCCAAGCGCCTCCGAGCCAACGCCGCCAAACTCCGCGCTACCGCGACGCCCACGACGCCACCGCCCAGACTGCCGAGGCCCTCGCATGAACCGACAGCGCGACGAAGAACGCGCCCGCAACCGCAAGGCCATGGACCGGCTCCTGAGCGGACAGGCCACCGCCTCCAACGGCAGCCTCACCATCGTCGCCCTCGCCGCCGAGGCTGACGTCCACCGCATGGCCCCCATGAAGCGGCACGCCGATCTGAAGAACGAGTTCTACGAGCGCGTCCGCAACGAAACCCGACAGGTCCCGGAACCCGAGAAACGGCTCCGGGAGACCGTCGCCAAGCTCAAGAAGACCATTGCCAACCCGACGGCCGAAATCGAGGAACTTCGCCAGCAGGTAACCAGGCTCACCCTCGCCAGCGCTGTTCTCACTCATGAGAGTGACAGGCAGGCAGAGCGCGCACCTGTCTCCGACAACGTCGTCCCGTTCCGCCGATCGACAACCTGAAGAATCTGGCGTTGCAGAGCCCGCTCCGATCTCAACCGGCACAGGGCCCTGCCTCAGCTGGCGACGTTCCTTATCAGCTCGTCGTTGAGCCCGTTCGTCGCTCATAGCGTGAACGTGCGAGGTGATGGGCATTGCGGAGCAGCTCGCGGACTGCCGCATCGGTCCGCTGGCCCGGATTCACCACCGCGAGCCAGCCGACGGAGCCGTAGACGGGGTGTGCAATCACAGCATCGGTGACGCTGGGGTCGTCGTCGATGGCTGGTTCGCGCGGCGCGTGGCCGGTCCAGTTGAGAAACGATTCCTTCCCAGCGGCCATATTGATGCGGAACGTATCCGGGCGGTCCAGGCGAGACCTCTCGTCGCCCGGCTGGTTGTTCGTCACGATCGTTGCGAACGGTTGAGTCACTTTCGGCATGACGCCCTCAGGAGAGTAGAAGAAGAACGTATCCCCCCAACTGATCTCTGGTGAGCCGTCGTCGGGTCCCGGCCTGATGGCCAGGGCTCCATCCAGGTCCTCTACGAAGTCGATGATCTCTTCTATGGTCATGTGCTCAAGCGTTTCATTAAGGTGCTTGTGGAGACTTTGAGCCGGAAGACAGAGGAGCTTGGGGTGTCAACTCTCAAGTCGTCGGCCATGCGCACAGTCGATGTCGCGCGACGTGCCAGGTACTCCGTTCAACAGGTGCGCAATCTCGAACGCGACGGTGTCCTGCCGCCAGCGACGCGCTCAGCTGCGGGCTACCGGATCTACGGGGAAATTCACCTACAGTCCGCCCTGGCCTACCGAACCCTCGCAGTCGGCACGGGTCCGGTTGAGGCCAAGCGGATCGTTCGTGCCGTGCATGAGTGCCCGGCCTCGGAAGTACTTGCACTCCTCGACGCGGCGCACGCCCAACTCGACCGGGAGCGTACGGACCTCAAACTCGCCAAGGAGGCTGCCGCGGCGATCTCTGCCGAGCTGGTCGAAGACGTACGCCCATCGGATTCAATGAGCGTCTCCGAACTTGCCGCCGCGCTCGGAGTGCGCCCATCGACATTGCGGCACTGGGACGCCGAGGGGCTTGCTGTTCCTGACCGGGTCTCCCCGCGAGGAACGCGACGATACTCACCGGCCCAAACTCGGGACGCCCGGATTGTGCACCAGCTACGCAGCGCCGGGTACCGCGTCGACCAGCTCCGGGCCTTGATGCCGGGCTTGCGGCGCGGGCACCGGTCGGAAGACATCGGAGCCGCGCTGGCGGCCCGAGATGTGAGCATCGCGGCTCGCTCCCGTGCCCTCCTCGACGCCACCGTCGCACTCAGTACAGTCCTTGCCGCCACCCAGACGTGAGCTCCGTCAACAACGTTCCGCTCTGCAACAGCTAGTTCAGAGAATGAACTGAACAGAAGAACTTGACAGACATCCCATGAGCTGGCGTGTCAAACAGCGAGTGCGTGGGCCCGGCGGGACCAGGCGGTTGGCTCGTCACGCGGCTGCCGGTCGCTCAGACCGAACGGATGCCCTAGCCTCGGCAGGTGACGCTCTACAGGCGCGACTACATGTACCGCCGGAAGGCCAGATACCGTTTCAGCCAGCCCGCGCCGCCGTCGGCAGGGCGTTCCTCGTCGGGCATCGTGGCGTCGCACAGCCCGGCGGTGGCACCGGACTTCTCCAGGATCTCCAGCCATAGTGCGGGCAGTTCGCGGTCGGTGCTCTGCAGCATGACGTTCAGCAGGGTGCCGCGTACCGCGGGGTCCCGCCGGGACTCGAAACCCCGCCGGTAAGTGCACGGTTGTCACCGGACCGGATTCCGGATCGCTGTGCCGGAATTCCTTATCGGCCATCTGCGGCTGCTCCATGGGTGATGTGCCTGGCAGTTCGGTGAGTGAATCGGGAGATGGGCACCCAGGCCGACGGACGAGCTCGCCAGCGGGCCTCAGCGCCCCTCGGGAGCCGCGTCGGCGCGGAAGACGGGCAGGCCCTCGCGCAGCCGTGCGAAGAGCAGGCTGGCGTCGAACATCTCCTCGTCCTCGTCCTCGTCCTCGTCGGCGGCGAAGACCTCGTCCACCAGGAACGCGCGCAGCTGCTCCTGCACGCCGTCCCCGTATCCCTGCTGGTAGTCGTCCAGGTCGAAGTAGAGGTCCGCCTCCACGGTCGCGATCGTCTCGTGGTCGTCCTCGATGACCAGACGGGCGCGCATGGTGCCCGCGTGAAGCGTGCTGTCGTTGTAGTCGCCGTAGACGACGTCGGCCTCGATGTCGCCCATGACCAGCATCTCGCCGCTGGTGAGGACCCCCCGAGCCTTCACCGTGCCGCCGATCGCCACCACCGAGTAGGGGGCGCAGTCCGCCACCACACCTTCGACCGTCACCGATCCGGTTACCACGAAGGGCGCGCCCACGCCCAGGTCGCCCTTGACCACCAGGTCGCCGTGGTGGAAGAACGGGGTGTCCACTTGCTGGTCGCCGATCAGGGTGCGGCTCGTTCCGGTGTCGCCGAGAGTCTTGGCGCACATCTCTGGGACGTACCCGAGCAGCTCGGGGTCGAGGGTGACACGCAGCTGGGCGACGAACTCCTGGTAGCTGTCGAGGTCCCACTCCACAAGGTCGGCAAGCCAGCCGCTGTCGTCGGCCTCGAACGTGGCGGCCCGTTCGGCCCGCATCACCTCAACGGTCTGCCGGATCGCGGCCATATCGATGGGCAGCGGGGTGTCGCCGTTCTTGTTGTGTGCCATGACGTTCGCCTTGTCTGTGATCAGGGAACGGATCGGTGTGGCCCGCCCGTCGGGGTCACCCGCACCAGCAGGGGTGCGAGCAGCAAAGACGCGAACCGCAGGCTACTGGCCCCGCTGCGAGCCGAGGCCGTCCGGGGGGGTGCGGCGGCGGCAGGCAGGTGGCCGGGAGCGCTCTCGGCGGCTCTGGAGGGAGCTTCACACGCGCCGTCCCGCGCGGGCATCCGTAGAAACCCTCAATGCGGTACTGAAGCCGGGCTGTGCAGGTCCACCGGCAATTAGCGTCATCGGCGTGACCGGAACGCCAGAACCCCAGTACCTCTCCAGGGAAAGCACGCACATGACCATCAGGCCGTTTGCGTTGGTAGTACGCCTTCGTTGCCGGGCAGCTCTTCAGGCTCGACAGCGAGGAGAGGTAGAAGGCGCTGAGCAGGCCGCGGTGGAACCGGCGTGGTCGGCGCAGGTTGCCGCTGAAGCGGCCGGAGTCGCGTGGGGCCGGTGCCAGGCCGGCGTAGCCGGCGAGCCGGTCGGCGATGACGAAGGCGGCCTTGGCGTCTGTCTTGCCCTCGCCCCGGTAGGAGGCCGAGGCACGGTGCATGGTCAGGCCGGTGATGTAGACCATCGGCTGGTCGTGACCGAGCAGCAGCCCGATCAGCAGGGCGGCACCACCGTGGTTGAGATCGACAGCCCACAGCACGTCGCTGTCGAGAGCCAGGACATCCCCGATCAGTTCCAGCAGGGGCCGGTTCGTCGTTCAGGACCCGGCGGGACGGGAGCCGACGGCGTTACGGGCACCGTGGTGACCTCGTCCCCGCCGCGGGCGCTTCCCGGTCATGCCTCTTCGTGAGACCTTTCACGCGGCAGGGCCCGGATCCGCTGTGGATCCGGGCCCTTCTTCAGCAGTAGCGGGGACAGGATTTGAACCTGCGACCTCTGGGTTATGAGCCCAGCGAGCTACCGAGCTGCTCCACCCCGCGTCGGTGATCCCCACCGTACGCCATCACAGAGCGCACTCGGGACCACCTCCTGCCGAGGGGCTTCTATGCGGCGAAGCCGACGCTGGTGCAGTACTCGTAGGCCCCCCACTGACTGCCCAGGTCCGGGAGCACATCGGTGGTCCACGCGTCGTCGAGGCCCTGGTGGTCGCCGGCCGCCCAGGCCCCGACGATCCTGTCCCAGCGGCGTACGTTCACCGTCCGGTACTCCACCACCCGCTGCAGCGGTCTGGCCACCTGCGACTGGTTGAGAGGGTGAATCTCCACCCGCGTACCGCGTCCGTCACGGTTGAGGCGGGCCAGGAGATGGCGGGCCACGTTGTGGCGGCGCACTGCCCGGTACGCGGCGTCGATGCGTTCCAGGCTGGCCTTCGACGGCCGGCGCTTGCCCTCCAGCCACGCCTTGAGCGTGCGGTCGGTCACCGTCAGGCCGGCTTCCCTGGCCGCGGTACGGCTGTGGTCCGTCTTCGTCAGGTAGTGCAGGCGTGCCATCAGACCGCGCTTCGCAGTGACCGGGGTGGCGATGCCACCCGCGAGTTCATCGAGCTTGCGCGCAACGGCGTCACTGCCCTTGATACCGCGGGCACCGAACTTCCCGAAGTCGAGGTTCCTCTCCGGCATCTACTGCCCCTCCCCGGTGGTGTCGTCGGTGTCGCTGCCGACGGTGTAGGTGTCCTTCGTCTTGACCTCGGTGACACCGCGGCCTTCGGGGAAGACACGATGCCAGTCGCCGATGACATGGAGCTCGTCGGTACCCATCGCACGCACGACCGTGAGGCCCGCATCGTGGGCTTTGAGGGCCTTCATCCAGAGGTTGGAGAACGCCTGGGAGCGGATGATGTGCATCCAGTCCGGGCGGTAGAGCTCCCGGTTGTAGTTCGACTCCCCCATCGTGGAGACGAATTTCGAGTACATCGCCTTCACGTACTCGAGCGTCACCGTATCGCCCTGTTCGATCGCCAGGTCGCGGGCGTCCTTGAGGGCGACGCGGAACTTCTCCAGGAGGTTCTCGGTGGCTCCGGAGGTGTACGACTCATGGATCTGAGGCGGCTCGCACAGCCCATGCTTCGGGCCGGACAGGCGCAGCAGGAGGCGCAGGGTCGGCTCGGTCACCCATAGCGGGCCGGGCTCGTCCCGGTTGCCGATCGGGTTGGGCAGCACCGCCTCGTGTTCCCACTCCGGCGGGGTGATCAGATGGACTCCAGCGCGGCGGCGGTCGTGGGTGAAGCCGGTGGAATGCTCCAGCTGCCCGAGTGGCAAATGCGTCTTCAACGCGGACAGATAGGCGCCGTTGATGTCCAGCGCGGTCACCTCATGCCGGCCGGGCGGGAGCTCGTGGCGGGTCCATTTCGGGCGGGCCTCCCAGATCTGGTCCGCGCCGCGGGAGGTCTGCTTCTTGAGGATGTCGGGGATCCAGGGGTGGGCGATCACGTCGTAGCGGGCGCCCTTGCGGGTCTCGTCCAGCAGCCTCATCGCGTCCGGGATCGCCCGCTTCAACAACGCCGCCGATGCTGCCTCGATATCGCCCTGGTGCTCCGCGAGCGCGGCCTGAACCGCCTGACCGATCAGATCGACCGGTCCGGACGGCTCCTGGAACGCACGCCGTGCCGGGCCTGCGGGACGCTCGGAGGGGCGCGTCGTACGCGGTGCGCGCGACGGCTTCGAGGCGGGCGTCGGCTGCGCAGTCGCAGCAACGGGCGCAGCCGCCGGAGCCTGGGTCCGGGCCGTGGCGGTGGGCCGGCAGCCGGCCGGGTCCAGGTGCTGGGCGAACCCTGCTACCTGGTGCACGGCCGGAGATCCGCACAGCACACACGGCTCCGGCACGGTCAGAACCTCCACCTCATCGGCGCCCTGGCCGGGCTCCGGCGAAGGATCGTCGGCCGCTGCAGCGGTCTCTGGCGTCACGGGCTGCTCCACAGCCGGCGCCGCCTCGGTCTCGGCCTTGTTCTCGGTCTCGGTGGCGGTCGCCGTCTCGGTCTCGGTCTCCGTCTCGGTGGCGAGCTTGGCGGCCAGACCGTCCAGCAGATACGCGTACTTGTTGCGGATCTCGCCCGCCGGGTCCCGGCCGCTCTCCCACCCGCTGACCGTGGACGGGCTCACCCCGAGTGCGCGGGCCACCTGCGCCTTGGACAGCCGGGCCCGCTCCCGCAGCTCGCGGCGCGCCTCAGCTGCCGGGAGTTCGGCTTCCGGGCCGACGGCGGCGAGCAGCGAGTCGATCGCATCGAAGTCGCTCACCAAGACCGCCCCCTTCAGATGTAGGTGACAGGGTTGCGGGACAGATGCGGGCTGGGGGTTGGTCTGCCGACACGCGAGTCGCCGCGCAGGAGATCGCCCTCGAGGGCGTAGCGGTCACCGTGCTTGGAAATCCCGATGATCTTCGCGACCGCGAGCACAGTGCCCGCGGTATTGATGATCTGCACCTCGTTCTGGGAAAGGGCCCGGTCGGCGTTGAACTTCCAGATCCCGCGACCGGCCTCCCATGCCTCGTCCTCGCTCATGCCGGGGCGCCACCCGATGACGGTCCGCTTCAGGCGGTCGTCCGCGTCCGCGGCACGCTCGGCACCGATCTGGATCTGAAGCACCCATCCACCCCTCGAAGAAAGACTCTCTAACTTGTTGCCAAGTTACCACAGACCGGATAACTTAGCAACAAGTTAGAGAGTATTCAACTCGCCTGGCACCAGCACGACTTACTGATCGTTTCAGAATGAGATCGGTGTGTTGGCTTGGTAGTTGGGTGTAGTGTCGGCAGGATCTGCCGGGTGTCTGCTGATCTTGTGCCTGATGGCCCGTGGGAACGCACAGCCCCGCTGCTGCCTCCTCGTCCGCCTCTCGGCGGCATCGGTATCCCGGGCGGTTGCCGGTGGATGACCAGGCCGCTCTGCGGGGCATTGTTTACGTGCTGTGCAAGAGCGTGAGCTGGCGGGACGTACCCACAGAACAGGTCGGGTGCAGTGGGTTACGGCCTGACGGCGTCTGCGGACTGGACCGAGGCCGGAGTCCGGCCCCGAAGAGGTGCCACCCGGGGTGGCCATGGTGCAGGAAGGTGGGTCCGCAGGTCGGCGGGGGTGGCGGGTCGTACTTTCGGCCACCCCAAGCCCGGCCGGATGGCCGGTCCACTGGAAGAGCCCGGCTCCCATCGTGGAGAGCAGACGGGGGACGCAGCACAGAAGGGGGCTTGTCCCGACGCCCGGGGCGGTCACAGGACCGCCGGACCACCATCCCCCGCCCGACGATCCCTGGAGCATGCCCAATGCGTATCCGGCCCATCACCGGCCTGCGCCTCCCCTCCTCCATGCGCTCCGTCGGTCGTGCCCGCCGTGTCCTGACCGCGCTGATCCCCGACGGCGACGTAGCCGACAACGGGCAGCTGCTCCTCCCACACTCGGCGAGCTCACCAAGGACGGCAAGGTCCTGATCTGCAGCCGGCAACTGGCTGAACAGGGCAAGCCCACTGCCGACCTGGGCGTGGTGACCAATGCCTTCGCCGCAAAGCACTCCGAGATCGTCACCGCGTGGCTGAAGGCGGAGGACCAGGCCGTCGCACTGGCCCGGAAGACACCGGACAAGGCGGCGGCATCCATCGGCGCGGAAGTCGGCCTGCCCCCGGCCGAGGCCGAACGGCAGCTCGCCCAACTGGTGCTGCTGAGCGCGAAGGAGCAGACCGGGCCTGTGTACCTGGGAAAGCCGGGCGCGCCCGGCAAGTTCGCCTCGAACCTTCACGACGCAGCCGTGTTCCTCACGAGCCAGAAGGCCGTCGATGCGGTCCCGGACGAGGCCGTGTTCGGCCGGGCCCTTGCGGTGAAGGAGCTGTCCCGTGCCGCAGGCTGACTCTCCCGTGGCAACCGCGGCAGCCGCCGGTGTCCTCGGCGTCGAACTGCGGATTGCAGAAGGGGAGTTCGTGGCTATCGTCGGCCCATCGGGGTGCGGTAGGACGACACTGCTGCGTGTGGTCGCGGGCTTCGAACAGGCTGCGAAGGGCAGCGCCCTGGTCAGAGGCGCCGCACCGGAACCAGGCAGCCGCGCAGGGGGGTTCCAGCAGCCCCGCCTCTTCCCCTGGCGGACGGTGGCCGGGAATCTCGCGCTCGCCCTGGCCCGGCACGGTGTCCCGCGCCCCGCACGAGCCGCACGGATCGAGGAACTCCTGGAGCGGGTCGGCCTGCCCTGCATGTCCGGCCGCCGCACGAGGGAACTGTCCGGCGGCCAACAGCAGCGCGTGGCCATCGCCCGCGCGCTTGCGGCGGAGGCCGAAATGTTACTCATGGACGAACCGTTCGCCACCTTGGACGCGCTGACGCGGAACGCCTGCAGGAGGAGGTCCGGACCCTTGCCACGTGGCTCGGCACCACGGTGCTGTTCGTGACCCATTCTGCGGAGGAGGCCGTCCTCCTCGGCTCTCGGGTGCTGGTGATGGCCGCAGGTCCAGGCAGGGTCGTCGCCGAGTTCCCCGTCGGTCTGGAGCGAGGCCCGAAGGCCGACGTGGCCGCCCTCCGCTCGTCACCGGAATTCGCCCGGCTGCGCGGCAGGCTCACAGAGACGATGCGGATGGGCGCCGGCGTCACGTCACCGCGCCCGCTCACCGTGTCCACCTGACCGACGCCCGCCGTCCGTGTCCTGCGGTGCCCCCGGGACGCACGCGGCGCCGAGACGGCCAATGGCGTCGTCGCCGCTCCCCACACCGAACTCGACTCGGCATGACGCGACTCGCGAAGTCGCACCGCCAGGGCTCTGCCCCGCCGGAGGAGTCCGGTGGGGCAGAGCAGGTGTGTCCGGTGCGGACGCGTCAGATACCGACGGGCGCCGAGGGTTCGGTGCCCGCCTGCGCGCACACCGAGGCGGCCACCTGGGAGGCGTAGGACAGCATGGACTCGGCCTGCCGCACCGTCAGGTCATATGTGAAGGAACCGTCGGCGGCGAGCCAGGTCAGCATGCCCGCCATGAAGGCGTCACCTGCGCCGATCGTGTTGACCACCGCAACCGGTGCGGCCGCGACGCACACCGGCGGTGCGGCGGGAGTGTAGGCCGTACTGCCCCGGGCCCCACGCGTCAGGACCACCAGCCGCCCCTCGGCGGCGAGCCTCCGGCAGGTCTCGTCCGGCGGAGCGTCCGGCCAGAGCCGCAGCATGTCCTCGTCGCTGGCCTTGACGATATGCGCCAGGGTGCACAGCTCGCGCAGCGCTGCCACGCCGCAGCCGGCATCCAGCGTGCGGTCCTCGCGCACATTGGGGTCCACCACGAGGAGGGAGTGTTCGGCGGCCGCCAGCGCGGTCGCCCGCACGGCCCCGGCCGCCGGTTCGACCACGCTCGCCAGACCTCCCACATACACCGCGCCGAAGCGGGTGGCTTGCGCCGCACGGTCCCGCAGCTGGAACGTCGCCGTTTCCTGGAGGTGGAAGTGGTAGTCGGTCCCCTCGGTACCGGGATCGGCTACGGCCAGTGCCGTGGGGCGGTCGGAGCGTGCGCAGAGGGCGAGGTCGACACCGGCTTCCAGCAGCCGCCGCTCGATGGTCCGTGCGAAACCGTCGCCGCCCAGACCGCCGGCGAACGCGGTCGGCGTTCCGAGCCGGGCCAGTCCGGCCGCGACATTGGCGGGCGCGCCGCCGGGCTGGGCGAGCCGGATGCCCGGCTCACCGGGCGACGGTACGAGGTCGATGAGTGCCTCGCCGAGGACGAGGACGGCGTCGGGACCTCCTGTCACGGCTCCACCACGATCTTGCGCCCCAGGCCCGCCTTGAACCGGTCGATGGCCTGCGGGTACTGCTCCAGCGGCAGCCGGTCGCTGATGAAGACGGACGGGTCCAGCGCCCCGGTGGCGAAGAGCGCGGCGGCGCGCTCGTAGCTGTGCAGCACCGCCATGGAACCGGTGATGGTGATCTCCTGGTTGTAGATGCGGTACGGCTCGATGACCGCCGTCGTCGCGTAGTCGGCGACCCCGAACTGGAGGAACGTACCTCCCTTCGCGACCCGGCCGAGGCCGTCCTGGATGGCGCCCGCGTTGCCGGTCGCGTCGATGACGACGTCCCAGCCGTCCGGGCGGTCCAGTTCCTCCGCCCTGGCTGCCGAGCGGGAACAGCCGAGCAGACCGGCTGTGGCAAGGCGTTCCGGATTGACGTCGAGGACGTCCACCCCCGCCGCGCCGGTGCGTTTGGCAAGCTCCAGCATCATCAGGCCCATCGTTCCGGAGCCGTAGATCAGCACCTGGGCACCGAGGGTGCTGCTCAGTACGTCGTAGCCGCGGACCGCGCAGGACAGCGGCTCGATCAGCGCCGCGTCCTTCACATCGATGTGCTCGGGCAGGCGTACGCAGTTGGCGACGGGCGCCACAGCGTATTGCGCCGCGCCGCCGGGGACGGTGACGCCGATGGCGGCCCAGCGGTCGCAGAGGTTGCCGCGCCCGCTGCGGCAGTAACGGCACTCGTGACAGTGCAGGGACGGATCGACGGCGACCCGGTCGCCCACCTGCAGCTCCGTGACGTCACTGCCGATGCCCACGATCTCTCCGGCGAATTCATGTCCGGGCACGATCGGCAGGGTGGGCGCGAACTCGCCCTCCAGGATGTGCAGATCGGTGCCGCAGAGCCCGCACGAGGCAACAGCGACGACGACCTCCCGGGGTCCCGGGGTGGGATCGGGGACTGTCGTGACGGAGACCTTGCCGGGAGCTTCGACGATCGCTGCCTTCACTTCACAGCTCCAAGAGAGAGGCCCTGGACAAGCTTGTCCTGGGCGGCGTAGCCGGCGGCGAGCACCGGCAGGGACACAACGACGGACGCGGCGCACAGCTGGGCGAGGAAGAGCCCCTGGCTGGTGACGAATCCGGTGAGGAAGACGGGTGCGGTCTGGGCTACGACGCCGGTGAGGACCCGTGCGAAGAGCAACTCGTTCCAGCTGAAGATGAAGCAGATCAGTGCGGTTGCCGCGATCCCGGGGCCGGCCACCGGCGCGACCACCCGGAGGAGGACGGTCGGCAGTCGGGCGCCGTCCACCTGCGCGGCCTCGATGATCGAGACCGGCACGTCCGCGAGGAAGGACTGCATCATCCACACCGCGATCGGCAGATTCATCGAGGTGTAGAGGAGAACGAGGAGCCAGATGTTGTCCAGCATCCCGACGTTCTTGGCGAACAGGTAGACGGGCAGCAGTCCGGCGACGACCGGGAGCATCTTGGTGGACAGGAAGAAGAACATCACGTCCGTCCACTTGCGTACGCGCCGGATGGAGAGTGCGTACGCGGCGGGGAGGGCCAGGACGAGTACCAGCAGGGTGGAGAAGACCGAAGCACTGAGCGAGTTGATCAGGGGCGGCCAGGGGCTCGCGCCGCTGCCCGCGCCGAAGAACTCCCGATAGCTGCCGAGCGTCAGCGGTGCAGTGAGGGAGGGCGGATTGGTCGCCGCGTCCGCCTCGGAGTGCAGGGAGGTCAGCAGCATCCACATGGCGGGCAGACAGAAGCCGAGTCCCGCTACCCAGGCCAGCAGACCCAGCGCGGCGGAGCGTCGCGCGGCTCGTCTCGCGGCGAGGGGAACAGCGCCCGGACGGGCGGCTCGGGGCGCGGGTGCGGGGGCGGCGGGGACGGTGGGAGCGGTCATGCGCGGTTCGCCTCCTCACGGAAGAGGGACGAGACGACCCGGAGCGCGAACGTCGCGATGACCATCGTGCCGATCACAACGACTACTCCTGCGGCGGACGCCAGTCCGTATTCGTGAGCCTGGTAGAAGGTCTGGTAGATCGTGTAGGGAAGGTTGGCGGTGCCGAGCCCTCCGGAGGTGATCGTGAACACGGCGTCGAAGTTCTGCACGATGTACACGGAGCCGAGCAGGACGCCCAGTTCGAGGTACCGGCGCAGATGCGGCAGCGTCAGGTAGCGGAAGGTCTGCCACGTGCTCGCACCGTCGAGGCGCGCAGCCTCCATGATCTCGGCGGGCCGGCTCTGCAGCCCGGCCAGCAGGATGAGCATCATGAACGGCGTCCACTGCCAGACGAGGGCGGCCTCGACCGCGAGAAGCGGCATCCCCGAGATCCAGTCCGGCTGGCTCGGGGACGTATCACCGAACAGCTCGCCGACCCAGGTCAGTGCGCCGTTGAGCAGCCCGTACTCCGGGTTGTAGAGCACGTGCTTCCACAGCAGCGCGGCCGAGACGGGGACGATCAGGAAGGGGGTGATGAGCAGGGTGCGCACCATGCCCCGGCCGAAGAACGTGCGATCGAGCAGCAGGGCGAGTATCAGCCCCAGCACCACCGTGGCGACGACGACGCTCGCGGTGATCACGATCGTCGTGAGGACCGAGTCGCGCAGCGCTGCGTCGGTGAAGACGGAGGCGTAGTTGGCGAGCCCGTTGAAGCTGCGCTTGTCGGGGTTGAGGGAGTTCCAGTCGAAGAGGGAGATCACCAGAGTCGCCACGAACGGCAGTTGGGTGACCGCGATCAGGAAGACCAGGGCGGGCAGGAGCGGGGCCCGGGTCGCCCAGGCGCGCGCTCCTCCCTTGCGACGGGCCGGCTTGGCGGCCTTCGGAGGGGACAGCGGCTGGGTACTGACAACTGTGCTCATCGGTACTCCTTGGCAACCTTCTCGGCCAGCTTCTGGGAGGCGGCCAAGGCCTTGTCGACGGACTGGCGGCCGGCGATGGCTGCGCTGATCTCCTGCGCGACCTTGGTGCCGAGATCGGTGAACTCGGGGATGCCGACGAACTGGATGCCTGCCGTGGGGCGCGGCTGAGTGCCCGGATTCAACGGGTCGGCGCCGGCGATGGCCTGCTCGGTGACGTCCGCGAAGGCTCCCGCGGCTTCGCGGTAGTGGGGGTTGGCGTAGGTGGAGGCCCGCTTGCCCGCAGGCACATCGGCCCAGCCGCTCTTCTCGCCGACGAGCGTCTCGTACTCCTTGCCCGAGGCCCAGGAGATGAACTTCCACGCCTTGTCGGGCTTCTTGGAAGCATTCTGCAAGCCCCAGGCCCAGGTGTAGAGCCAGCCCGAACTCTTGGTCAGCTCCACCGGCGCGGGGACGTATCCGATCTTTCCCTTCACCGGGGAGCCTGCCGCCTCCAGCGATCCGGCGCCCGCGGTGGCGTCGTACCACATGGCGGTCTTGCCCTGCGTCATGTTGTTGAGGCACTCGGCGTACCCCGACTGGGGGGCGCCCAACTCACCGTGTTCACGGACGAGATCGACATAGAACCGGGTCGCCTTCTTGAACTCCGGGGAGGTGAGTCGTGGCTCCCAGTCCTCGGTGAACCAGCTGCCGCCCATGGTGTTGACGACGGTCGTGAGTGGGGCGATGACCTCGCCCCAGCCGGGGAGCCCGCGCAGACATATGCCTTTCATCGCACGCTCGGCGCCGTCCGCCTGTGCCGCAAGGCCGGCGACCTGCTGCCAGGTGGGTTTCGCCGGCATTTTCAGCCCTTTCGCAGCGAAAACGTCCTTGCGGTACATCAGGAAGGACGACTCGCCGTAGAACGGCTCGGCGTAGAGCTTCCCCTTGGCGGTGAGGGATTCCCGCAGGGGTTCGAGGATGTCGTTCTGGTCGAAGACGGTGTCCTGCTCCGCGTACTCGTCGAGTGCGTGCAGCCAGCCGTTCTTCGCGAAGAAGGGCACCTCGAAGTTGCTGATGGTGGCGACGTCGTACTGGCCCGCCTGGTTGGAGAAGTCCTGGCTGATCTTGTCGCGGACGTCGTTCTCCGGGAGCACGGTGAAGTTGACCTTGATGCCGGTCTCCTTGGTGAAGTGGTCCGCGGTGAGTTTCTGCAACTCGACCATCTGCGGGTTGTTCACCATGAGTACGTTCAGTGCGTCACCCCCTCCGAAGGAGGTACCGCCGGCTCCGGCACACCCGGCGAGGAGTGCCATCGCTGCCGTGCCCGCGACCGCACGCACGCGGATGCCGCGCCGTCGTTGTTGGTGGGGCATAAGTTCTCCTGATCGGTTGTAGCGGCTCGTGTTCGGTGCTCTGCGCTCGTGTGTTCGGTGCTCTGCGCTCGTGTTTTCGGCGTTCTGTGTTCGGTGTGTTCTGTGTACTTGGGCATGACGGCCGTGCCCCCTGGCCGTCCCGGCGAGGGCAGAGGGCGTACGGAGTTCCTCAGACGCGGATGACCTGCGGGCCGAGGAGGGAGTAACGCTGGGCCTCGGCCGAGGAGAGTCCGGCGTCGGTGACGACGGCCTCGAAGTCGCCGACGTCGGCGAAGCGGCAGAAGCTCACCGCGCCGAACTTCGTATGGACGCCGGTGAACACCCGGCGGCGGGCGCTGCGCATGGCCTGCGCCTTGACATCGCTGACCGCCGGGTCGGGCGTGGTCAGTCCGTACTCGCGGGAGATGCCGTTCGCACCGACATACGCCAGATCGATGACGAAGTCGGCGAGCATGCGGGTGGCCCAGTGGTCCACCGTGGCCATGGTGCCGCCACGGACACGCCCCCCGAGCAGAAGCACGGCGATCTTCTCCGCGTCCGCGAGGACAGTCGCCACCGCCAGGGACGCGGTGACCACGGTCAGGGGCCGGTCCCGCGGGAGAGCTTCGGCAATGAGCTGCGGGGTGAAGCCCTCGTCGACGAAGACCGTCTCCGCGTCACCGAGAAGATCTGCGGCCGCCGCAGCGATCCGCGACTTCTGCGGCACATGGCGGGTGGTCCGTGTTGCGAGTGTGGTCTCGAAGCCGGCGCTCTCCACGGGATACGCCCCGCCGTGCGTCCGCCGGACCAGACCGTGTTCCTCGATCGCGCGCAGATCCCGCCTGATGGTCTCCTTGGCCACCTGGAACCGGTCGGCCAGCCGGTTGACGTCGACGGCCCCGTCCCGTCGGGCCGTCTCGAGAATTCCCCGTCGGCGTTCCTCGGTGTCCACGGCACACTTCCCTGCTCGAGTTGCGATCTTGCTGCGGGCCCGCGTCCGTTCGGACCCTTGCGTAGTTTGTACAAGCAAGAGCAGTCGCTCGACCAGCTTCTTCACGGCATGCGCTGTGCCCGTTCGTGCCCGTTTCCCGGATGCCATCAGTGCTGGTCGCCCAGCCGCTGTCGGTTTCCGGGCTGCAGAACGCTGCCCGCTTGACTGAGTCAGGGCGCCCGAATCGCGCCCGCGGGCGGACACGAATGGTCATCGGCCTGGCCTCGCGAACACCGTCCCTGGGGACGGAACAAGGACGCTCACGCTCAGGAAGGGAACGGTGGAGGAACTTCCTCTGATCGGCACCATGATCCGAACGAGTGGCGCGCGGACTGCTCGCCGTCGTAAAGGAGCCTGCCGCCGGCGCCGGACTCAAGTTGCCGGCCCTCGGTTGCCGGGCGTGACGGAGCGGCCGGTCATGGAACTCCTCGCCGGATCAATCCTGCTGACCACCGATGACGCCCGCGACGCCCTGGTCGTCATGTACATCCACGGCGACGGTTTCCGAACCGGCGTAGTGTCCATGGCGCGCGTCCTGGCCCAGCAACTGGCCGGGGGCTGCTCTTGGACGGTTACCGGTACGCGGCGTCCCTCACCCGGCGGGCCCGGTGGTGGTCGGCGGGGAGTCGGCCGGGGCGAGCGTGACCGCGTCAGCGCATGGGTTCAGCGCTCACCCGCTCGCTCGGCGCACGCAGGGTGATCCCGGTCCACTACACCTCCTGGCAGCACTGCGCCGACGACCGGGAGCAGATCAGCGCCCGCTTCACCGACGACGGGCGACAGGTAGGTGAAGCCGAGCGAGATGTTCGCCCACGACCCCATGGCGATGTCTTGGGACATGGGGGTTGTTGCTGTCAGACGCGGCTGCCGGAGGCGGTGCCCCGGACGTAACGCCCGTAAGCCCTGTTCCGACGACAGCATCCGGTTCCGTGTGGACGGACTGCCGTACGTTCCGGCCGAGGCTTACCTCAGCGGTAACGCCGACAAGAACCAGGCAATCCCGAAGCTCTCACCGGGCAAGCGAGGCAGCGACGCCTCGTACAACGCGGCAGATCTGACGAATCCGGCCGTCACACTCGTAGATCGCATGCGGGCCCAGCCGTTCAATCCTGCCGTCCAGCCCCAGTTTGCGCACCCTCGCTGCACAGTTCCCCGCGGCCCTCGATTCACGCTTCAGGCGTGCCGAGCGGGCTGCGTACGCTGGGTTCCAGAGAAGGCAGGAGCCCAAAATCAGCGGCGTAGCAGACCACGCATCCGCCGTTCAGGCGGCTGATCACCACGCATGGGATGCATGTTCCATAGAGCTCAATAGACGCTTCGTCACGATATGATGCATTTTGTGATCATGCCCGGGTGGCTGCGGCGCCGTCGTCCTCCCTACGGTGGCCGGTGGAAATCTGTCCCGCTGTCACCGGTGATCCTTACCGTCCTCATTGCCGGCCTGGCGTTCTCCACGCCGAGGGAGATCGCCGTCAGCCGCCTCCTGCCCGCCGCACCCGCCCTCGCCGCCGCGATGTGGCCCGTGCTCCCCACGGTCCTGCTGGGGACGTTCTGCCTTCTGGTCATGATCGGCCTCAGCCTCGTCTACACCGACCTGGGGACGCCGTACACGGCGGCTGCGATCGTCGCGGTCACCTTGGCGGCCGCATACGCAAGCCATGTCCGACTCCAGCGGGAGGAGGCGCTCTTCCACATCCGGCTCATCGCCGACACTGCCCAGAAGGTGCTGCTGCGCCCCCTGCCGCGCCGCATCAAGGACGTCGAGATCGAGTCGTTGTATCTGGCGGCTCAAGAGCAGGCCCGGATCGGCGGCGACTTCTATGAGGCGGCCGACACACCGTACGGGGTCCGGCTGCTCATCGGCGACGTACGCGGCAAGGGCCTGTCCGCGGTGGGGGCGGCCTCGGCTGTGATCAGCTGCTTCAGGGAGGCCGCGTACGACGAGCCCGACCTGAGGGGCATCACCCACCGCCTGGACACCAGCATCACCCGCCACAGCGCCGCGTTCCCCGCCCACGACCTGCCGGAGCGCTTTGCCACCGCTCTGATCGCGGAGATCCCGCACGGCGGCGGCCACGTCAGACTTCTCAACTGCGGGCATCCCCCGCCGCTGATCGTGCACCGCGGCGAGATCCGCGTCCTGGAGCCCACCACTCCCTCGCCGCCCCTGAACCTCGCGACGCTCATCGGAGACCACTACTACGTCGACACCGTCACCTTCGCCCCAGGCGACCAACTGCTGCTCTACACCGACGGCGTGACGGAGACCCGGAACCGCACCGGCGAATTCTTCCCCCTGCCGGACTGGATGCGGCGGCAGGGCCAGGCGGCGCCCCGCGAGCTGCTCGACCGGCTTCACCGGGCCCTGCTCCACTACAGCGGCGGAAGGCTCGACGACGACATCGCGGCCCTCGCCGTGCGGTGCCCGAATACCCTGGCCCCGGAACAGCCCGCGTAGGTGGCTGGAAGCGGTGAGTGGGGCTCGCCTGCCCCGCCGATATCGGCACACCACAACGCTACGAAAGAGGGGTGCGGTGGCACTCGCGGGACTCCTCTGGGACATTGCGCCGCGAACGAGGTGCTCCGGCCTGTGGCTGATCCGGTGGGTCTGCCCAGGGCGGGATTCGCCGTCCTGGGTGTTCCAGGCGGTGCTCGGCGCGGAGGATGCTTCTTGACCTGCAGATCAAAGCGGTCTTCGCAGTTTGATTCACTTCAGGCGACACGGGTGGGAGCCCTGTCATGCGCATCAGGGTGAGGCCGTCGAAGTCTTCGGGGACGCGACGGCGGGCGCTGAGCCGGTGCGGGATGGCGTGCTGAGCAGAAGGACCGGCTCAGGCAGTGGTGCTGCTGCCGATGCCGGTCCTGGTTCGTGAGGTGGGGGCTGTGTTTGTGGCTCAGTAGGCGGAGTTGACGTTGTCGATCGATCCGTAGCGGTGGGCGGCGTAGTTGGCGGCCGCGGTGATGTTGGCGACGGGGTTGGTGA
>NZ_JBICXE010000036.1:0-84153 GCF_043200155.1 Streptomyces sp. NPDC048473
ACAGCATGATGCAACAGACTCATTCCCACGGCCTTCGTGCTGGGTATGTGTGTTCCTTGGTCGGAGCACATGCTCAGCCGAAGGCCGCCTGCACGAACGGCAGTTACCAGTCCGAGTGATCAAGTACGACGAGTCGTTCGACCTCCGAGGTTAAAGATCAAACTAGACAAGTCCCATCGTTGCGGGGCAGAAGCACTCTCTGCTTATTTGATGAAGGCATGGACGAGCACGCTCATGAAAGCGCGAGGCTAAAGAATTTGCACGCAGCCTTCGTGGAGTTGAACAAAGTGGTCCCGGAAAAGTCCTGACCGCCGTGTGCTGAGCCGATGGACTTGGCGCGTTCGTCGTGCAGCCCGATCATTTTTAGACGGTCCCCGTGGGCGGTTCTCCGCGTTCCGCTGGCGACTTCCGCTGTCCGGCACGACATGTCATCCCGGCGGCACATCAATGATTCCTGGCCGTAGCGAGTATTTCTCTCTTCGGGAGACGTCACTGAAGGTGGCCAGCATCAGGAGTCAGAAGTCGAATGATGAGTGGACTGCACGAACCAGAGCGGAAGTTCACCACTCGTACAACCCCCGTTTGCCCTCGACCATCATGGTTGGATTCACCCCCCGAGAGCTTCGCAACCTTGATCGAACGGAAAGGGAGCTTAGGTCATCCGCTGCAAGCCGTCAATCATGATCCACCACCCGGAACACTGCGGCTGCCAAATACTTCATTCGACCAGGTCAGGTGGTATGCCGGTACTCGTGAATCAATCCGACGGGCCGGTCTCAGCGACTTAGTCCAGACGGGAGACTCGCCATCAGTGAACGGTTGGGGACCGCGGGCAGGACGCCGGCCGCATGCGTACCGACCTGGTCGCCGCCGCGCTGACCACGGCCGCGCACACCCGCGGCAGCCTGGCCGGTTCGGTCTCCCACAGTGATCACGGAGCTCAGTGCACGTCCCGTCAATTCGCCGACCTGCACGCCTAGTCGGGCGTCACACAGTCCGTGGGTGCCATCGGCGCGAGCGCGGACAACGCCGCCCGCGAGAGTCCGGTTGCGATCAAGGGGCCTGGCCGGTCAGGCCTGATGGCGGCGTGGACAACCTCCGCTTCCCTCTTTCCTCGCGTAGGAATTGGCTGTTGAGCGGTGGGTCCGGTCTGAAGAATCGAGCTACGCGATCCTCGAAAGGCGGTTGACGGTCGTGATCAAGCCACCCTAAGCTCTCGATTCGAATGGGGGAGCGAGATGGGGAAGCCTCACGCCGCATGGGCTGGGGGCGGCATCTCCGTGATTGTCCTCCTTTGGCTTACTGACTCTTGGCATCGGCAATCCAAGGTGGCGATCCTGGGCGCGTCTTACCGGAAATGTAACGATGACTCACGCTTTCCCGGGTGAGGTGTTGTATGTTCATTCCCTTCGAAGAGAACGATGGCATCTATCGGGTGTTGCGCAACGGGGAAGAGCAATACCCGCTGCGGCCCGCCGCATTCGACGTTCCCCCGGGATGGCAGGTTGCACTGGACGCTGTAAGCAGTCAGGACTGCCTCGCCTTCATCGAGGAGAACTGGACTGATATGCGACCGCACAGCCGCCGCCTGGCTATGGCGCCACCTGTGTGAGCCCATTTCGCAACCGAAAAGCGCAATCGACACCGGGGGGAAGGCGCGTGCGCTCGCACATACTCGGCCGTATCGAACTCGACCAGGAGTGCTTGAGGGAAGATCTCGAATATCTTGCCTCGGTGCCAACTGTGGAAGAGGAGTATGACGAGTTAAGTAACGGGTTCTGGAAGAATATCCCGCTGCACCATGCGAGCGGCGGCAGCGACGACAGGCTGTACCGTGACCTTCACGGCGCACCGGCGCAACCCACCGAGCACGTCGAGCATGTTCCGTACCTCAACGAGATCATCACCACGGTCTCCAACGTTGAGCGGCTCCAGATGGCCCGCACCAGGAACCCGAAGAACGCCGTCGTCATCCCGCACCACGACCTTGTGGAAATCGACCGCGAACTCGACCAGCATTTCCGCACCCGTTTGATGCTCAAGGACAGCCCGCCGGCCTTCCACTCGGACGACGACACCGTCATCCACATGCGGGCCGGCGAGATCTGGTTCCTCGACCCGGCTGCCGTCCGCTCAGCCGTCAACTTCGCTGAGTTCAGCAGGCAGTCGCTCTGCGCCGACCTGGCCTTCGAGGGCGCGTTCGACGAGAAGGAAGCCTTCGCGGACGCCACCGTCCACACCCCGGTGGAGAAGGCCGAGCGGATCAGGGACTTCGCCATCGGCGCACGGGAACTCGGCGAGCGCTTCTCGCTGACCACCTGGTATGCGGCCGGAGAACGGGGCCCGGGGGAACAGTGATCGAGGACATACTTCCCGCCGACGTGATGTCCGCGGAGGCATTCGACGACGACGCGGACATTCATCTCTTCGCCGAGGAACGTGAGGCCGTCGCCGACGCCGTACCACGGCGCCGACGGGAATTTTCGACGGTGCGCCGGTGTGCTCGTACCGCGCTCGGCGAACTGGGAATTCCTCCGGTTCCCCTGCCGCCCGGGCGGCACAGGGCCCCGCAATGGCCGGCCGGAGTGGTCGGCAGTATGACGCACTGCTCCGGATACCGTGCGGCCGCGGTGGCGCGGGCCAGCCGACTGCATTCCGTGGGCATCGACGCCGAGGAGAGTGCCCCGCTTCCCGGAGCCCTGCTCGACCTGGTCGCCCTGCCGACCGAACGAGACCTCGTGGAACGGCTCGGAGCGCAGAGCGACGCGGTGCCATGGGACCGATTGCTGTTCAGTTGCAAGGAGGCGGTCTACAAAGTCTGGTTCCCCCTCGCCCAGCGGATGCTGGGGTTCGACGGGGCCCGGATCGACATCGATTCCGGCGGGCTCTTCTCCGCGCGGTTCCTGGTGCCCCCACCCCAGGCGGCCGGGAATCCGGTACCCCGGCTCACGGGGCGCTGGATGCACCGCGACGGGTTCATTCTGACAGCCATCGCTCTCCCCCTGTCCGTAAACGAATCCCCGGTTCGCGCCATGCACACTCGGGCACCCTCGCGCGCCTTTTTTGGGACGGAAAACCGATGACCGCATTGCCCACGTTCACCGAGACCTTTACCGTCACCGCCGACAACCCCCTGTTGCGCGGGCACGTCGTGTACGGCCGCAGCCTGCTGCCCGGTGTCGGCTACGTGGACCTGGTGCTCCAGGTGCTCGCCCGGCACGGACACCCCATGCCCGAGGTGGAGCTGCGCAACCTCACCATCCTCGCGCCGCTCGTCGCCGGGCCCGGTGAGGCCGTCCTGACCACCGTCGAGGGGCGCCCCGCGGCCGGAGGGGGATGGCGCATCGAGGTGCGCAGCCGCCGCGCCCAAGACGCCACCGACGTCCTGCACGCCGTCGTCACCGCGCACCACCGCGGCCCCGTCGCCTTCACGGAGCGGCTCCCGCTGCCCGTCCAGGGGGCGACCCGACGCACCACCATGGACGAGATCTACACCTGGTGCCGGGAGTACGACCTCTTCCACTCGGGCCTGATGAAGCTCGGCGGCGCGGTCCACCACCGTCCCGGCGACTGGATCGCCGAGCTGGAACTCGCCCCCGAACACCAGGCCTCCACCGGCGCGTTCCTCTTCCACCCCGCTCTCTTCGAAGCCGGGCTCCTCGGCGGCGGTGTCGCCCTGGGCATGCTGCACGGGGACAACGACGGCCCCGGCCTCTACCTCCCGCTGATGTTCGACCGGTTCCGCGCGGCCGGGCCGCTCGGCGGGCGCTGCTACGTTCGGGTGCCCGCCGACTCCGTCCGCCGCGACGACGAACTCATCCGCCTGGTGGTGGAGTTCTACGACGAGGCCGGCCAGAAGGCCGCCGAGGTCGGGCAGTTCGTCGCCAAGCGCATCCGGGCGGCCGGCGCGCTCGACGTCCGTGGCGGCGCTCCCGCCGCGCCGGCCGCAGTGCTCGGTCCCGCTGCCGCGCCGGTGGTGGATTCCCTGCCCGTCTCCGCTGTGCTGCGGGAGTTGGTGGGTTCTCGGCTGGGTGTGTCCGTGGATGCGGTGGATGTGCGGTTGGGGTATTACGAGTTGGGGTTGGGGTCGGCTGATCTGTTGGCGTTGGTGGGGGAGTTGGAGGGTCGGCTGTCGGTGGAGTTGTCGCCGACGGTGATGTTCGAGCATGGGACGATCGCGGAGCTCGCGGCGTGGCTGGAGCCTCAGCTGTCTGCCGGTGCCGTCGCGGAAGTGCCGGCCGTGCCCGCTCCCGCCGCGCCGGCCGCAGTGCTCGGTCCTGCTGCCGCGCCGGTGGTGGATTCCCTGCCCGTCTCCGCTGTGCTGCGGGAGTTGGTGGGTTCTCGGCTGGGTGTGTCCGTGGATGCGGTGGATGTGCGGTTGGGGTATTACGAGTTGGGGTTGGGGTCGGCTGATCTGTTGGCGTTGGTGGGGGAGTTGGAGGGTCGGCTGTCGGTGGAGTTGTCGCCGACGGTGATGTTCGAGCATGGGACGATCGCGGAGCTCGCGGCGTGGCTGGAGCCTCAGCTGTCTGCCGGTGCCGTCGCGGAAGTGCCGGCCGTGCCCGCGCAGGCTCCCGCCGCCGAGGCTCCGGCCGAAAAGGCCCCGGCTCCGCCCGCCCTGGGCACCTCCGACTCCCTCTCCGTCGTACGCACCGCCCTCACCGAAGAGGCGGCGGCCCTTCTCGGCGTGCACCCCGCCGATGTGAACCCCGACGCGGAGCTCAGCGAGTTCGGGCTGGACCTGGGCGGGCGGGCGCGGCTCGCCGAGCGGGTGAACGAGCGGTACGGGCTGGCGCTGACTCCGGGCGTCTTCGGCGAGCACCGCACGCTGCAGGCCATGGCGTCCCACCTCGTCGGCGCCCACGGCATCCAGAACACGCCCGCTGCCCAGGGCGACCCGCCGAGCGCCTCCGCCCCGCAGACCCACCCGCTGCTCCAGCGGACCGTGCCCGGCGGCCCAGCGGACGAGGTGACGTACGAGACCCGCTTCGACGGCTCGGAACCGTATCTGCGTGACCATCAGGTCCGCGGCGGCCGGGTGCTGCCGGGGGTCGCGCATCTGGAGATGGCGCGCGTGGCGGTCGCCCGGGCGCTGGGCCGGGAGGATGCCGCCGCCGTCCGGCTGACCGACGTGGTGTGGCTCCGGGCCGCCGTGTACGGCCCCGACGGGCTGACGCTGCGCGTGCGCGTGTGCACCGGTGGGGAGGGCTGCACGTACGAGACCCTCGCCGTCGGAGCCGACGGTGCCACCACCCTGTGCGGCCAGGGCCGGGCGAGCCTGGCCGAGGACGCCACCGGGCGCACCCTGCCCCTCACCGAGCTGCGGGCCGCATGCACCGAGGCGACGTACTCCGGCGAGCACGTCTACGGCCTCTACGGCGGCCTCGGCCTGGAGTACGGCCCCTCGCAGCGGTCCCTGACCGAGCTGCGCACCGGCAGGGACGCGGAGGGCCGCCGCCAGGTCCTCGCCGAGCTGCGCCTGCCGGAGGCGGCCGAACCGCTGCACGGCGGCCTGATGCACCCGAGCATCCTCGACGGCGCCCTCCAGGCCACCATCGGCCTGTGGCTGGGAGACGGCGGCTCGGCGGCGCTCGCCCTGCCGTTCGCCCTCACCCGCGCCGAGGCCCTCGCCGCCTCGCCCGCCCGGGCGTACGCCTGGATCCGCCACCGGCCCGGCAGTGGCACCGACCGGGCCTCCGCCCGGCTGGACGTCACCGTCGTCGACGAACAGGGTCGCGTGTGCGCGGAGCTGACCGGTCTGTCCAGCCGTCCGCTGCCCGCCGTCGAGACGCCGGCCGAGCCCGAAGCCGTACGCCCCGGCGACATCGCGATCATCGGCGTGAGCGGCCGCTACCCCGAGGCCGCCGACCTGGACGAGTTCTGGCAGAACCTGCGCGCGGGCCGCGACTGCGTGTGCGAGGTCCCCGCCGGCCGCTGGAACCACAGCCGGTACGCCGAGGCCGGCGCCGGCGGCTGGGGCGGCTTCCTGGACGACATCGACCGGTTCGACCCGCTGTTCTTCCAGATCTCGCTGCTGGAGGCCGACCACCTCGACCCGCAGGAGCGGCTGTTCCTGCAGTGCGCCCACCACACCCTGGAGGACGCCGGATACACCGCCGACCGGCTCTCGCGCGGCGCGAAGGTCGGTGTCTTCGTCGGCGTGATGTACCAGGAGTATCAGCTCCTCGGCGCCCAGGCGCAGGAGCGCGGCGAGCCCGCGGCCCTGTGGGGCAGCGCCTCCACGGTCGCCAACCGGGTGTCGTACTTCTACGACTTCCACGGGCCGAGCATGGGTGTGGACACCATGTGCTCCTCCTCCCTGACCGCCATCCACCTGGCCTGCGAGGCCATCCGCAGCGGTCAGTGCGACACCGCGCTCGCGGGCGGCGTCAACCTCACCCCGCACCCCAACAAGCACTTGGTGCTGGGACAGCGCAAGTTCCTCTCCAGCGACGGCCGGTGCCGCAGCTTCGGCGAGGGCGGCGACGGCTATGTGCCCGGCGAGGGCGTCGGCGCCGTCCTGCTCAAGCCGCTGGAGCGGGCCGTCGCCGACGGCGACCAGATCCACGGGGTGATCAAGGGCACGGCGGTGAACCACGGGGGACGCACTTCCGGTTACTCGGTGCCGACCCCGGTCGCCCAGGGCAAGGTCATCGCCGAGGCGCTTGCCGTCGCCGGGGTCGACCCGCGCGCCCTGAGCTACCTGGAGGCCCACGGCACGGGCACCTCCCTGGGCGACCCGATCGAAGTCAGTGGCCTGGAGCAGGCGTTCAGCCGCGCGGGCGGCGCACCGGAGCAGCTCGCCATCGGTTCCGTGAAGTCCAACATCGGGCACCTGGAGTCCGCCGCCGGCATCGCCGCCATCACCAAGGTGCTGCTCCAGCTGCGCCACGGCGAACTGGTGCCGAGCCTGCACTCCGCGACGCTCAACCCGCACATCGCCTTCGAGCGCACGCCGCTGCGCGTCCAGCGGACCCTGGAGCCGTGGCGGCGCCCCGTGCTGGAGGGCCGTACGCTGCCGCGGGTCGCCGGGGTGTCCAGTTTCGGCGGCGGCGGCTCCAACGCCCATGTCGTCATCGCCGAGTACCAGCCGCCGGCCCGCCCGGCCGAGGCCCCGGCCGACGGCCGCCCCGCGCTGCTGGTGCTCTCCGCCAAGAGCGAGAGTCAGATCGCCGAACAGGCCCGTCGTCTGCACGCCCGGCTCGGCGAGGCGACCGACGCGGACCTGCCCGCGATCGCCTGGACCCTGCAGACCGGACGCATGGCGCTGGAGGAGCGCCTCGCCTTCGCCGCGAGCAGCCTGGCCGACGCCCGTTCCCGGCTCGCGGCCTTCGCCGCCGACCCGGGCGCGAGGGGCCCCTGGCACCGGGGTACCGTCCGCCCGGACCGGCCCGCCGATGCCCCGGCGGTGCGCGCCGCCCTGGACGCCTGGACGCGGCAGGGGGCGTACGAGGACCTGCTCGCACGGTGGGCCGACGGCGCCGAGGTGCGCTGGGAGGACGCCTGGCCGGTCGGCAGCGCCGTGCGGCGCATCGGCCTTCCCGGTTACCCGTTCGCTCGCGAACGCTGCTGGTTCGACCTCGGCACCGAGGGCGCACCGCACCGGCCCGCGCCGGCTGCCGGCTCCCCGGCCGCCGACGTGGTGCTGCTGCGGCCCGAGTGGACCGCGCGCGCCACCGCACCGGCCGTGCCCGGTGAGCCGTTCGCCGAACGGCACGTCGTGGTGCTCGGCCTCGCCGCCGACGCACGCGACGCCCTGCGGGCCGCCCTGCCCGCCGGGACCGAGTGCACCATCCTCCATCCGGCGGACGCATCGCTGGACCGGCAGTACGTCGATGCCGTGCGGCAGGTCTTCACGCTGACCCGGCGGCTGCTGGAGCAGGGCGTGCGCCGGCCCACGCTGCTCCAGGTGGCGCTCGTCGGCGACAGCGACCGGCTGGCCTGTTTCACCGGTCTGGCGGGGCTGCTGCGCACGGCCCACCTGGAGAACCCGAAGCTGCACACCCAGTACCTGGAGTGCCTGGACGGCGCCTCGCCCGCCACCGTCGCCGCCCGCCTCGCGGCCGAGGCGGCCGCCGGCCCCGAGCCGGAGGTACGCCACCGAGACGGCCGCCGCCAGGTCCGCCGCCTCACCGAGGTCACCGGCGCCCGGCCCGCCGCCGCGCCCTGGCGGGAGGACGGCGTCTACCTCATCACCGGCGGCATCGGCGGACTCGGCCTGATCACGGCCCGGGACATCGCCGCCACCGTCGGCCGCGCCACGGTGGTCCTCACCGGGCGCTCGCCGCTGACCGACGAGCGGCGCGCGGCGCTGGACGCCCTGCGTACCACCGGCCTGACCGTCCAGTACGAGAGCGTCGACGTCGCCGACCGGGACGCGCTCGGCGCCTTGCTGGCCCGGGTGACCGTGGACCACGGCCCGCTGACCGGCGTGCTGCACGCCGCCGGGGTCATCGAGGACAACTTCGTCGTCCGCAAGAGTGCTGAGGAACTGGAGCGCGTCCTCGCCCCCAAGGTGGCCGGTCTGGTCCACCTTGACGAGTTGACGCGCGAGCAGCCGCTGGAGCTGTTCGTCTGCTTCTCGTCCCTCGCCGGCGCCTTCGGCAACCCCGGCCAGAGCGACTACGCCGCCGGCAACGCGTTCATGGACGCCTACGCCGCCCACCGCAACCGGCTGGTCGATGCGGGCCTGCGCAGCGGCCGTACCGTGTCCGTCAACTGGCCACTGTGGGACGAGGGCGGCATGGGCACCGAGGGCCCCGTCCGCGAACAGCTGCGCGCCCTGGGCCTCGCCCCCCTCGACACGCCGCGCGGCCTGGGCGCCCTGCACCAGGCCCTGGCCGGCGCCGCGGGCGGTGTCACGGAGGGCAGGCTGCTCGTGGTGGCGGGCGACCGCGAGGCGCTGCTGACCCGGCTGACGGAGCGCGCCGGGGAGGCGGCACCGCAGACCGCCGCACCGCAGACCGCCGCACCGCAGACCACGACGGATACGGCACCGCAGAACCCCGCGCCCGCCACAGTCGTCGGCGGCGGATCCGCACGGTCCGTCGAAGACCGTGCCGTGGCCCACCTCAGGCGCGTGCTGGCCTCCGTCCTCAAGCTCGGGCCCGAGCGCCTCGACCCCGACACACCGCTGGAGCGGTACGGCATGGACTCGGTGCTCGCCGTGACCATGGTCCAGCCGCTGGAGGACACCTTCGGGCCGCTGTCGCGCACGCTGCTGTTCGAGGTGCGGACGGTGCGCGGGCTGGCCCAGTACCTCGCGGACGAGCACGCTCAGGCGCTGCGCGCACTCGTCGGCGAGGCGGCGCCCGAGGCCCCCCGGCCGCAGACCGCCGCACCCGAGACGGCCCGGCCGAACACCACCGCCCCCGCCCGGGTCTCGCCCCCGGCGGGCCAGGACATCGCCGTCATCGGCATCGGCGGACGCTACCCGCACGCCGACGACCTGGACGCCTTCTGGGCCGCGCTGCGCGAGGGCCAGGACTGCGTCACCGAGGTCCCCGCCGACCGCTGGAAGACCGACGGCGGCGCCCGATACGGCGCCTTCCTCGACGGCATAGACCGGTTCGACCCGCTGCACTTCGGCATCTCGCCCCGCGAGGCCGCCGCGATGGATCCGCAGCAGCGGCTGTTCCTGGAGACCGTGTGGCACCTGCTCGAACAGGGCGGCGTCACCCAGGAGGTGATCGAGCGCCGCTACGGCCGGCGCGTCGGCGTGTACGTCGGCGCCGCCTACCAGATGTACCGGGCGGACGCCTCCGAACCGGTGCTCGCGGCGCTCACCTCGTCCGCTTCGTACAACCTGATCGCCAACCGCGTCTCGCACTTCTTCGGCCTCGAAGGCCCGAGCCTCGCCGTGGACAGCATGTGCACCTCCTCGGCGATGGCCGTCCACCTGGCCTGTGCCGACCTGCTGCGCGGCGAGTGCGAGCTGGCCGTCGCGGGCGGGGTCAACCTGACCGTGCACGAGGACAAGTACGTCGCGCTCTCGGAGATGCAGCTGCTCGGTACCCACCCGGGCAGCCGCAGCTTCCGCGACGGCGACGGCTACCTGCCCGCCGAGGCGGTCGGCGCCGTACTGCTCAAGCCGCTGGACGCGGCGCTGCGCGACGGCGACACCGTGCACGCCGTCATCAAGAGCACCGCCTCGCTGCACAGCGGTCGCTCCAACGGCTTCATGACGCCCAGCCACCGCACCCAGGTCGCCGCCATGCGGCACGCCCTGAAGCGGGCCGACGCCGCACCGGCCGACATCGGCTACGTCGAGGCCGCCGCCAACGGCACCGCGTTCTCCGACGAGGTCGAACTGCGCGCCCTGCGCGAGGTGTTCGCCGGTGTCACCACCCCGGTTCCGGTCGGCGCCGTGAAGTCGAACCTCGGGCACCCCGAGGCGGCCTCCGGCATCGCCCAGCTCACCAAGGTCGTCCTGCAGCTCCAGCATGGCCAGGTAGCACCGCTCGTCGACGCCGGCACCGCCAACCCCCGCCTGGACCTGGACGGTTCGCCGCTCGAGCTGTGCGACCGGCTGACGGACTGGGAGCCGCGCGGCGGCACGGACACCGGCGGCCCGTCCCAGCCCCGCCGCGCCCTCATCAACTGCGTCGCGGCGGGCGGCTCTCACGTCAGCATGGTCGTGGAGGCACCGCCGGCCGCCGCCGGGGTCCTGACCGTCGCCCCGGACACCGCGCCGCAGGTCGTCGTGGTCTCCGCCCGGACCGAGGAACGCCTGTACACGGCGGTACTGCGCCTGCTCGACCATCTGGCGGACCTGCCCGGCGAGGACGCCGCCGACTCCACCGTGAGCCTCGCGGACATCGCGTACACCACGCAGCTGGGCCGCGAGCCGCTGACCGAGCGGCTCGCCGTGGTTGCCGCCGACCGTGCCGAACTGGCCCAGGCGCTCGCCGAACACGTGGCGGGCACCCCCACGACCGTACCCGTGTACCGGGGCAACGCCGACGACGACCCCGGACCCTGGACCTCCGTCCTGTCCGGCTCCCGGGGCGAGGCCTTCCTCGCCGGGCTCGCCGAGGATCGGGCCCTGGAGGAACTGGCTGCCCTGTGGGTGTGCGGGATCCGGGTGCCCTGGAGCGCGCTACACACCGGGCGGCGCCGGATGGTGCCCCTGCCGGCCACCGCGTTCGAGGCGGGCACCTACTGGGTCGGACGCGACCCGCAGGCGGCCGTACCGGAGACGAGGGCACAGGAACCCGTGCAGCCCGCCGGTGCTGTCACCGACGCCGAGCAGGCCATGGCGCAGGCCTGGGCCGACGTCCTCCAGGTCGACGCGGCCACGCTGACCGCAGAAACCGACTTCTTCTCGCTCGGCGGCAACTCGCTGCTGGCCACCCGGCTGATCAACCTGCTCAAGGGGCGGGCGGGCGTCGAGCTGCCGACCGAAGCGGTCTTCAACGCACCGCGCCTTTCCGACATGGCCCGAGAACTGCGCGCACGACTCCCCATGGCCGGGGACGCGAGCACGCGCGAGCTGGATCTGATCCTCGAAAGCATCGCCCTGGTCGAGCACATGAGCGACGAGGAGCTGGACGCGCTGGACATCGAGAGCTGAGGCAGGGGACGACGATGGGCACCACCAGTCAGGACACCGGTCTTGGCCTCATCCGGAGGATCCGCTCGCTGCCGGAAAAGCGGCAGCGCGCCCTGATCGCGCTGCTGCGCAGGCAGGGCGTCGACCTCTCCGCGCTCGAGACCATCCCCCGGCTGCCCCGGACCGACGGCACACCTGTGCCGCTGTCCTTCACCCAGCAGCGGCTGTGGTTCCTCGCCCAGCTGGACGGAACCAGCGCCGCCTACAACATCCCGATGGCGATGCGGCTGCGCGGCCGCCTCGACCGCCGCGCGCTGCTGTGCGCCCTGGAGGCGGTCGTCCAGCGGCACGAGGTGCTGCGCACCCGGTTCGCCGACCACGCCGGCGTACCGTGCCAGGTCATCGGCGACGGCAGCGACTTCACGGTCGCCGAGGAGGAGCTGACCGACCCGGCGTGGCTCGCCGCGATCTGTCGCGACGAGGCCGCCGCCCCGTTCGACCTGGAGCGCGGGCCGCTGATCCGGGTACGGCTGCTGCGGCAGTCGGAGCAGGAGCACCACCTGCTCGTCACCACGCACCACAGCGTGTCCGACGGCTGGTCGGTCGGCGTGTTCTTCCGCGACCTGGTCGCCCTGTACGAGGCGTTCTGCGTGGGCAGTCCTGACCCGCTGGAGCCGCCGCCCGTGCAGTACGCGGACTACGCACACTGGCAGCGTGAGCGGCTCGCCGGTGACCTGCACGGCCGTCAGACGGACTACTGGAAGCGTCAGCTGGCCGGGGTCGACCCGCGGCTGACGCTGCCCGCCGACCGGGAGCGCCCGCGCGTGAAGACCTACACGGGGGCCGGCGAGAACTTCACCTGCCCGGCGGAACTGCTGAGCTCCCTGCGCGACGTCGCCAAGGTCCACGAAGCCACGCTCTACATGACCCTGCTGACCGCCTACACCGTCGTCCTCAACCGCTACACCCACCAGACGGACATCGCCGTCGGCACGGTCGTCGCCAACCGCGGGCGACTCGAGGTCGAGGATCTCATCGGTTTCTTCGCCAACACCCTGGTGATGCGCGCGGATCTCGCGGAAGACCCGGACTTCCGCGATCTGCTGGCCCAGGTGAAGAAGACCGCATTGGATGCCTACGACCATCAGGAAGTCCCCTTCGAGGCCGTCGTGGAGGCCCTGGAAACCGAGCGCAGCCTCGCCCATTCGCCCGTCTTCCAGACGATGTTCGTCCTCCAGGAGGCACAGACCCGACGGGACGTCACCCTCGGCGGTCTCGAGGTCTCCCCGGTCGACTTCGATCTCAGCTTCACCAAGTTCGACCTGACGGTCGACCTGCGGGAGTCCCCCGACGGCCTGGTCGGCACCGTCGAGTACAACCCCGACCTGTACGACCGCGAGACCATCCGGCGCTTCATCGGTCACTACACCCGGCTGCTCGCCGCCGTCGCCGACGATCCGGCGCTGCCCGTGTCCCGACTCGCCATGATCGACGACGAGGAGCGTCGCCAGGTGGTCGAGGTGTTCAACGACACCGAGCGCCCCTTCAGCGACGACCGGTGCCTGCACGAACTGTTCGAGGAGCGGGTGGCCCGGCACCCCGAGCGCACCGCCCTGGTCACCACCGACCGCTCATGGACGTACGCCGAACTCGACGCCTGGGCCGACCGGATCGCCCGCGGACTGTGCCGACACGGTGTCGGGCCGGACACGCTTGTCGGTCTGCACGCCGAGCGTTCCGCCGAAATGGTCGCGGGCATTCTGGGCGCACTGAAGGCCGGGGGCGCCTACATGCCGATCGAGCCGTCCTACCCGGCGGCCCGCCGCACCGACCTCGTGGACCACTCCGGGGTCGCCGTGGTCCTCACCCAGCCGCATCTGGACGCCGAACCACTGCACGGCGTCGAGCACCTGCTCGTCCTGCACCCCGACGGCACCCTGCGTGACCAGGAGGGCACGGATGTCCTCGACGCCCGGGACGCGGACGTCCCCACGGCCGAACCCGGTGCGCACGCAGGTCACTTGGCGTACGTGATCCACACCTCCGGCTCCACGGGCCGCCCCAAGGGCGTGATGATCGAGCACCGGGCCGCGGTGAACCGCATCGAGTGGATGCAGAACGAGTACCGACTCACCGGTGACGACGTCGTCCTGCAGAAGACCCCCTACAGCTTCGACGTGTCCGTCTGGGAGTTCTTCTGGCCGCTGCTCTCCGGCGCCCGTCTCGCGATCGCCGCGCCCGGCGCTCACCGCGACCCGGCCAACCTGGTCTCCGCCGTCCGCGCGTTCGGCGTGACCACCCTGCATTTCGTGCCGTCGATGCTGCGCAGCATCGTCGAGGAGCCGGGCTGGGCGCAGTGTACGACCGTACGGCAGGTGTTCTGCAGCGGCGAGGCGCTGCCCCCGGACCTGTGCGCACGCCACTACGAGCAGCACACCGCGCCGCTGCACAACCTGTACGGGCCCACCGAGGCAGCCGTCGACGTGAGCCACTGGACCGTCCCCGCTGATGACACCCCCCGCGTCGTCCCCATCGGCCGGCCGATCCAGAACATCCAACTGCACGTGCTCGACGAGGATCTCGCGCCGCAGGGCGTCGGCTGCGTCGGCGAGCTGTACATCGCCGGCGCGGGGCTGGCCCGCGGCTACCTGCACCAGCCCGAGCTGACCCGCGAACGGTTCGTGCCCAACCCGTTCGACGCTTCCCCCGACGCCCGCATGTACCGAACCGGCGACCTGGTGCGCCGACTGCCCGACGGCGAACTGGAGTTCCTCGGCCGCGCCGACGACCAGGTCAAGGTGCGCGGCTTCCGCATCGAGCCGGGCGAGATCGAGCACCGGCTCACGGAGCACCCCTCCGTCCGCTCCTCGGCCGTCCTGGTCCGTGAGGACCAGCCCGGCAGCCCCCGCCTGGTCGCCTACGTGGTGCCCGAACCCGGACACGCCCTCGCCGACCACCGCGCCGACCTGATCCGGCACCTCGACGGCGCCCTGCCCGAGTACATGGTGCCGAGCGCGTACGTCGAACTCGCCGCCCTGCCGGTGACCGCGCACGGCAAGCTCGACCGCCGTGCCCTGCCCGCCCCCGGCATCGACGCCTTCGCCCATCGCGCCTACGTCGCACCCGTCACCGACACCGAACGGCACCTGGCCGACGTCTGCGCCGAACTCCTGGGCTTCGACGCAGACCGGGTCAGCGCCGAGGACAACTTCTTCGCCCTCGGCGGCCATTCCCTGATGATCACGGTGCTGGTGGCGCGGCTGAAGGACAGCGGTCTGCACATCACCGTCCAGGACGTCTTCACCGCGCCCACGCTGGCCGATCTGGCGGCGCGCATCGACGCGACCGGGGCGGCGCCCGCGCACACCGTCCCGGCCAACCGGATCCCGGAGGGCTGCGAGCGCCTCACCCCCGACCTGCTTCCGCTGATCGACCTGACACACGAGCAGATCGACACCGTCGTGGCCGCCGTGCCCGGCGGGGCGGTCGGCATCCAGGACATCTACCCCCTGCTGCCGACGCAGGAGGGCATCCTCTTCCACCACCTGATGGACCCGGACAACGACCCGTATCTCGTCTCCACCCTCTACCGGGCCGACGACGAGGAGGCGTGTGCCCGGTTCATCGACGCGCTGCAGCGCATCGTCGACCGCCACGACGTGATGCGCACCGCCGTTCTCACCGCCGGCCTGCCCGAACCGGTCCAGGTCGTGCACCGGGCCGCGCGGCTCCCCGTGGAGCGGACCAGGCTCGCCGCCGGCCGAGACCCCGAGGAGCAGGCGAGGGAACTGCTCGCGCGCCAGGAACGGATGCGCCTCGACAGCGCGCCGCTGCTGCGCCTGGTCGTCGCCGAGGAGCCGCAATCGCAGCGGCGCTACCTGCTCCTGACCGCCCACCATCTCATCGAGGACGCCACCTCCCTGCGACTGGTCCTGCAGGAGCTGGCCGTGCACATGGCGGGCCGCGTCGACCTGCTGTCCACCCCGGCGCCCTACCGCGACTTCGTCTCCCACACCTTGGCCAGGCACACCGCGGACGACACGGTTGCCTACTTCCGGGCAGCCCTGGAGGACGTCACGGAACCCACGGCGCCGTTCGGCCTCACCGACGTGCACGGCAACGGCCGGCGGGCCGGCCGGCTGCGCCGAGCGCTGCCCGAGCCCCTCGCGCGCGACCTGCGCGCCCAGGCCCAGCGTCTGCAACTGAGCCCGGCCTGTCTCTTCCACGCGGCGTGGGCCTGCTTCGTCGCTGCCACCAGCGGGCGCGACGACGTGGTGTTCGGCGCCGTGATGTCCGGGCGCCTGCAGGGCGTGCCCGGGGTGGAGCGCATGCTCGGCAACTTCATCAACACGCTTCCCCTGCGCACCCGGCTCGCCGGCCGGACCGTGCGTGAGCTGATCGCGGACGTCGACACCGGGCTGCGGGAGCTGATCGCACGGGAGCAGAGCCCCCTGAGCCTGGTCCAGCGGTGCAGCGGCCTGGACGGCGACGCCCCGCTGTTCAGCGCTGTGGTCAACTTTCGTCACTTCGAGGCGGGGCACGACGAGGCGCTGCCGCGCATCGACGACCACGGGGTGCGCTTCCTCGCGGCCGTGGACGCCATCAACTACCCCGTGACGGTGTCGCTCGACGATTTCGGCACCGAGCTGTCGCTGGACATCCAGGTCGAGGAGACGGCCACCTGCGAGGCGGTGGCCGACTGTCTCGAAACCGCGTTGGCGGGCCTTGTCGATGCCCTCGCCACGGACGACGGGACCGGTACCGCCGCGCTGGACGTCAATGTCCTGCCGGCGGGCGACCGGCAGCGCCTGGCCGAGTGGAACGACACCGCGACACCCCTCCCGCACGAGACGCTGCCTGCCGCGTTCGAGGCGCAGGTCGCACGTACTCCGGACCGCACCGCGCTGGTCTTCGAGGGCCGCACCCTGTCGTACGCGGAACTGAACGCCCGTGCCAACCGGCTCGCGCACTGGCTGATCGAGCGGGGCGCCGGGCTCGGGCAGCGGGTAGCAATCCGGATGCCGCGCTCGTTCGACCTGGTGGTCGCCGTCCACGCCGTGGTGAAGACCGGGGCGGCGTACCTCCCCATGGAGACCGACCTCCCGGACGAGCGCGTGGAGCAGGTGCTCGCCGACAGCGTGCCGCTGCTCGTCCTGGAGGAGCTCCCGGACACCACCGGTGGCCGGGACGACAACCCCCGGGCCCAGGTGGCCCGGGACGACGCCGCGTACGTGCTCTACACCTCGGGTTCCACGGGCAGGCCGAAGGGCGTGGTGATCCCCCATCGTGCGGGCCTGAACTGGACCGCGTGGAAGCAGAGTCACTACGGCATGAGCGGCGAGGACCGGATGCTGCTGAAGACGTCGGTGGGGTTCGACGTCTCGGTGCCGGAGCTGTTCTGGCCGCTCCAGGTCGGCGCGGCCGTGGTGATCGCCCGTCCTGACGGACAGAAGGATCCGGAGTATCTCGCACGGTTGATCCGCGACGAGCGGGTCACCGACCTCCACTTCGTCCCGTCCATGCTGGCCGAGTTCCTGTCGGAACCGACCGCGGAACTGTGCACCGGCCTGCGCCGTGTCGAGACCGCGGGCGAGGCGCTCCCGGTCGAGCTCGCCGAACGGTTCGCACGCGTGCTGCCGGACACCGAACTGCACAACCTGTACGGGCCCACCGAGGGCGGTGCCACCACCGCCTGCCTCTACCGGGCCGAGCCAGGAGCGACAGCCGTGCCCATCGGCCCTCCGGTGTGGAACACCCGGGTGTACGTGCTGGACCAGGCGCTGCGACAGGTACCGCTCGGGGTGCCGGGTGAGCTGTACTCCTCCGGCGACGGCATGGCCTGTGGCTATCTGAACCGGCCGGAGCTGACCGCCGAGCGGTTCGTGGCCAATCCGTTCGACCCCGGAACACGCATGTACCGCACCGGTGACCTGGTGAGATGGCGTGCGGAGGGCACGCTCGACTACCTCGGCCGTGTCGACGACCAGATCAAGGTGCGCGGCTTCCGCGTAGAACCCGGCGAAGTCGCGAACGTGCTGCTCAAGCACCCCTCGGTGCACCGTGCCGTGGTCCTCCCGCAGGGGAGCGGCGCCGCCCGCACGCTCGCCGCCTACGTGAGCCCGACTCCCCAGTGGCTGCACACCGCTGTCCAGGAGGAGAACGCCGCCCACCTCGAACAGTGGCGGCAGCACTCCGACGACCGGTATGCGCTCGGCACCGGATCCGCCGACCAGGAACCCGTCGAGGCCGCGGCCCGGCAGCTGGAGCGCATACGCCCGAAGCGGGTGCTGGAGATCGGCTGCGGCGGGGGAGAGCTGCTCCTGCGCTACGCAGCGGACTGCGCTTCGGTGCACGCGCTCGACCCGTCGGCCACGGCTCTCGACGCGGCACGCCGCGGCGTGGCACGCCGCGGATGGTCGCACGTCACCCTGACCCAGGGGGACGCTCTGTCCGTGGCCGAGCTGCCCGGCGAGAAGTTCGACACGATCGTGCTCAACTCGGTGGTGCGGCACTTCCCGAACGAGGAGTACCTGGAAGAGGTACTCGGCCTCCTGGTCCCGCTCCTGGAGGACGGCGGCAGCATCCTCGTCGGCGACGTCCGGAACCTGGATCTGTTCACCGCCCAGCTCTGCGCGGCCGAGCGGGATCGTACGGAGCCTGGCGGCACCGTCGACGCGCTGGCCACCCAGGTGCGGCGCAGCCGGCGCCAGGAGCGGGAACTGCTCGTCAGCCCGACGTACTTCGCGCGGCTGCCGGAGCGTCTCCCCGAGATGGGGGCGGTCGACCTCATCGTCGGGCTGGGCGAGGGAACCAGTGAGGCACTCGCCTACCGCTACGACGTGATCCTGCGCAAGGACGTCGCGCCGGCCGCCTCCCTGCCGTGGCTGGAGGCCGCCTCCCCGGCGGAGCTGCGCGCCCTCCTGGACGGAGAGGTCCCCGACCGGTTCGGGGTGAGCGGCTTGACGAACCCCCGCGTCACCGACGCCGTGCGCCTCGGCGCGGAGCTCGGGCGCAGGCCGCATCCCCGAGTGGCTGAGCCGCTTGCGCCGCGATCGCGGACCGCGGACGAGGTCCGGGAGCTGGAAGCCGTTCTCCGGCACGCCGAGGAGCTCGGCTTCCATGTGGCAGCCACCTGGTCGCAGGACCGGCTCGACGGCCTCGACCTGGTGCTCGGCCGAGGTGAACTGCCCCGCGTACGGGCGCGTGAGCCCTATCGGGCTCCCGCCGCGACCAACCATCCGCAGCTGGGCCGCAGGGGGCCGTCGCTGGCCCGCGCCCTCAAGGAGCACCTCTCCGCGCAGCTGCCGTACTACATGGTGCCCGGCGTGTTCGTGGTCCTCGACGAACTGCCGGTCACGCCGAACGGCAAGGTCGACAAGCGGGCCCTGCCGGCCCCGGACGAGGCCGACGTGACCAAGGAGCGGTACGTCGCCCCGCGGACCGAGGCACAGCGCGCGCTGTGCCGGATCGTCGCCGACGTCCTCGGTCTCACCCAGGTCGGACTCCAGGACAACTTCTTCGATCTCGGCGGACACTCCTTGCTCGCGACCCGGCTCACCCTGCGGATCAAGAAGGAGACCGGCGCCGAGCTGCCGCTCCAGCTGATCTTCAGCGGGGCCACCATCGAAGAGATGTCCGCCGTCCTGGAGCAGCCGGCGGAGATGGAGAGCGGAGCGTCGGTCCCGGCCGACCGGGCAGAGGCCGACGAGGCCGAGGAGCGGGGTCCGGCACCCATCACGCTCCAACAGCGCGACCTGTGGTTCCTCAACCGGCCCGCACACCTGGGAACGGCGCACGACAACGTCCAACTGGCGTTCCGGATCAACGGCTTCCTGGATCGCGAGGCCTACGCGCGCGCCGTGGGGGCGCTGGTGGAACGGCATGCGGTCCTGCGCACCAGCTATGTCCGGCACGACGGCACCGTGACCCAGAGCGTCCATCCCGCCGACGACTTCGCGGTACGGCCGGCAGCCGTCGACGAGGAGGCGGTCACGGAGTGGCTGCGCGCCGAACGGCTGCGCCCCTTCGCGCCGGAGGACCGGTACGCGATCCGCGCACACCTGCTCACCGTGTCCGACGATCAGCACATCGGGGTGCTGACCCGGCCCTGGGGCGTCTTCGACGGCTGGTCCGTGAACGTCGTGCTGGCGGAGCTGCTCGAGCTGTACCGCGCGCTCAGCCTGGGAAAGGCACCGGAGCTGCCCGAACTGCCGCTGTCGTATGCCGGGTTCGCCCGCTGGCAGGCGCACACGACCGACGCCGCGGAGCTCTCCCGCCAAGAGAGCTACTGGCGGCGGCAACTGGCAGGGCTGCCGACCTGTCTGCCGCTGCGTTCCGACTACGAGCGATGCCCGGTCAAGACGTACCAGGGCTCGTCGGTGGATCTCCGGATCTCCGCCGAACTGCTGGAACGTCTGCGCCGGCTGAGCCAGGAGCAGGGGGTCACGCTCTACATGACCCTGCTGTCGGCCTTCGCCGTTCTGCTGGGCGGTCACATGGACGGCAGCGAACTGGCTGTCGGCACCGCGGTGTCGAACCGGCCGCGGAGCGAACTGGAGCGCGTGGTCGGCTACTTCGTCAATCTGGTGGCGCTCCGTCTCGACGTGCCCGCAGACCGTTCCTTCCCCGACGTCCTGGCGCAGACCAGGCGCGTCACCACCGAGGCGCACGAACACAAGGACCTGCCGTTCCCTGACCTCGTCCGGGCCCTGGTGCCCACTCCCGAGCCGGGCTGCTCCCCGCTGTTCCAGGTGATGTTCAACCTGCTTCCCGCTGCCGCCCCCACCGGGGCCGGCGGTGACGGAACGGACCTTCAGGTGCTGCCCATCCGTCCCGCGACGACGACCACGAAGTACGACCTCAACCTCGTCGCGGAGGAATCGGCGTCGGGGCTGCGGGGCTACCTGGAGTTCAGCGCCGACCTCTTCTCCCTGCGGACCGTCGAGCGCATGGCCCGCACCTACGAGCGGTTGCTGGCGGAGATCGTGGCGTCCCCGCAATCGGACGTGGCCCACCTGCGCGCCGCCACGGCGGCGACGCCGGACTCACCAAGGACGCCTTGATGACCAATCCCTTCGACAGACCGGACACCGACTACCTCGTCCTCGTCGACGACCGGCGGCAGCACTCGCTGTGGCCGTCGGCCGTCGATGTCCCGGCCGGCTGGACCGTGGCCTTCGGACCCGCAGGGCGGCCGGACTGCCTGGAGTTCACCGCAGCGGCCTGGACGGATCCGCGTCCGGCGAGCGCATGCCCGGTCGAGCACCGGCCGGCGCGGCCGGCACCCGCATCACCCGACGCGTCAGGCCCGCAGGACGCGGCCCGGCACGGAAGCAGCAGAAGGAGAGACAGCATCATGACCGCGACCACTTCGAGGGTTTCGGCGCCTCCCACTATGGCGGGGCACCCGCTGTTCGGGTCGCTGATGGACCTCCAGCGGGACACGCTGGGCACCTACCGTAAGGCGCTGCGCGACCACGGTGACGTGGTCCGGTTCACGGTGGGTCCGCCGGGAATGCGGGCGGAGTTCTACGGTGTGTTCTCGGCGGACGGCGCTCAGCAGGTGTTGGCGTCCTCGGCGCAGACGTTCACCAAGGAAAACCGGTTCCTCGGGGAGCTGCGGCAGTCGTTCGGCAACGGGCTGCTCACCAGCATGGGGGACGAGTACCTGCGCCAGCGCCGCATGCTCCAGTCGTTGTTCACGCCTCGTCAGGTGAACAACTACGGCTCGGAGATCACCCAGGAGACCGGCAGCCTCGTCGAGCGGTGGCGGACCGCACCGGACGCGACCGTCGACGTGGCGGAGGAGATGACGGGGCACACGCTGCGGACGATCTCCCGCATCCTCTTCGGCCGGAAGAACGACGTGGACGCGATGGTTCCCGCGGTTCAGCGCAACTTCCCGCTGATCAACGCCTATGCGGTCAAGCGGGCCTTCGCCCCGGTGAACCTGTCCCGGAAGGTGCCCACGCCGGGCAATCTGCGCGCCGCCAAGGCGCACCGTGAGCTGTACGAGGTGTGTGACGAGATCATCTCTACCCGCCGGGCCGAGGAGTCGACCGCCCCGACCGGCCGGAACGACATGCTCAGCCTGCTGGCGCGGGCGCACGACGACGACGGCAACCCGATCAGTGCGGAGGAGACCCGGAACCAGGTCCTCGTCTTCCTCGTCACCGGTCACGAGTCCACCGCCACCACACTGGGCCTCACCCTGCATCTCCTCGCCTGTCACCCCGAGGTGCAGGCCCGCGCCCACCAGGAGGTCGACAGCGTCCTGAGCGGTCGTGAGCCCGTCGCCGAGGACCTGGAGAAGCTTCCCTACCTGACGCAGGTGCTCAAAGAGACGCTCCGCCTCTACCCCGCCGCGCCGGCGCAGGGCCGCATCGCCACCGAGGACGTGCAGGTCGGCTCGTACACCATTCCGGCCGGCGCCGATGTGGTGGTCAGCTCCGGCGTCGTCCAGCGCCGTCCCGATATCTGGGAGGACCCCGACGCGTTCGACCCGGACAGGTTCCTGCCGGAGCACGAGGCCGCGCGCCCGCGCTACGCGTGGTTTCCGTTCGGCGGTGGGCCGAGGGCGTGCATCGGCCAGCACCTGGCGATGCTGAACGCCACCCTCACGCTGAGCGTGCTGCTCCAGAACTACTCGTTCACCGCTGTCGACACCGACATTCCGCTGAACACCGGAATCACCCTGCGACCCACCGGTCAGGTCCGCTGCAGGCTGATGCCACGAACCTGACCTCGCGGGCGGCCCTCATTTTCCGGATGATGTGCCGCCCTGTGAAATCGGTCTTGCTGGAGTGAATGCAATCGAGCTAAGCTGAGCGAGATCTCCGAAATGGGCGCGGCATTTTCTGCAGGCAGCCTCCGCCGGCCCGCCGATGTCCGGCGGGTATTCCTACCCCTGACAACATCCCACGGCTGATTCTTCCTGGGCTCGTTGCAGGATCAGATGAGTTTCTTCTTCCGGCGAGTCCGTCGATGCGTACAGGAGACATGAGGGTGCACAAGGAATTCGCGGTGGTGACCGGCGGTACCAAAGGTATCGGGCTCGGACTGAGTGGGCGCCTGGTGTCGTTGGGGTACCGGGTCGTGGCGCTGTACCGGGGCGACAAGGAGTCCGCCGCCGCGGCCGAGCGCGAGTTCGGCGACTCCTTCCGGGCCCTGCAGGCCGACCTGGCGGACCCCGCCGCGGTGGTCACCGTGGCGGACGAGCTGCTCGCGGAGTACGGGGCGCCGAGGGTGCTGGTCAACAACGCCGGGCGGAACATCGACCGTCCCTTCCTCGACATGTCGTTCGACGACTGGGACCAGGTGATCGCGGCCAACCTGTCCGCGCCGTTCTATCTCACGCGGACGCTCGCGCCGAAGATGCTCGAGGCGGGCGGTGGATCGGTGGTGAACGTCGCGGCCACCACGGGGATCCGCCCGCGGCTCGACGGGCTGAACTACTGCGCCAGCAAGGCGGGGCTCCTGCACTTCACGAAATGCCTTGCGATGGAGCTCGCTCCGACCATTCGCGTCAACTCGCTCATTCCCGGAATGATTGACACCGAGGAGATGCGCACGCGATTCCGGACGGACGAATCGCATTACCGAGACAAGTTGCTCGATGAGATCCCGCAGCGACGCATAGGGGATGTCGACATGATGGCCGACGCGTTGGAATTCCTGATCGGAGAGAAATCCTCATACGTCACCGGTCAGAAGTTGATCGTGGACGGCGGGCAGTTCATGTGGTGATTCTCGTGGCGTGAACGAGAAGGCATCCACTTCCATTTTCCGAAAAGAGGCTGTGTACGTGCGTACTCGTATGGACCGGTACGAGGAATTCCTCTCCGAGAATTACCGGAAGGGCTTCACGAAGTCCGATGAATACTCGCTGGACGAGCTGTCCGACAGCCTGCGCGCCCGTATCGCCGCAGGTCACTTCAAGCGTGTGGTCTTCACCGGCATGGGGTGCTCGGCGATCGTCTCCGATGTCGTCCGCGCCTTCTTCATCTCGACGGGCACCGAGGTGGAGTTCCACGTCTTCAACGACTACGACCACGCGTACCTGTTGCCGTCCTCCGTCATGGACGACGACCGGACCCTGATCATCCTGAGCTCCTACAGCGGCCACTCCCTGGAGCCCGCGCGAGCCTTCCGCGCACTCGCGCACGCCCACGACCGGATGGTTCTGCTCACCTCCGGCGGGCGCCTGGCCGAGCTGGGCCGGGAGGCCGGTGTGTCCATCCTGCGCTGGGAGCTGAGCGAGCCCGACCGCGAGTACCCGCTGTTCCACGTGGGGCAGTACTTCGCCATCCTGCTGGACGTCTTCTTCCGGCTGGGCCTGGTCCCGCAGGACTTCGGCGACGAGGTGCGGGCGCTCCCGGACCACCTGGCCCACGACTTCACCGACGCCCACCGGGAGTTGGCGCGCACGGCGGCCCTGCGGAGCCGGGACGCCAACATCATCATGATCGCCTCGCCGGTGTGGCACGAGAGCCTGCTCAAGCTGGCCAAGATGCACCTCAACGAGATCGCCATGGTGCCGGCCACCCGCAACTACTTCCACGAGTTCTGCCACAGCGAGGTGGCGACCCTGTCGGACCCGACGCGCAAGCACAGCGTGCTGGTCTTCGCCGACGCGGACGACGACGAGTACACGCAGGGGAAGCGGAAGAACCTGACGGGCCTGCTCACGAGCGACCGTCCGGAGAACGGGAACATCGAGGTGATCGAGATCCCCATAGCCGAACCCACCTTCATGCGGAAGTACTTCACCGCCCTGGAGTTCGTCCAGCACCTCACGCTGGCTCTCGGCCGCGCACACGAGACGCAGTCGCGCAACCTCATCTCCGAGGCCGCAGGAAACCCCTGGTACCACGGCGACACCATCCTCTCGGAAGCGGCTGCCCGCTAGTTCGTCACGAGCCGGAGCACCGTCTCTTCCCCAAGTGAGCGCAGGAAAATAAGGAGTGTTGGGTCAGTGAACAACCCGGTTCCGGCGGTTGCCGAGACGGACGTCGCCATCATCGGCATGGCCGGGCGCTTCCCCGGCGCCGACGACCTGGACTCCTTCTGGCGCCTGCTGGGCGAGGGCCGTGAGGGCATCACCCGCTTCAGCCGCGAGGAACTGGCGGCGGCGGGGGTGCCCGCCCGGCTGCTGGACGACCCGGAGTACGTCCCCGCCCACGGGATCATCCCGGACGTCGACCTGTTCGACACCGGGTACTTCGAGTTCACCCCGGCCGAGGCCGCGATCACCGACCCGCAGCACCGCATCCTGCTGACGGCCGGCCACGCCGCCCTGGAGCACGCCGGCTACGACCCCGCCGGCTACGACGGGCTGATCAGCGTGTACGCCGGCGCGGCCATCAACACCTACCTCCAGCAGCAGGTCCTGCCCCACGTCGACCAGACCACCACCTCCCACCACTTCGCGGTGATGGTCGGCAACGACAAAGACTTCCTGGCCACCCGGCTGTCGTACAAACTCGACCTCAAAGGCCCCAGCTACGCGGTCCAGACCGCCTGTTCCACCTCCCTCGTCGCCCTCCACCTGGCCTGCCAGGGTCTGATCAACGGCGAGTGCGACATGGCGCTGGCCGGCGGTGTCACCGTGAAACTGCCGCAGGCCAAGGGGTACCTGTACGAGGAGGGCGCGATCCTGTCCCGGGACGGGCACGTGCGCACCTTCGACGCGGACGCCAGCGGCACCGTCCTCGGCAACGGCGTCGGTGTCCTGGTCCTCAAGCTCCTGCGGGACGCCATCGCGGACCGGGACACCATCCACGCCGTCATCAAGGGCACGGCCACCAACAACGACGGCTCCGGCAAGGTGAGCTTCGCCGCGCCCGGCGCCGCCGGCCAGACCGCCGTCATCCGCGAGGCGCACACCGTCTCCGGCGTCGACCCCCGCTCCATCGGATACGTCGAGGCACACGGCACCGCCACCCGCCTCGGCGACCCGGTCGAGGTCTCGGCGCTCACCCGGGCCTTCAGGGAGTCCACCGCCGACACCGAGTTCTGCGCCATCGGCTCGGTGAAGTCCAACATCGGCCACCTGGACGCGGCGGCCGGTGTCGCGGGCGTGATCAAGACGGTGCTGATGATGAAGCACCGGACGCTGGTGCCGACCGTCAACCACACCACCCCCAACCCGGCCATCGACTTCGCGGCCGGCCCCTTCAAGGTGAACACCGACACCGCCCCCTGGACAGGGGAGGGCCCGCTGCGCGCGGGCGTCAGCTCCTTCGGCATCGGCGGCACCAACGCGCACGCCATCCTCCAGGAGGCCCCGCCCGCCCCCGTCACCGGCGACGCACACCGCGCGCAGCAGCTGCTGGTGGTGTCCGCCCGTACCGCGACCGCGCTGGCCACGGCCGCCCAGAACCTGGCCGCCCACCTCGACGGCGACGACCCGGCCGCGCTCGCCGACGTCGCCTACACGCTGGCCGTGGGCCGCCGCGCCCATGAGTACCGGCTCGCCGTCACCGGCTCCGACCGCGCCGCCCTCGCCCGGGCGCTGCGCAAGGCCCCGGTCCCCGAGCGGCCCGGGACCGGCGAGGTCTTCTTCGTCTTCGCCGAGGACGTCCCGGACGCGGCGGGCCTGGCCGGCCGGTGGGCCGCCGCCGAGCCCGCCTTCGCCGGGCACCACGAGGCCGCGCTCGCCGCGGGCGCAGACCGACTCGGCGAGCGGGGGCGGGCGTTCGCCGTGCAGTACGCGCTCGGCAAGCTGTGGCTCGACTGGGGCCTCACCCCGGTCGCGGTGCACGGCGACGGGCTCGCGGCCCGGGCCGCCGCCTGCGTGACCGGGGCGCTGCGGCTTCAGGACGCGCTGACCGGCGACGGCCCGGTACCGCCCGCCGCCCGCGCGCGCATCCCCGTGCGCGGCGCCCACGACGAGGTCCGCGGTGTCGCCCTCGGCGTGACCGACGGCCCCTGGGGCGGCGTGGCCCGCGCCTGGCAGGCCGGCGCCGCCGTCGACTGGGCGGCCTGGTTCGAGGGCGAGGAGCGCGGCCGCGTCCCGCTGCCGACGTACCCCTTCGAGGGCCGCCGCTGCTGGCTGACCGGCCCCGGCACCAGCACACCCGCCGACCGGGTCACCGGCCCCGGCCCGCACCCCATGCTGGACGAGAACGTCTCCACCCTGGACACCCTCGCCTACCGCAGCTCCCGCACCGGCACCGAGTTCTACCTCGCCGACCACCGCGTCGACGCCGAGCCCGTCCTGCCCGCCGCCGGACAGCTGGAAATGGCCCGCGCGGCCGGCGAACTCTCCCTCGGCGGACCGGTCCGGCTGCGCGGAGTCTCCTTCGAGCAGCTGCTCTCCTATGCCACCGGGCCGCGCACCGCGCTGGTCCAGCTGTGGCGCGAGCGCGACACGGTCGGGTTCGAACTCACCGCCGACGAGCAGGTGGTCGCGGCCGGCGAGATCCACCCCGGAGCCGTCGAGCGCCCGGCACCGGCCGACCCGGCCGCCGTCGCCGCCCGCTGCGCCGAGCTGGTCACCCACACCGACTGCTACGACATCCTGCGCGCTCACAGCCTGGACTACGGCCCCCGCATGCGCGCCCTCACCGAGGTCCGGCTCGGCGACGGGGAGGCCCTCGGCACCCTCGAACTGCCCGACGGCGCCTCGCTCGACGGCGTCGCGCTCAACCCCGCCCTCCTGGACGGCGCCCTGCACGCCCTGGTCGTGCTGCTGGCCCGCGCCTACGGCGAGAGGGCCGACGGCTTCCTGCCGCTGGCCCTGGGCGAACTCACCGTGCACGCCCCCGTCACCGGGCCCTGCCACGTCCACGTCACGGCCGGCCGGCTGGGGGAGCGGACCGCGCACGCCGACCTCACCGTCGTGGACACCCACGGCCAGGTCCTGGCCCGCCTGCACGACCTCGCCGTGCGCGTCCTCGGCGAGCCCCGCGAGTCGGCCCTGCTGGTCCGCCGCTGGACCGCCGTGCCCGCCGAGCCCACCGGCGCACCCCTCGGCGACACGGCCGTCGTCGTCACCGCCGACCCGGCGCGCGGCGCACAGCTCGCCGCTCACCTCACCGCCCTGGGCATCGGCACGGTCACCCGCGACCTCGACCCGGCCACCGCGCCCGACGTCGTCCTCGTCGACGAACCGACCTTCGAACAGGCGCTGCACGTCGTCCGCACGCTCCTCGCCGCCCGCCCCACCGCACCCGTGCGCGTCCTGCTGCTGCACCGCCATGACACCGACGGCCCACGCCCCGAACGCGCCGCACTCGCCGCCTTCGCCCGGACCGTCCGCGCGGAGAATCCCCTCCTCGAAGTGCAGGCCGTCGGCCTCGCCGAGAATGTGGCCGAGGCCGACGCGCTCGCCGGCGAACTGGCCGGCCACGGCCGCGACCCGGAGGTCGCCCACACCGCACAGGGCCGCCGGATGCCGCAGGCCGAGCCGGCACCGGCCGCCGGCCCGGCAGCAGTCCGCGACGGCGGCGTGTACGTCGTGACGGGCGGCGCCGGCGGACTGGGCCGCGCCGTCGCGGGATGGCTGCTCTCCCGGGCCGACGCCCGCGTGGTCCTGCTGGGCCGCAGCGAACGGCCCGCCGACCTGGACGAGCGCCTGGTCTACCGCAGCGTCGACGTGTCCGACCCGGACGCCCTGACCGCCCGACTCGCCTCCATACGCGAGGAGTTCGGGCCGCTCACCGGTGTCGTCCACGCCGCCGGTGTGCTGCGCGACGGCTTCGCCCTGACCAAGTCCGCCGAGGACTTCGCCGCCGTCCTCGCCCCCAAGGCCGCCGGACTGTGCGCCCTGGACGCGGCCACCGCCGACGACCCGCTGGACTTCTTCGTCGCCTTCTCCTCCATCGCCGCCCACATCGGCAACCCCGGCCAGACCGACTACGCGTACGCCAACGCCTACCTGGAGGCCTACGCCGAACGGCACGGCCGGATCACCGCGATCGCCTGGCCGATGTGGGCCGACGGCGGTATGCGCCAGAGCACCGAGGCCGCCGCGGACATCGCCGCCCGCACCGGCTTCGGCGTACTGCCCACACAGGCCGGCCTCGCCCTGTTCGAGCAGGCCCTCGGCACCCCCGGCGCGCTCGTCGCCGCCTACGGAGACCTCCGCACCATCACCACCGCGCTCACCGCGCCCGTCGCCCGGGCGGCCCGGACCGCCACGGCCACCGCGCCCGCCGAGGGCGGCAGCCCGCGCGACGAGGCCCTGCGGCTGCTGCGCGAGCTGATCGCCGCCGAGACCGGCCTGGATCCGGCCGAACCGGCCGAGGACGCCCCGTTCGACCGGCTCGGCATCGACTCGCTGATGATCGCCAGGCTCAACCGCGAGCTGGACCGGCACTTCGACGCCCTGTCCAAGACCCTGTTCTTCGAATACGCCACCCTGGGCGAACTCGCCGGCTACTTCGCCGAGCACCACGCGGCCGAGCTGACCGGCGGCACACCGGCGGTCGCACCGGTCACGCCCACGGCCGAAGGCACCGCCCCGCGCCCGCCGCGCGCCCCGCGCCGTACCGCACGAGCCGGCGTCGCCGAACCCGCCGAGGACGACACCGACGCCATCGCCGTCATCGGCCTGGCCGGCCGCTACCCGGCCGCCGACGACCTCGACGAGCTCTGGACCACCCTGGCCGAGGGCCGCGACGCCATCACCGAGATCCCCGCGGAGCGCTGGGACAGCCGCCGCTGGTACGACCCGGACCCGGCGGCGCCCGGCCTCGCCCACACCCGGTGGGGCGGATTCCTGCGCGACGTCGACCGCTTCGACCCGCTCTTCTTCGGCATCTCCCCGCGCCAGGCCGAACTGATGGACCCCCAGGAGCGCCTGTTCCTGCAGAACGCCTGGCACGTCCTGGAGGACGCCGGCTACCGCCGCTCCGACCTGGCCGGCCGGCCCGTCGGCGTGTACGTAGGCGTGATGTACGGCGAGTACCAGTTCCACGGCGCCCTGGACGCCCTGCGCGGCGGGCGGCCGCTCACCGGCTCGTCCTTCGCCACCATCGCCAACCGGGTCAGCCACGCCCTGGACCTGTCCGGTCCAAGCATGGCGCTGGACACTATGTGCTCCTCCTCGCTCACCGCGATCCACCTGGCCTGCGAGAGCCTGCGCCGGGGCGAGAGCGAACTGGCCATCGCCGGGGGCGTCAACGTCTCCGTCCACCCGTACAAGTTCGCCTTCCTCAGCCAGGGCCGCTTCCTGTCCTCCGACGGCCGCTGCCGGGCCTTCGGCGCGGGCGGCGACGGCTATGTGCCCGGAGAGGGCGTCGGCGCCGTCCTGCTCAAGCCCCACCGCAAGGCGCTGGCCGACGGGGACCGCATCCACGGCCTGATCCTGGGCAGCGCCGTCAACCACGGCGCCCGGACCAACGGATACAGCGTGCCCAACCCGCGCGCCCAGCAGCGCGCGATCACCAACGCGCTGGATCGGGCCGGCGTCACCCCGCAGGACATCGGCTACGTCGAGGCGCACGGCACCGGCACCGCCCTGGGCGACCCGATCGAGCTGACCGGCCTCACCCACGCCTACCGGTCCGCCGAGGCCGCGCCCGGCACCTGGCCGATCGGCTCGGTCAAGTCCAACATCGGGCACCTGGAGTCCGCGGCCGGCATCGCCGGACTCACCAAGGTGCTGCTGCAGTTCCGGCACCGCACCCTGGTGCCCTCGCTGCACTCGGCCGAGCTGAACCCCAACATCGACTTCGAGCGTTCCCCGTTCCGCGTCCAGCGCGAGCTGTCCGCCTGGCCCGACGGGGACCGGCCGCGCCGGGCCGGCCTCAGCTCCTTCGGCGCGGGCGGCGCCAACGCGCACCTCGTCCTGGAGGAGTCCCCGAACCCCGACCCGGTCACCGACGTACCGGCGGGCGAGCAGCACAGCACCGGTGAACCCGTGCTGTTCCTGCTCTCCGCCCGCGACGAGGAACGGCTGCGCGCCTACGCCGAGTCGGCCGCCTGCTTCGTCCGGACCGAGCGCGTGCCGCTCGCCGACCTGTGCTTCACCACCCAGGTGGGCCGCGAGCCCCTCGACGCCCGGCTCGCGGTGGCGGTCACCGACGGCGGCGAACTCGTCGCCGCCCTGAGCCGGTTCGCCGACGGCGGCCCGGCCCCCGACCTCGCCGACGCGGGCCCGCTGGCCGAGTCGGCCCGCCGCTGGCTGGGCGGCGCCGACGTGGACTGGGCGACCTGGCACGCCGGCCGGCCGGGGCCTGCCCCGCGCCGGGTGCGCGCCCCGCGGTACCCGTTCGCCGCGGAGCGCTACTGGATCCCGCTCGACCCCGACCTGGGCACGGCCGCTCCGCATCCGCTGGTCGACGCCAACGAGTCCACCGTCACCGAGGTCCGCTTCCGCAAGACGCTGCGCGCGCACGACCCGCTGCTGCGCGACCACGTGATCGAGGGCCGGCCGCTGCTCGCGGGCGCGGCGACGCTGGAGTTCGTCCGCGCCGCCGCCGCGCTCGCCGAGCCCGGCACCCGGCACGCCCTGCGCGAGGTGGTGTGGGGCCGGGCCGTCGAACTCGCCGACGGCGAACTGGAGTTGTACGTCTCCTTCGGCCCGGACCGCACCGGGCTGGCCTTCGAGGTGTACAGCGGGACCGGTGCCGGCCGCACCACCCACGCCCGCGGCAGTGCCGTCCCGGCCCCTGCCGTCCCTGAGGCCGCCGAGGACCTCGCCGCGCTGCGCGCCCGTCTGTCCGTCGTACGCGACGGACCCACCGCGTACACCGAGTACGCGGCCGCCGGGTTCGCGTACGGCCCCTCCTTCCACGTCATCGACGAGATCCGGGTCGGCCCCGGCGAGGCGCTGGTCCGGCTGGCCCAGGCCGGTACCGCCCCGGGCACCCAGCTGCCCCCGGCGCTCCTCGACGGCGCCCTGCGGGCCTGCCACTGGACCGGTCGGACCACAGCGCCGCGCCCCGGTGAACTCGCCGTCCCCTTCAGCCTCGGCGCCCTGGACTCCTTCGCCCCCCTGCCCGAGGTCTGCCACGCGCACGCCCGGCTGGCCGGCGAGTCGGCGGGCGTGCGCCGCTTCGACCTGACCGTGTACGACGACCAGGGCCGCGTGCTCGCCTCCGTACGGGACTTCGCGGGCCGTCTGCCCGGCATCCAGGCGGCCCTTGCGGGCCCTGCAGCCGGCGCCCAGGCGGCGCTTGCCGGCCGTACGCCCGTCGCGCAGGCCGAGCCTGAGCCCGTCCCCGGCGAACCCCGCCTCTACGAGCCGTACTGGCGCCCCGCCGCCGACCCGGAACCGGCGGACGCCGCCGGGACCCTCGTCCTGCTCGGCCGCCACCCGGAACTGGAGTCCGCGCTGGCCGCGACCGGCATGTGGCGGCGCGTCGTCGCCGTCGGCGAGGACACCGGCCGATTCGCCTCCCTCGCCGACGGGGACGGGCTCGACCTCGCCGTCGTCCTCGGTGACGCGGACGACGGCTCGCCCGCCGACCTGCTCGACCGCGTCTGTGCCCCCGTCCTGGACGTGCTCGACGCGGCCCGCACCGGCGTGCTGCCCGGCCGGGTGCGGTGCCTGGTGCTGCACACGCAGAACGCCGGCGAGGACCGGCCCGAGTGGGCCGCCCTGGCCGGGTTCGCCCGCTCCACGGGGCCGGTCGCGCCGCGCCTGGAACTGCTCACCCTCGGCGTTGATATTGCGGCCCCGGCCGCCGAGGTCGCCCAGGCCGTGGCGGTGGAACTGCGCGCGGCACCCCGCGCCGCAGGCCTGGAGGTCCGCCGTACGGCCTCCGGCGAGCGGCAGGTACGGGCCCTGCGTCCGCTCACCGGCCCGGCCACCCCGGCCGACGCGCCCCTGCGGGACGGGGGCGTGTACGTCGTGACCGGCGGCGCCGGTGCCATCGGCCGTGTCCTCGCCGAGCATCTGGCCCGCACCCACGCGGCCAAGCTGGTGCTGATCGGCCGCTCCGAGCCCGACGAGCGGACCCGCGCCTGGCACCGCACGCTGACCAGCCTCGGTGCCGAGGTGCTCGCGCTGCGCGCCGACGTGGCCCGGGCCGGCGAACTCGGCGCGGCGCTGACCGCCGCCCGGGACCGGTTCGGCGCCCTGCACGGCGTGTTCCACCTGGCGGGCGTCGCCGACGAGGGCCGCGCCGAAGGCGACCGGGAGCGCTTCGCCCGGCTGCTCGGCGCCAAGACACACGGCTTGGTCCACCTGGACCGGCTGACCCGCGAGGACCCTCTCGACCTCTTCGTGGTCTTCTCCTCCGTCTCCTCCCTCATCGGTGACTTCGGAGCGGCCGGCTACGCCACCGCCAACCGCTTCGCCGACCTCTACACGGTGCTCCGCGACCGCCGGGTGCGCCGGGGCGAGGGGCACGGCCGCAGTCTGTCCCTGGCCTGGCCGCTCTGGGCGGTCGGCGGGGTCGACGGGCTGGTCCGCGAGGAGGAACTGGCCGCGTACACCCGCCGCAGCGGGATGCGGGCGCTGACCGCGGAAGCGGGCCTCGACCTCCTCGCCCGCTCCTTCGCACCCGGCGCCTCGTGGCTCGTGCCCGCCTGGGGCGACCCGGCGGCCGTCGACGCCGCCCTGACGGGTACTCCCGCCCCGTCCCGGCCCGTCGCGTCGGCGCCCGTCGCCGCCGCCCGCGCCGGCCGGCTCCGGGACCGGTTGGTGGAGCACCTGCGCGAGGTCCTCGCGGGCGTGCTCAAGCTGCCCGCCGGGCGCCTCGACAGCCGCGTCCCGCTGGACGACTACGGCCTGGACTCGGTGCTGGTCATGGAGTCCAACTCGCTGCTGGGCAAGGACTTCCCGGGTCTGCGCGGCACCGTGTTCTTCGAGTTCCGGACGGTCGACGAGCTGGCCGGCCACATCCTCGCCGAGCAGGCCGACGCCGTCACCCGCCTGTTCCCCGAGGAGACCGAGCCGTCGCGGCAGGAGACACGGCTGTCGCGGCAGGACGCCGCTCCCGCGCCTGCGTCCGCGCCCGCCCCGGGCCCGCACACCCCACCCGCCCGCCGGGACGCCGACGAGCCGATCGCCATCATCGGCATCAGCGGCCGCTACCCCCAGGCGGACACCCTGGAGGAGTTCTGGCGCAACCTCGCCGAGGGCCGCGACTGCGTCACCGAGGTCCCCGCGGACCGTTGGGACGCCGACGCCCTGTTCGACGCGGACCCGGCCGCACCGGGCCGCAGCTACAGCCGCTGGGGCGGCTTCCTGTCGGACGTGGACTCCTTCGACTCGCTGTTCTTCCAGATCGCGCCCAAGCAGGCCCGCACGATGGACCCGCAGGAGCGGCTCTTCCTGCAGACGGCCTGGTCGGCGCTGGAGAACGCCGGCTACCCGCCGTCCCGGATCCCGGCACCCCGCCACGGCGGCCAGGGGCACGACGTCGGCGTGTTCGTCGGCGTCATGTGGGACGACTACGCGATCCTCGCCGCCGCCGAGTCGGCCCGCGGCAACCACCAGGTCGTGCTGGCCAACCGCTCCGCCATCGCCAACCAGGTCTCCTACTTCGGCGACTTCCGCGGCCCGAGCGTGGTGATCGACACCGCCTGCTCCGCGTCCCTCGTCGCCGTGCACCAGGCCTGCGAGAGCATCCGCCGCGGCGAGTGCTCGTACGCCATCGCCGGCGGCGTCAACGTCGCCGTGCACCCCGACAAGTACGTGCACCTCAGCCGCAAGACCATGCTGTCCGCCGACGGCCGCTGCCGGGCCTTCGGCGCAGGCGGCACCGGGTACGTGCCCGGCGAGGGCGTCGGCGCGGTGGTGCTCAAGCGGCTGTCGGACGCGGTCCGCGACGGCGACACCGTGCACGCCGTGATCCGTGCCAGCGCCGTCAACCACGGAGGCCGGACCAGCGGCTACACCGTGCCCAACCCGCAGGCCCAGCAGGCGCTGGTGGAACAGGCGCTGGCCGCCGCGGGCATCGACGCCCGCACCATCGGCTGTGTCGAAGCGCACGGCACCGGCACCGCCCTGGGCGACCCGATCGAGCACACCGCGCTGGCCCAGGCCTTCGCCCGGCACACCGGCGACACGGGATTCTGCGCGCTCGGCTCGGTGAAGTCCGCGATCGGCCACCTGGAGGGCGCCGCCGGGATCGCCGGGCTCACCAAGGCCGTCCTGCAGCTGCGCCACGGCACACTGCTGCCCACGCTGCACGCCGAGGAACTCAACCCGGTCATCGACTTCGAGAGCTCGCCGTTCACCGTGCAGCGGGAGACGGCGCCGTGGCCGCGCGCGTACGACGGTGACGGCCGTCCGCTGCCGCGCCGCGCCGCGGTCAGCTCGTTCGGGGCGGGCGGTACCAACGCGCACGTCGTCGTGGAGGAGTACATGACCCCCGAGCCGGCCCCGGCCGGGCCCGAGCAGGCGGAGCTGATCGTCCTGTCCGCCCGCGACGAGGACCGGCTGCGCGCCCGCGCGGCCGACCTGGGCCGCACCCTTGCCGAGCCGGGTGCCCCGAGGCTGGCCGACGTCGCTCACACCCTGCGCGTGGGCCGCGAACCCCTCGCCGCGCGGCTGGCGTTCGTCGCCGCAGACCTCGCGGACGCGGCCGGCAAGCTCGCCGCCGTCGGCCGGGACGAGGGCGGCCAGTGGCTGCACCGGGGCCGGGTGGAGCAGCACCCGCCGCTGGCCGGCCTGCTGACCGACGGCATCGGCGGCGAGGACTTCCTCGCCACCCAGCTCGCGGCCGGCGCCGACGACCTCCTCGGCCGGCTGTGGGTCTCGGGCGTCACCGTCGACTGGGACCTGCTGCACCGCTCGCGCCCCGCCGAGCGCCGCCGGGTGCCGCTGCCGACGTACCCCTTCGAGCGGGTACGGCACTGGCTCGACACCACGCCCGCTCCCGCCCCTGCGCAGGGCCCGCGCCGGTGGGAGCGCCGGCTCGCCGCCGACGAGCCGGTGCTGCGCGATCACGTGGTCGACGGGCGGCCCATCCTGCCCGGTGCCGGCCACCTGGACCTGGTCGCCGAGGCGAGCGGGGGACTGACCGGGCGGGCCTGCGTGGACGTCCGCTGGGTCGTTCCGCTGGCCCTGAGCGGGGCCGAGGAGACGGTGGCGGTGGCCTTCGACGGCGACCGGTACGAGATCCGCGGCGCCGACGACGCCGTACGCTCCTGCGGCCGCCTCGCCGCCGCCCCGGCCGCGCCCGCCCCCCTCGACGTCACCGCGCTGCGCGCCCGCCTGGACGAAGGCCCGGGCGAAGGCTCCTTCTACCGGGCGCTGGCCGGGCAGGGACTGCCGTACGGGCCGTTCTTCCGCCGCGTCCGGCAGGTGTGGACCGGTCGGGACGAGGTGCTCGGCCGGATCGGCGAGCCCGCCGACGACGACCCGGCGCGCGCCCTGCACCCGGGCGTCCTGGACGCCGCCCTGCACACCGTCGCCGCCCTGCTGGTCCGCCGACGGGGCGAACACGCCCGGCCGATGCTGCCGTTCGCGGCCGACCGCGTCGAGGTGTTCGGCGCCGTCCCCACGACCGGCTGGTCGTACGTCCGGGAGACCGGAACCGACCGCTGCGAGGTGCTGCTCTGCGACGACACCGGCGCGGTACGGGTCCGGTTCGAGGGCCTGACCTACCGCGAGGCCAAGTCGTCCGCGGTGGTCGTGCACCGGCCGGTGTGGACCGCCCGGCCCGCCGAGGAGCGCGCCGCGGCCGTCCGCAGCGTGCTCCTGGTCGGGGAGCGGCTGGACGCCGAGCCCGCCGCCGGCATCGCCCGCGCCCACCACGGCGCCGACGTACGACGGCTCCCGGCCGGCCCCGGCGGCCTCGCGGACGCCGAACTCGACCGTGCCCTGGCCGGATCCGGCGCACCGGACCTGGTCTACTTCCTCGCCACGGCCCCCGGGCGTGAGCCCGCCGGCCGCGCCGAGCTCCGCGCCCTGACCGACCGGGGCCCGGTCGCCCTGTACCGCCTGGTGCGGGCGCTGGCCCGGCACGGCCTGCTGGAGCGCGAGACACGCCTGAAGGTCGTCACCACGGACGTCCACCCGCTGGAGGCGGGCGACGACTCCTCCCCGTGGGCCGCCGGGACCGCCGGCCTGGCCGCCGTCGTGGCCAAGGAGTTGCCCGCGCTGCGCGTGGCGCTCGTCGACGTACGCGCGGCGGAGGCCGCCCAGGCGGCCGACGCGATCGTGGCCGAGCCGTTCTTGGCCCGGCCGGTGCCGGTGTCGCTGCGCGCGGGCGTCCGCCGGGTGCGCACCCTGGAGCGGGTCGAACTGCCCGCCGCCGCATCCCGGTTCCGCCCGGGCGGCGTCTACCTGGTCGTCGGCGGGCTCGGGGCCGTCGGCCGGGACACCTGCCGGCACCTGGCCCGCGCCTACGGAGCGAAGCTGGTCGTGGTCGGCCGCTCCCCGCTCGACGAGACCCGGCGGCAGACCGTCGCGGAGATGGAGAAGGCCGGCGCCGAGGTCCGCTACCTCGCCCTCGACGCCACCGACCCGGACGCGCTGAAGGAGGCCGTCGATCTCGCCGTACAGGAGTTCGGCGCCCTGCACGGGGTGATCAACGCCGCGATGGTGCTGGTCAACCAGGTGCTGAGGGAGCTGCCGGAGGACGGGCTGCGGACCGCCCTGGAGTCCAAGACCGACTCCACCTGGAGCCTGCTGCACGCGGTGCGCGAGGTGCCGCTGGACTTCGCGCTCTTCTACTCGTCCGGCGTGGCCTTCGAGGGCAACCACGGCCAGGCCGGCTACGCCGCCGGCTGCACCTTCGCCGACGCCTGTGCCCTGCATGCGGCCCGCACCCTGCCCTTCCCGGTGCGGGTCCTCAACCTCGGCTACTGGCACGCGGGCGGCGATCCGGAGCGGGAGCGGGTGCTGCGCCGCTTCGGCGCCGCCGGCATCCGGCCGCTGAGCGCCGAGCAGGGCATGACCGTTGTCGAGCGGACCCTCGCGGCCGGGCTGCCCCAGGTGTTCGCCCTGGACGCCGATCGGCCCATCCTGGACAACCTCGGCATCGACCCCGACCGCACCCTGAGCGTGCTGCCGGGCGGTGCGCCGGACCCGTTGCCCGAGGTCCGCTTCCCGGGCGCGCCCGGCGCCGACAGTGAACTGGCCGCGCACCACCGTGCGGTCGCCGAGGCGGAGGAGCTGGCGCTGCGCCTGCTGGCGTCGGTGCTCGACCGGGCGGCCCTGTTCGGCGCGGGCGAGGCCTCCCGGGAGGAACTCGCCGCCCGCCTGGGCGTGGTGCCCGAGCACGCCGCGCTGTTCCAGGCGCAGCTGGACATGCTGGCCGAGGCGGACTGGCTGACCGTCACGGACGGCGGCCGCCTGCGCCCGACGGGCCGCAGGACCGCGCCCGAGGAGGAACTCATCGTTGAATTCAGTCAGTTGACGGAACGGCATCCGTCCATCGCGCCGGTCGTCACGCTCCTCGGCGACTGCCTGACTGCGCTGCCCGACGTGCTCACCGGCCGCCGCCCCGCCATGGAGGTCCTCTTCCCCGACGGCTCCGCCGAGCGTGTGGCCGCCGTCTACCGGGGCGACCCGGTCACCGACCGCTGCAACGGGGAGGTGGCGCGGCTCGTGGCCGAGCAGGTCGAGGCCCGCCGGGCCGCCGACCCCACTGCACCGGTGCGGATCCTGGAGATCGGCGCCGGCACGGGCGGCACCACGGCGGCCGTGCTCGCCGCCCTCGCCCTCTACGGCGACGGCATCGAGTACGTCTTCACCGACGTCTCCCCGGCCTTCGTCCGCAAGGCCAGGAACCGCTTCGGCGCGCAGTACCCCTTCACCCGCTTCGAGGTGCTGGACATCGAGGCCGACCCGGCCGGGCAGGGCCTGACCCCTGGCGCCCACGACGTGGTGCTGGCCACCAACGTCCTGCACGCCACCCGGCGGCTGTCCGACACGCTGACCGGGGCCAAGCGGCTGTTGCGGCGGGGCGGTGCCCTGCTGCTGGTGGAGGGCACCCGGGCGCGGCACCAGCTGGCGCTCATCTTCGGCCTGACAGCCGGCTGGTGGCTGTTCTCGGACCCCGAGCAGCGCATGCCCCGCTCCCCGCTGGCGAGCGAGCGCCAGTGGCGGGACGCGCTGGCCGCGTGCGGCTTCACGGACATCAGCGCGGCTGCCCCGACGACGGAGGCCGGACCAGCCTTCCAGAGCGTCATCGCCGCCGTCAGCGACGGCGTGGTGCCCGGCGACGGGCAGGCTCCGGCGGCCGAGCGCGAGCCGAAGCGGACCCCGGCTCCGGCCCCTGCGCCGGCTTCCGCCGTGGCCCCGGTCGCCCCCGTCTCCCCGGCCTCCCAGGACGACACCCTGCGCCAGGTGACGGACGTCTTCGCCCGCGTCCTGGAGATGACCCCCGACCAGCTCGACCCCGACCTCACCTTCGAGAACTACGGCGTGGACTCGTTGGTCGTCCTGGAGGTGACCCGCGCCCTGGAAGCGGTCTACGGACCCCAGCCGGCGACCCTGCTGTTCGAGCGGATCACCATCCGGCAGCTGGCCGGGCACTTCGGCGCCCGGGCGCACAGCCCCGAAACCCCCGATGCCCCCGTCACCACCCCCCAGCCCACCACCCCCGCAGCGCCCGAACCCGCCCCGGCCGGCGACGCCGAGCGCCTGGTCGCGGGCCTGTCCGACGCAGCCGTCGACGAGCTGCTGGCCGAACTGCTCTCCCAGCGCGGGGACTCCGAAGGAGGCGGACGATGACTGCCGAGCCGTTCAGCTGTGTCGTGATCGGCGAGGAGACCCTCCTCGTCGAGTGCACCAGGCTGCTCGTGGCCCGCGGACACACGGTGGCCGCCGTGGTGTCCCCCTCCGCCGAACTGCTCGACTGGGCCGAGGGGGAGGGGCTGCCCGCCGTACCGTTCGGCGCGGACCTCGCCGAGCGGCTGGCCCCGCTGCGCTTCGACTACCTGTTCAGCATCGCCAACCTCCGGATGCTCCCGGAGGAGGTGCTCGCCCTGCCCACCCGGCTGCCCGTCAACTTCCACGACGGTCCGCTGCCCAGGCACGCGGGTCTGTTCGCCACCAGCTGGGCCATCCTCGACGGCGACAAGCAGCACGGCGTCACCTGGCACGTGATGCGCCTGGAGGCCGACACCGGCGACGTGCTCAAGCAGCGCACGGTGCCCGTCGACCCGGCGGCCACGGTGTACGACCTCGACGTCGCCTGCTTCGAGGCGGGCGTCGAGTCCTTCGCCGAACTCGTCGACGAACTGGCCGCCGGCACGGCCACCCGCACGCCGCAGGACCTGGGCCTGCGTACCTACCACGGCCGGTACGACGGCCTGCCCCGGGGCGGTGTGTTCGACTGGCGCCAGCCCGCCGCCGAACTGGACGCACTGGTGCGGGCCACCGCGTTCGGGCGCCGCCGCAACGACGTCGGCACGGTGCTGCTCGCCCGCGGCGACGACCTGCTGGCCGTCCGTGCCGTGGAGGTCACCGACCGGCCCTCCACCGCCGAGCCCGGCACCGTCGTCGACGCCGGCCCCGACGCCCTCACCGTGGCCACCGGCGACCGGGACGTCCGCCTCACCGACCTCGCCGCCCTGTCCGGGGAACGGCTCGACCCCCTCGCCCTGGCCCGGGAACTCGGCGGCCGCTTCCCGCACCTGCCCGACGCGGCCGTCGCCGAACTCGCGGAGGCCGCCCGCGCCGCCCACCGCCAGGAGCGCCGCTGGCTGCGCGCCCTGCGGTCGCTGCGACCGGTGCTCCCGCCGAGGTTCGGCCCGCTGAACCCGGTGGCCCGCCCGGCGGGCCCGGTCCCGCTGCCCGAGGCCCTGCGCGAGCGGAGAACGGAGCCCGAGCGGCCGGCCCTCGCCGCCGCCCTGGCCTTCCTCGCCCGGCTCACCCGGGGCGACGAGCGGCACGTCGCCGTGTCCGTCCCGTGGGCGGCCTCCCCGGCCGCCTCCCGCATCCTGGCGCCCGACGTGCCCCTGCACCCCCCGGAAGGGCTGCTCGATCTGACCCTGTCCGGCCTCACCGAGCTGATCGGCACCGCACTCGACGGACTCCGGGACCGCACGCCGTACCGGCGTGACGTGTCCCTGCGCCATTCGGACCTGACCGGCGCCGCCCGCACCGGGCTGCCCGTCGCCGTCGTACTGCCCGGCGGCGCGGCCGAACCGGGTGACCGGCCGCTGACCGTCCTCATCGACGCCGACGGAGCCGTCGGCTTCCACGCGGGCGCCGGACTGACCGCGGACCACGAGCGCTGGCTCGCCGGGCACTTCGCCGTCTTCCTCGACGCCCTCGCCGCCGACCCCCACCGCCCGCTCGGCGCCGCCGACCTGCTCGCACCCGAGGAGCGGGAGCTGCTGTACGGCCGGTGGAACGACACCGACGAGGAGTATCCGCGCGAGGAGACCGTGACCCGGCTGGTCACCGACATCGCCTGCGCCGCACCGGACGCCACCGCCGTCCGCTTCCAGGACCGCGCCCTCAGCTACGGCGAACTCGACGAGGCCGCCGACCGGCTGGCCCGGCACCTCGCCGGCCTCGGCGCGGGCCCCGGCACAGTCGTCGGCGTCTACCTGGAGCGCTCGCCCGAACTGCTGGTCAGCCTGCTCGCCGTCCTGCGCACCGGCGCCGCCTATGTGCCGATCGACCCGATCTACCCGCCCGCCCGGATCGGCCACATGCTCCAGGACTGCGGCGCCCGACTGGTCGTGACCGACGAGACGCTGGGCGGCACCCTGGAGGAGTTCCCGGTCACCCCGGTACCGGTTTCCACCGCGCTCACCGCCGGGCCACCGGCGGCCCCCCTCGACCGCTCCGACCCGGGCACTCCCGCCTACGTGATCTACACCTCCGGCTCCACCGGCCTGCCCAAGGGCGTCCAGGTCGGCCACCGGGCGCTGGTCAACTTCCTGTGGACGATGGCCCGCAGGCCCGGCTTCGGCTCCCGGGACTCGCTGCTCGCGCTGACCACCGTGTGCTTCGACATCGCGGGCCTGGAGCTGTACCTGCCGCTGGTGCGGGGCGGCACCGTGGAGGTCCTCTCCGCCGCCGAGGCCGCCGACGGTGTCGCCCTGCGCGAGCGCGTGGAACGCTCCGCACCCACCGTCCTGCAGGCCACCCCGACCACCTGGCAGATGCTGCTCGCCGCCGGCTGGAGCGGCGATCCGGCGCTGCGGGCGCTGTGTGGCGGCGAACCGCTGCCCCCCGAATTGGCCAGGCAACTCACGCCCCGCGTCGGCGCGTTGTACAACATGTACGGCCCGACCGAGACCACCATCTGGTCCACCGTGGACCGGGTGCTGCCCGGCGGGGCGGCCACCATCGGTCGGCCCGTCGGCAACACCCGCTGTCACGTCCTCGACGAGCGCGGCGTCCCGGTCCCGCCCGGCATCCCCGGCGAGCTGTACCTGTCCGGCGACGGTGTCGCCGACGGCTACCTCGGCCGGCCCGAGCTGACCGCCGAACGCTTCGTCACCGCCCCCGGCGGCGGCACCGGCCGCGCCTACCGCACCGGCGACCTGGTACGCCACCTGCCCGACGGCCGCCTGGAGTACCTGGAGCGGATCGACGGCCAGATCAAGCTCAACGGCTACCGGATCGAACTCGGCGAGGTGGAGTCCGCCCTGCGCCGGCTGCCCGGCGTCACCGCCGCCGTCGCCGTCGTCCGCGAGGACCGGCCAGGCGAACGCCGCCTGGCCGGCTACCTGGTCGGCACGGCCGGCCCGCTGGACACCGCCGGGCTGCGCGCCGCTCTGGGCGAGCGCCTGCCCGCCTACATGGTCCCCTCCGCCCTCGTCGTCCTGCCCCGACTGCCGCTCACCCCGAACGGCAAGGTCGACCGCAAGGCCCTGCCCAAGCCGGACGTCGTCCGCGTCGCCGGCGGCGCGGCAGCCGTCCGCACCGACCTGGAGCGGCGCATCGCCGAGGTCTGGTGCGAGGCGCTCGGCCTGGAGTGGGTCGGTGCCGAGGACAACTTCTTCGACGTCGGCGGCGATTCGCTGCGCCTGACGTCCGTGGTGGCGACCCTGCGCGAGCGGCTCGGCCTCCAGGTCACCCGCCTCGACATGTTCGGCCATCCGACCGTACAAGCCATGGCCGCCCATGTCGCCGACGCCGGCCGCCCCGCCGGGCCCGCCGTGTCCCGGCCCCGGCGCTCCCGGGACACGGCGGCGCTCGCCCGCCGCCGCGACCGCAGGGGGCGGCGCTCATGACCGGCCGACACGACTTCGCCACACCCACCGCACAGCCCGATCCGTCCGTCTCGCCAGGGGGTTCCGTGTCCAGCTGCCAGGTCTGCTCGCTCAAGGCCAGCCATCCGGGAGTGGTGCTCGACGACCAAGGGGTGTGCAGCCTGTGCAACCTGGACTTCGCCGAGGACCTGCTCGTCAACTACCGCTACACCAGCGAGGTGTTCACCGAGTTCCAGCAGGCGCCGCCCGGCACCGGCGAGTACGACTGCCTGTTCATGTACAGCGGCGGCAAGGACAGCACGTACATGCTGGACAAGTTCGTCAACGAGTACGGCAAGCGGGTGCTGGCCTTCACCTTCGACGTGCCCTTCGAGAGCGTGCACGCCGCCCAGAACATCGCGCTGGCCCGGGAGAAGATCCCGGCGACGTTCGTCCTCGACGCCGACGACGACAACATCAAGCTGATGATGCGCGAGGTGTTCAACCGTCCCGCGCCGAAGAAGCCCGGCAAGTACCTCGACGAGAAGCTGCCCTGCGTCTCCTGCCGCACTTTCTTCGTGCTGCGCGCGATCCTCATGGCCTACCGGCAGAAGATCCCCTACATCGCGCTGTGCGCCGACCCGCAGCAGATCCTCACCATGGAGTCCAACGTCCGGGAGATCGTGCGCGGCTTCTACAAGACGTTCGGCGAGCGGCTCGCCGACACGCTCTTCGGCGGGCAGCTGGAGGAGCTCCTCTTCGACGACGACGAGAACCTGCCGAAGATCGTCTTTCCGTTCATCGCCATGCGCCATGAGTACGATCCCGACCGCATCGTCGAGGAACTGCGCGCCAAGGGCCTGTACCAGTCCTCGCCGCTGGAGACCCACTGCACGCTCTTCCCGCTGCTGAACTACTACTCGTTCACGAACTTCGACTGCATGTTCTACAAGCTCAACGCGGCCAGCCACGTGCGGTCCGTCAAGCGCAACGCCTCCTACGACCGCAACACCTTCAGCATCAAGTTCCCGCGCTCGCTCGACCTCGCCGACGTGGAGGACCGGCTCGGCAAGGTCGTCAAGGAGATCGCGGCGGGGGAGGGCGACCGCGACGAGCACGAGCGCAGCCTCGTCGACCTCTTCCAGCGCATGGACGCCTCCGAGGACGCCGCCCGCTTCGTCGCCCGCAGCTTCCTCGACATGCGATCCGTCGCCGCCGACCTCGGCATACGGCTGAGCTGACACCCGAGCAGGAGAACCAGCACCATGACGCTTTCCGACTCCGACGTCGCCATCATCGGCATGGCCTGCCGCTTCCCGGGAGCCGACTCCGTCGACCGCTTCTGGCACGTCCTCAGCGAAGGCCGCGAGACGCTGACCCGGTACACCGACGAGGAACTCCTCGCCGCCGGCGTGCCCGCCGCCCGGCTGGCAGACCCGCGCTATGTGAAGGCCGCCCAGACCATCCCCGGCACCGACCTGTTCGACTCCGAGCTGTTCCAGTTCACCCAGGACGAGGCCGAGATCCTCGACCCGCAGCACCGGGTCTTCCTGGAGTGCGCCCTGGAGGCCCTGGAGCGGGCCGGCTACGACCCCGAGCGCACCGACGCCCACATCGGCGTCTACGCCGGCGCCGGCATGAACACCTACCTGCTGCATAACCTGGGCGAGCGCTACAGGGCCGCGTCCACCGTGGACCACTACCGGCTGATGCTTGCCAACGACAAGGACTTCCTCGCCACCCGGGTGTCGTACAAGCTCAACCTGACCGGCCCCAGCATCGGCATCAACACAGCCTGCTCCACCTCGCTGGTCGCCGTGCACACCGCCTGCCTCGCCCTGCTCGGAGGCGAGTGCGACATGGCCCTGGTCGGCGCGGTCCACCTCAACCCGCAGGGCCAGGGCTACCAGTACCAGGAAGGCATGATCTTCTCGCCCGACGGCCACTGCCGCGCCTTCGACGCCGAGGCCCGCGGCACCGTGATCGGCAGCGGCGCCGGAGCGGTCGTCCTCAAGCGGCTGAAGGAGGCCCTCGCCGACGGCGACTGGATCCACGCCGTCATCAAGGGCTCCGCCATCAACAACGACGGCTCCGCCAAGACCGGTTACACCGCGCCCAGCATCTCCGGGCAGGCCGCCGTCATCGCCGACGCCCAGGACGTCGCCGACGTCGACCCGGAGACCATCGGCTACGTCGAGGCACACGGCACCGGCACTCCGCTCGGCGACCCCATCGAGGTCGCCGCGCTCACCGAGGCCTTCCGCGACGGCACCGACCGTACCGGGTACTGCGCGCTCGGCTCGGTGAAGACCAACATCGGGCACCTGGACACGGCCGCCGGCATGGCGGGCCTGATCAAGACCGCGCTGATGCTGGAGCACCGCACCCTGGTGCCCAGCCTGCACTTCACCGAGCCCAACCCGGACATCGACTTCGCCGCCGGCCCGTTCTTCGTCAACACCGAGAAGACCGAGTGGAAGAGCGAGACGGGCCCGCTGCGCGCCGGCGTCAGCTCCTTCGGCATCGGCGGTACGAACGCCCATGCGATCCTCCAGGAGGGCCCGGCCCGCGGTCAGGCCCCGCACGAGAGCCGGCCGGAGCTGCTGGTCCTCTCCGCCCGCTCCGAGGACGCCCTCGAACAGGCCGCCGCCGCCCTGGCCCGCCATCTGCGGGCCCACCCCGGCCTCGCCCCGGCCGCCGTCGCCCAGACCCTCGGCCTCGGCCGCCGCGCCCACACCCACCGGCTGGCCCTGGTCGCCGGCAGCACCCGCTCCGCGGCCATGGCGCTCGCCCTCGGCGACGAGGAGCACATCCGCCGCGGCGTGACCGGACGCGAGCCGGGCGCCCCCGTCCTCGTCCTGACCGGCACCGGCGCCGACCCGGCCGACGCGGCCGAGCTGTACGTGTCGGTGCCCGCCTACCGGGATGCCGCCGACGCCTGCGCCGCCGCCCTCGGGCGCCCCGGCGACGCCGAGGCCCTCCTCGCCGAGGACGGCGCGGTCGCCGCCTGCTGCCACGAGTACGCCCTCGCCACCGCCCTCACCGCCTGGGGCGTCGCACCGGCTGGCCTCGCCGCCACCGGCACCGGCCTCGCCACGGCCGCCGCCCTCGCCGAGGCACTCCCGCTCGCCGACGCCCTCGCCCTGGCCCGCGGCACCGCTCCCTACCGCGTCGCCCCGCCCCGGCTGCCCGTCGTATCGCCGCGCACCGGCCACTGGATGACCGATGACGAGGGCCGCGACCCCGCCGTCTGGACCGGCCCGGCCGACGCGACGGCTTCCCTGGACGCGCTGCTCGACGGCACCGGCCGGCACGCGCTCCGCCTCACCCCACCGGACGGCGAACCAGGCGGACTCACCCACCTGCTCACCCTCGCCGCCGACCAGTGGGTGCTCGGCGCCGACCTCGACTTCGCGGCCGTGCACACCGGCCGGGACATCCGCCGGGTGCCCCTGCCCACCCACCGCTTCGAGCGACGGCGGCACTGGGTGGAGCCCGGCGACCACGGCGCCCGGACCGAGGCGGCACCGGCCGGGGACCGGCTGATCGCCCGCTTCGACCCGGCCGACCCGCAGCACAACGTCGAACTGATCCGGGACTACCTCACCGAGGCGATCGGCAAGGTCCTCGGCGGCCGGCACCTCGCCGCCCTCGACACCAGCCTCTTCGACCTCGGCCTGGACTCCCTGGTGCTCATCGAGGTCGTCGCCAAGCTCGGCGATGAACTGGGCTTCGAGGTCCCGGCCGCCTCCTTCGTCGAGTTCCCCACCATCCGGTCCTTCGTGGACAACCTCGCCGAGCTGATGGGCCTCGCCCCCGGCACGGCCCCGGGCGGCGACGGCACGACCCCGGCGCCGCGCACCTCCCGGCGAGCCCAGCGCGCGGCCGCCCGCCACACCGGCCAGGCCTGACCCCCTCCCGGCGGCGACGCCCCGGCCCACGGTGGCCGACCGAAGACCTGTGAGAGAGAGCAACTGTGGACGACAAGCGAAAGCTGCTGCTGAGCCTGCTGGCCCGGGCCTCCGCCCCGGCCCCGGCGAGCGACGGCGTGGCGATCGTAGGCGTCGCCGGCCGCTACCCGCTGGCCGAGACGCCTGCCGAGCTGTGGGACAACCTGGCCGCGGGTCGGCACTGCATCCGTGAGGTGCCCGCCGACCGCTGGGACGCCGATGCCCACCACGACCCGGCGGGGGTGCGCGGCAGCTACAGCAAGTGGGCCGGATTCATCGACGACGTCGACAAGTTCGACCCGCTCTTCTTCCAGATATCGCCGGTCGACGCCGAGGCTATGGACCCGCAGGAGCGGCTGTTCCTGCAGACCGCCGCAGCCGTCCTGGACGACGCCGGCCACCCGGCCGCCGAGCTGGCCGCCCGGGGCCCGGTCGGCGTCTTCGCCGGCGTCATGAACAACAACTACGAGTGGATGGGCGGCGAGGCCACCGTCCTCGGCGTCCGCACCGACGCGCACTCCAACCACTGGTCGATCGCCAACCGGGTCTCGTACACCTTCGACTTCACCGGCCCGAGCCTCGCCGTCGACACCGCCTGCTCGGCCTCGCTCACCGCGATCCACCTGGCCTGCGAGAGCATCAGGTCGGGGGAGTGCCACACCGCGATCGCCGGCGGCGTCAACCTGATCCTGCACCCCATGCACCTGCGCATGCTGGCCGACCGCGGGATGATCTCGCGCGGTGACCGGCTCAGGAGCTTCGGTGCGGACGCCGACGGGTTCGTCGACGGCGAGGGCGTGGGCGCCGTACTGCTGCGGCCACTGAAGGACGCGATCGCCGACGGTGACCGCATCCTCGGCGTGATCCGCGGCTCCGCCATCAACGCGGGCGGCAAGACCGGCGGTTACACCGTGCCGAGCGCGGCCGCGCAGGCCGAGGTGATCCGCGCCGCCCTGCACCGCGCCCAGGCCGACCCGGCCACCGTCGGCTACGTGGAGGCCCACGGCACAGGCACCCCGCTCGGCGACCCCATCGAGATCGCCGGGCTCGTGGAGGCCTTCGGCGGGCGCATCGACTCGGCGGAGCGGGCCGAGCGGCCGACGGTCGCCGTCGGCTCGGTGAAGTCCAACATCGGCCACCTGGAGTCGGCGGCCGGTGTCGCGGGCCTGACCAAGGTGCTGTTCCAGCTGCGCCACCGCACGCTGGTGCCCTCGCTGAACTCCGCCCGGCGCAACCCCGGCATCGAGTTCACCACCACGCCCTTCGAGGTACAGCAGACCCTCCAGCCCTGGGTGCCAGCGGGGGACGACGGCGACCTGCCGCTGCGCGCGGTCGTCAGCTCCTTCGGCGGTGGCGGCGCCAACGCCTGTCTGGTCGTGGAGGAGTACCGCACACCACCGGCCGAGCCCGTCGCCCCGGACACCGACCAGCTCCTCGTCCTGTCCGCCAAGAGCGAGGACCGGCTGCGCGCGTACGCCGCCGACCTCGCCGCGTTCCTGCGCGGCGCCACAGGTGCGGATCCGGCAGGCGCCGGCCGGGACGCCCTGGGCGACGCCCAGCGGCTGTGCCTGCGCCTGGCCGCCGAAACCGTCGGCGTGGCCCCCGAGTACCTCGACCTCGGCGCCAACCTCGCCGACTGCGGCTTCGGCGTCCCCGAACGCGCCCGCTTCGAGGCGTCGCTGACGGCGGAGCTGGACGGCACCCCGCCCGCGGCGGTGACCACGGCACGGACGCTGGGCGCGATGGCGCAGGCGATCGCCGGGACCGCAGGCGCCGACGGGTCGGCCGGCAACGCCTCGGACGCCTCGGGAGCCCCGGATGCGTCGGGCGCGGCCGACACGCAGGCCGGCGCCGGTGTTCAGGGAGCCGACCGCCCGGCCGAGGGCCCCCTCCGCCTCGCCGACATCGCCCACACTCTCCAGTCCGGCCGTACCCCCCACGAGCTCCGGCTGGCCCTGGCCGTCGGCTCGGTGGCCGAGGCGGCCGCGCTGCTGGAGGCATACGCCAAGGGCACGGCCGGCGCCCGGATCGGCACCGGCCGGGCCACCCGGGCACGGGTCGTCCTCGCCGGCACCGAGGCCGACGCCCTGGAGACGGCCCTGGCCCGGCGGGACCTGGTGGCGGTGGCCGAGCACTGGCTGGCCGGCGCCGACGTCGACTGGTCCCGTGTCACCCCCGCCGCGGCCCGCCGGACCGAGCTGCCGACGTACCCCTTCGCCCGCAAGCGCTACTGGATCCCCGAGCCCCCGGCCCGTATCGCCCCCGCACAGCCGGCCGGGTCCGACGATGCCTCCGCAGAGCAACTCCCGGACTTCTACCGTCCCTTGTGGGTACGCGAGGACGCACCCGCTCCCGGACCCGCCCCGCGCGCGGGCCGCGTCGTCGCCCTGGTGACCGAGGCCTCCGCCTGGCTCGCCGAGGCGATCTCTGCCCGCATCCCCGAGAGCCGTCCGGAGTCGGTCCGCATCGACGAACTTCCCCCGTCCGCCTGGCTGGAGCGGACCGACGGCGCCGACCTGGTGCTCCACCTCGGCGGCGTCGGCACCGGCATCGCCGAGGGCCTGGGCGCCGACCGGGCCGCCGAGCAGCTGCGCACCGGCTCCCTCTCCCTGCTCCGCCTGGTCCGCTCGACCAGCGCCGCGCGCGTCGTCGTGGTCACCAGCGACGTCCACCCGGTCGCGGGCGGCACCGCCGCCAACCCCTTCGCCGCGGGCATGCACGGCCTGCTCCAGGTGGTGGCCAAGGAGCGCCCCGAACTCCGGGTCGGCGCCCTCGACTTCGCCTCGGCCGATCTCACGGGTGAGGACGCGACCGCCGCCCTGGCCGACGCGATCCTGGCCGCGCCCGCCGACGCCACCGGCCGCACCGTCGCCCTGCGCGGCGGGGCCCGCTACGTCCGCCGCCTCGGCCGCGTCACCCTGTCCACGCCCGGCCCCGTCTTCCGGGACGGCGGTGTCTACCTGCTCATCGGCGGCACCGGCGGCATCTCCCAGGAGCTCAGCCGCCACCTCGCCGAGCGCCACCGGGCCCGGCTGGTGTGGTTCAGCCGCGGCGACCTCGGCCCCGAACAGCGCGCCGCCGCCGAGGAGATCCGCGCCCTCGGCGGCGACGTCGCCCACGTCCGCGGCGACGCCTGCGCCACCGCCGACCTCGCCGCCGCCGTCGCCGAGGCGCACCGCCGCTTCGGCGCCCTGCACGGGGTCGTGCACGCCGCGATGGTGTTCGACGACCATACCCTCGCCGATCTCGACGAGGAGACCTTCACCGCCGCGACCCGCGCCAAGACCGAGGGCGCCGCCGCGCTCGCCGCCGCCGTGGACGGCCAGGACCTCGACTTCCTGGTCTACTTCTCCTCCGCCGGCTCCTTCGGCAGCTTCGCCGGCAACGGCGCCTACATCTGCGCCTCCGCCACCGAGGACGCCTACGCGCTGTTCCTGCGCGACCGGCTGCCGTATCCGGTGACCGTCGTCAACCAGGGCTACTGGGGCATGGTCGGCTCCGGCGCCCAGCCCGGACTCGCCGAGATCTTCGCCGGGCTCGGCATCCAGGACTTCAGCCCCGCCGCGGGCATCGCCGCCGTCCACCGCATCCTCGGCAGCGGGCTGCCGCAGGTCATGCCGATCCGCGCCGGGCGCCGGGCCCTGGAGGCCATGGGCCACGACCCGGCCCTGGACGGCGAGGTCCTCGGCGGCGGCTACCCGGCCGCCCTGGCCACCGCGGCCGGGCACCTCGGCACCGGAACCGCCGCCGCCCCGGCCGCCCGCCGCGTCCTTACCGGATACGAGGAGCTGGAGGCCGTCTCCGCACCCATGCTGCTCGGCGTCTACCAGCGCATGGGAGCCTTCCGGCGCTCCGGCGAACGGCACGGCGCCGAGGAGCTGCGCGGCCGCCTCGGCATCCTCGACCGCTTCCGGCGGCTGCACGAGGCACTGCTCAACATCCTGGCCGACGCCGGGTTCCTGACCCGCGACGGCGGCCTGGTCAGCACCACCCCGGCGGTCGACGGAGTCGACGCGGACGAGCACTCGGGCCGCTGGGCGGCGGAGTTCGACCGGATCGCGGCGGCCTACCCGGACATCGAGCCGACGGTCACCCTCAACCGCCTGTTCCTCCAGGCGTACCCGCGCATTCTGCGCGGCGAGGTGGGCGCCACCGAGATCATGTTCCCCGGCTCCTCGATGAAGCTGGTGCAGAACTTCTACAAGGGCAACCCGCTCACCGACTCCTTCAACCTCCTGGTCCGCGACACGGTCCGCCACTTCCTGGACCTGCGCCTGCCGAAGCTGCCGCAGGGCCGCACGGTCGAGGTCGTGGAACTGGGCGCCGGCACCGGCGCCACCAGCGAACGGGTGCTGCCCGCGCTGGCCGCGCACCCGGGACGCGTCGGGTACACCTTCACCGACATCTCGCCGCGCTTCCTGGAACACGGCCGGGAACGCTTCGCCGAACGCTACGACTTCGCCCGCTTCCAGGTGCTCAACCTCGAACGCGGCCTGGCGGAGCAGGGGTTCGAGCCGGCATGCGCCGACCTCGTCGTCGCCACCAACGTCGTGCACGCCACCAGCGACCTGCGGGCCACCCTGCGCAAGGCCAAGGCGCTGCTGCAGCCCGGCGGCTGGCTGGTCCTCAACGAACTGACCTCCGTACGGCCGCTGCTGACCATCGGCGGCGGGGTCCTGGAGGGCTGGTGGGCCTTCGAGGACGGCCACCTGCGCATGCCCGACTCCCCGCTCGCCTCCCCGGAGGGCTGGACCCGGCTCCTGCACGAGGAGGGATACGCCCCGGTCCACGCGCTGGGCGCCGGCGACCCGGCGCTGGGCCAGACCGTCCTGGTGGCGGAGAGCGACGGGGTCCTGCTGAGCGCGCCCGTGCCCACGGCAGGCCCGGCCCCCGTCTCCGCGTCCGCCCCCGTCTCCTCGGGCGCGACCACCTCCACCGACGCCCTCACCGAGCGCCTGCGCGACCTCGTCGAGCGGGTGCTCAAGCTGGACGAGCGCATCGACCCCGGCCGCCCGCTGGCCGACTACGGCTTCGACTCACTCAGCGGCATGAAGATCGTCGCCGCCGTGGACGAGGAGTTCGGTGTCGCCGTACCGCTCGGCGACTTCTTCGAGCAGCCGACCCTGCGCGAGCTGGCCGCCCACCTGGCCGCCAACTGGCTGGCCGGGGTGGCGGCCGGGCCTGCCCTGCCCGAAGCGCCCGGGACACCCGCCCCGGCGCCCACCGCACCTGCCCCGGCCACCGCCCCGGCCGTCTCCCCGGCCACCGAGGCCGCGGCCCGCGTACTGCGCCCGCGCACCGACGGCGAGGAGAGCCGCCACCCCCTGTCCGAGGGCCAGCGCGCCCTCTGGGTGATCGAACAGATCGCGCCCGGTACCTACGCCTACAACCTGCCCCTCGCCCTCTGGCTCGACCGCGGCCTCGACGTGCCCGCCCTGCGGGCCGTCCTGCAGGACATGGTCGACCGGCACGCCGAGCTGCGGGCCACCGTCCACGCCGGCGACGAGGGGCCGTACGCCCGGATCGCGACCGAGCCCGAACTCCCCTTCCAGCAGGTCTTCCTGACCGCCAGGAGCGACGCCGAGCTGCGTGACCGGATGCGCGCCGACCTGCGCCGCCCCTTCGAGCTCGCCGCCGGCCCCCTCGCCCGCGCCACCCTCTACACCCTGGGTGACGGCCGCAACGCGCTGCTGCTGACCTTCCACCACCTGGTCTTCGACGGCGTCTCCATCGCCCTGCTCCTGCGCGAGCTGGAACGCGGCTACCACGCGCTCCTCGCGGGCCGTGCCCTCCCCGCCGAGCGCCCCGCCCGCAGCTACGCCGACTTCACCGCCTGGCAGCGCGAGCTGCTCGCCGGTGCCGAGGGCCGACGGCTGCGCGCGTACTGGACCGAACGGCTGCGCGGGCGCAGGACCACCGTGCCGCTGCCGCTGGACCGGCCCCGCCCGGCCGTGCCCGGCTTCCACGGGGCGAGCCTGGACGGGCACATTCCCGCCGCGGTCGCCGACCGGGCCCGCGCGCTCGCCGGCGCCGAGCAGACGTCCCTGTTCGGGGTCGTCCTCGCCGCCTGGTTCACGCTGCTGCACCGCTACAGCGACCAGGCCGACATCGCCGTGGGCACGCCGACGGCCGGACGCCCGGCGAGCGGCTTCGACGACACGCTCGGCTACTTCATGAACATGGTGGTGCTGGCCGAACGCGTCGACGGCGCCGAGGAGTTCCGCGGCCTGGTCCGCCGCGTCCACCGCACCGTGCTGGACGCCCTGGAACACAGTGCGTACCCGCTGATCACCCTGGCCGACGACCTCCGCCGCGCGGACTCCGAGGCCGGCGCCCCCTTCAACGTCGCCTTCTACTTCCAGAACTGGACCCGCACCGCCCGCCGCGACGCGTCCGGCGACGCCGTGGTGCTCGGCCCGGTCGAAGGAGTGCACCAGGAGGGCGAGTTCGACCTGACCCTGGAGGTCGTCGAGCAGGAGCAGGGCTGCCGCTACACGCTCAAGTACGACCCCGGTCTCTTCGACGAGGACACGGTGGCCCGCCTCGGCGCCCACTTCACCACCCTCCTCGCCGCCGCCGTCGAAGGGCCCGGCACCCCGGCGGCCGACCTGGAACTGTTCACCGAGGACGAGCGGGCGCGGCTCACCCCGCCCGTCCCCGCCGACTACCCGGCCGACACCCTGGTCTGGGAACTGGTACGGCGGCAGGCCGACGCCCGGCCCGACGCGGTCGCGGTCCGTCACGCGGGCACCGAACTGACCTACCGGGCGCTCGTGGAACGCGTGGACGTCCTCGCCGCCCGGCTCACCGCCGCCGGAGCGGGCCGTGGCCGGACCGTCGGGGTGCTGCTCCCGCGCGATCAGGACCTGCCGGTGGCGCTCCTCGCCGTCCAGGCGGCCGGCGCCGCCTACGTACCGCTCGACCCCGCCTACCCGCAGGACCGGCTCGCCTACATGGCCGAGGACGCCGGGCTGCACCTGCTGCTCACCCACTCCACCTCCGGCGTCGGCCTCGCGGCTGTGCCCCGGCTGGTCGTCGACACCTTTGAGCAGCCGCCGGCCCTGCCCTCGCCCGGCCCGGCAGGCCCGTTCGACGCCGCGTACGTCATCTACACCTCCGGCTCCACCGGCCGTCCCAAGGGCGTCCGGGTGCCGCACCGCGCGCTGACCAACTTCCTGTGGTCGATGGCCCGCGAGCCCGGCTTCGGACCCGGCGACACCCTGCTGGCCCTCACCACCGTCTGCTTCGACATCTCCGGCCTGGAGTTGTACCTGCCGCTGGTCACCGGCGGCACGGTGGAGGTGCTCGCCGCCGAGGACGCCCGCGACGGGCTGCGGCTGCGCGAGGCCCTCGAACGGGCCCGCCCCACCGTCATACAGGCCACCCCGGCCACCTGGAGCATGCTGCTGGCCGCCGGCTGGCAGGGCGACCCCGCGCTGAAGGTGCTGTGCGGCGGCGAAGCGCTGCCCGCCGACCTGGCCGAGGCGCTCCTCGCGGGCAACGGGCAGGTGTGGAACCTCTACGGCCCCACCGAGACCACCATCTGGTCGGCGGCGAGCCGCCTCACCCCGGGCGGCCGGGTCACCCTGGGTGCCCCGATCGCCAACACCGTGCTCCACGTCCTCGACAGCGCGCGCAGGCCCGTCCCCACCGCCGTTGCCGGGGAGTTGTACATCGGCGGCGACGGCGTGGCGGACGGCTACCTCGGCCGCCCCGAACTGACCGCCGAGCGCTTCCTGCCCGACCCGTTCGCGGCGCGCGCCGAGGCCCGCATGTACCGCACGGGCGACCTCGTACGACGGCTCGCCGACGGCACGATCGAGTACCTCGGCCGGCTCGACTCCCAGGTCAAGGTGCGCGGCTACCGGGTCGAGCCGGAGGAGATCGAGGCGACCCTGCGCCGGCTCGACGGCGTCCGCGAGGCCGTCGTCGTGGCCCGTGGACAGGCAGCGGGCTCGCACACCCTGCTCGCCTGCTACGTCCTGCAGGACGGCGCGGCCGAGCCGGACCGCGAGCGGCTGGCGGCCTGGCTGCCGGACCACATGGTGCCCGACGCCCTGGTCCGGGTGACCGGCTTCCCGCGCACCCTGAACGGGAAGACCGACCGCACCACGCTGGCCGCGCTGCCCCTGGCCGACCTGCGCGCCCGCTTCGGCGCCGGGTCCCCGCCCGCAGCCCGCACCAGCACCCCGGCAGCGGCCACCGGAGGCCGCACGGAGGCCCTCGTCGCCGAGCTGGCCCGCATGGTCGCCGCCCTGGTGGACCTGCGCCCCGAGGACATCGGCGCGCACACGCCGCTCGGCGAGACCGGCATGAACTCCGTGAGCTTCACCGCGCTCAGCGCCGAGCTGCGCAAGGCGTACAGCATCGCCGAGTACCCGACCCTCTTCTACCGCCGCGGTACCCTGCACGCGCTCGCCGAGCACCTGTGGGAGCATCACGCGACCGCGCTGACGGTCCACTTCGGGACGGCCCCGCAGGCACCCGCCACCGAACAGGCCGCTCCGGCCGGGTCCGAGGTTTCGGCGGTCCCTGCCGGGTCCGGGACTTTTGGGGCCCCTGCCGGCCGTGAGGTCGCCGTCATCGGTATGGCCGGGCGCCTGCCCGGCTCCATGGACCTCAGGGAGTTCTGGGACCACCTCGCCGCCGGCGACGACCTGGTCGGCGAGATCCCCGCCGACCGCTGGGACTGGCGCGACCACCCGCACTCCCGCTCCCGCTGGGGCGGCTTCGCCCCGGACGTGGACCGGTTCGACGCCGCGTTCTTCGGCATCTCACCCCGAGAGGCCGAACTGATGGACCCGCAGCAGCGGTTGCTGCTCGAAACCGTCTGGCAGGCCGTCGAGGACGCCGGCTACCGCCCCTCCGAGCTGGCCGGGAAGCGGGTCGGCGTGTTCATCGCCGTCACCAACTCCGACTACCACGAGGTGCAGCGGGCCGCCGGACGCGCCACCGAGGGCCACACCCTCACCGGCGCCGCCCTGTCGATCGTCCCGAACCGGGTGTCGTACCTGCTCGACCTGCGCGGTCCCAGCATCGCCGTCGACACCGCCTGCTCCGGCTCCCTCACCGCCGTCCACCAGGCCTGCGCCGCCCTGCGCGACGGCAGCTGCGACCTGGCCATCGCGGGCGGCGTCAGCCTCATCCTGGCCCCGGGTGTCTACGAGGCGCTCAGCCAGGGCGAGATGCTCAGCCCCGACGGCCGCTGCAAGGCCTTCGACAGCCGCGCCGATGGCTATGTGCGCGGCGAGGGCGCGGGCGTCGTCCTGCTCAAGCCGCACGAGCGGGCCGAGCGCGACGGCGACGCCGTACACGCCGTGATCAAGGCCGCCGCGCTCAACCACGGCGGCCGGACCACCTCGCTCACCGCCCCCAACCCCGAGGCCCAGGCCGACCTGCTGGTCGAGGCCTACCAGGCCGCCGGCGTCCACCCGGACACCGTCGGCTACATCGAGGCGCACGGCACCGGCACCGCCCTGGGCGACCCGATCGAGACCACCGGCCTGAGCACCGCCTTCCGGCGGCTGCGGGCGGGGAAGGACGCGCCCAGCGGGTCCGCTCCGTGCGCCGTCGGCTCGGTCAAGACGAACATCGGCCACCTGGAGGCCGCTGCCGGTATCGCCGGACTCCTCAAGGTGGTCCTGTCGATGCGGCACGGCACCATCCCGGCCAGCCTGCACTTCCGCGAGCAGAACCCCTACCTGGAACTTGACGGCGGCCCCTTCGAGGTCGCCGCCACCGCCCGGCCCTGGCCGCGTCCCCGGGACGCACACGGAGCCGAGCTGCCCCGCCGTGGCGGCGTCAGCTCCTTCGGCTTCGGCGGGGCGGGCGCGCACATCGTGTTGGAGGAACCCCCCATGCCGGACACCCGCGACGAGCCCGCGGCCCAGCAGGTCTTCGTGCTCTCGGCCCGCGACGGCGACGCGCTCCGGCGCTCGGCCGCCCGGCTCGCCGACCACCTCGGGCGCCAGGACGTCCCGGCCGAGGACCTCGCCTACACCCTGCAGACGGGCCGGGAGCCTATGCCGCACCGGCTCGCCGCCGTCGCCGACGGCACCGCGGCCCTGCGCGCCGAACTCACTGCGTACCTGGCCGGGCGCCCCTCCGCCGTACGCACGTCCCAGGTGACGGCCCCTCAGGCGGGCGACTCCGTCTCCCCGGACCGGCGCGACCTCCACGCCCTGGTCGCCGCCTGGCTGCACGGCACCGACGTCGACTGGCGGACCCTGCACGAGGGCGCCGCCCGGCGCCGCGTCCACCTGCCCGCCTACCCGTTCGCCGGCCCCCGGCACTGGGTCGCCCCCGGCGAGCGCCCCGCAGAGCCCGGCCCCCGTCTGCACCCCACCCTCCTGGACGCCAACGTCTCCACCTTCGGCGAGCAGCGGTTCGCCAAGACGCTGACGGGCGAGGAGTTCTTCCTGCGCGACCACGTAGTCGGCGGCGACCTGGTGCTGCCCGGCGTGGCCTATCTGGAGATGGGCCGCCTGTCGGGCGAACTTGCCGCTGGGGGAGCCCCGGTGCGCGGCGTCGACGACCTGGTGTGGGCGGCGCCGGTCCGGCTCGCCTCCGGCCACACCGGGCACCCGCTGCTGGTCCGCGTCACCGGCGACCGCTCCCGCGCCGCCTTCGAGGTGCGCGGCACCGCCGAGGACGCGCCGGTGCACGCCAGCGGCACCCTGCGGTTCGACAATCCCGGTTCCCGGCCCGCCCCCATCGCCCCGGCGGACGTACGTGCCCGCTGCACCCGCGTCCAGGCGGGGGCCGACTGCTACGACGGTTTTGTCCGGCTCGGCTTCGCCTACGGTCCCGCCTTCCGGGTGATCGAGGAGATCGCCGAGGGCCCCGGGGAGGCGCTGGCGACGCTGCGCCTGCCGGAGCCGCAGCGCGCGTACGCCGATGCGTACGCCTTTCACCCCTCGCTGCTGGACGCCGCCCTGCAGACCGCGGGCCGGCTCGTCCCCGGCGCCGGGAACCCGGCGGGCCCGGCACCGTACCTGCCGTTCTCCCTGGGCTCGGTCCGGCTGTACGCCCCTCTGCCCGAGCGGGGTTACGCGTACGCCACCCCGGCCCGGCGCCCCGCCCCAGCGGGCTCCCTCGCCTTCGACGTCGCCCTGCTCGACGAGAACGGGCAGGTGGCCGCCGCACTGGAGTCCTTCACACTGAGGGCGCTGCGCCCGACGGACACCGTACCCGCGCCCGGGATGCAGGCCGTGCCCGCCGTCGACGTCGTCCACGCCTTCGAGCCCGTCTGGGAGGCCGCGCCCGCTCCGCACGGCCAACTCCCCTCCGCCGCACGGGTCCTGCTGCTCGACCCCGCCTCCGCCGAGGCCACCGACGCCACCGACGTGGCCGTCGCCCTCACGGCGACGGGCGCCGATGTCCGCCGTATCCCGCTCGGCAGCGGCTTCGACGCCGAGGCCGCCGTGCGCGCCGCCGGAGCCGGACCCGTCCGCGTCGTCCACCTGGCCGGACGCGACCGCACCGCCCGGGACTCCGTGGAGCACGGCTTCCACGCGGCCCTGGCCTTCCTGCGGGCCTGGCAGCGCGAGCGCCGCGACGCGCTGCGCTACCTGTACGTCCACCCCGAGCTGGCCCCGTCGCCCGCCCAGCCGGCGATGGCCGCCTTCGCCCGCACCGTGCGCCTGGAGCAACCGTCGGTCGCCCTCGGCGTCCTGGCCCTCGCCCCGGGCCGCCCGCTCGCCGAGGCCGTCGTCGCTGAACTCGGCACGGACGGCGGCCCCGAGGTGCGCACGGACGCGGAGGGCCGGGCCCGCCGCGCCTGGCGGCACGTGAGCCTCCCGGCCGCGCCGGGCGCCGCGTTCACCGGTGCCGGCGCGCACATCGTCACCGGCGGCACCGGCGCCCTGGGCCTGCTCGTCGCCGAGCACATCGCCGCCGCGCGGCGGGCCGCAGGTGTCACCGGCGGCGGCATCGTGCTCGCCGCGCGCACCGCCCCCGGTCCCGAGACCCGTGCCCGCGCCGACGCCCTCGGCGCCCGGGTGGTGCTCGCCGACGTCACCGACCCGGCCGCCGTACGCGACCTGGTGGCCGAGGCCCGCCGGGCGCACGGCTCGGTCAGCGGCGTCGTGCACGCGGCCGGCGTCCTCAGGGACGGGCTCATACGCGCCAAGCAGCGTGCGGACGCGGACGCCGTCCTCGCCGCCAAGGTGCACGGCACCGTGCTGCTCGACGAGGCGACGGCGGACGAACCGCTGGACTACTTTGTCGCGCTCTCCTCGGCGGCCGCGGCCTTCGGCAACGCCGGACAGAGCGACTACGCTTTCGCCAACGCCTTCCTCGACCACTTCGCCGAGGAGCGCGAGCGGCGCCGCCGGGAAGGCGCCCGGCACGGCCGTACCCTCGCGGCCGCCTGGCCGGTCTGGGCCGACGGCGGGATGCGCGTCGACGCCGACGCCGAGGCCTACATGGAGCGTGTGCTCGGCATGCGCCCGCTGCGCACCGCCCCCGCCCTGCAGGCCCTGGACCGCGCCCTCGCCCACACCGCACCGCGCCTGCTCCTGGCCGCCGGCGACCCCGACCGCATCCTCCAGGCCCTCGAAGGCGCCGATCCGCACAAGGACGAGTCCGCCACCGCCGCGCCCGGAGCGCACGAGCGCTCCGAGGAACTGGTCCTGCGGCTGCTCGCCGAGGAGCTGAAGCTGCCCGAGGCGGAGATCGCCGTCGCCGAACCCTTCGACCGGTACGGCGTGGACTCGCTCATCACCATGAGCCTCATCCGCCGCCTGGAGGAACACGTCGGCCCGCTGTCGAAGACCCTGCTCTTCGAGTACGTCACCGTACGCGACCTCGCCGGCCACCTGGCCGGGGCCCACCCCGGCGCGTTCCCGGCCGCCGCCCCGGATACCACCGCCCCCGCGGCGACCGTGCTTCCGATGAAGCCGGCCGAGCCGGTCGCGCCCGCCCCGCAGGACGCAGCCATCGCCATCATCGGCGTCGCGGGACGCTACCCCCAGGCCGACGACGTCACCGAGTTCTGGCGCAACCTGCGCGCCGGCCGGGACAGCGTCGAGGAGATCCCCGCCGACCGTTGGGACCACGGCCTGTTCTACGAGCCGGACAAGTCCGCCACAGGCAAGACCTACGGCAAGTGGGGCGGCTTCGTACCCGGCGCCGACCGCTTCGACCCACTGTTCTTCCGGATGTCGCAGATCGAGGCGGAGCACACCGACCCGCAGGAGCGGGTGTTCCTGGAGACCGCCTGGCATCTGCTGGAGGACGCCGGATACACCCGCGAGCAATTGCGCGGCACCCGCACCGGCGTGTTCGTCGGCATGATGTACGGCCACTACCAGCTGTACGGCGTCCAGGAGGCGCTGCGCGGCGAGGGCTTCGCGCCCTCCTCGTCGTACGCCTCCGTGGCCAACAGGGTGTCGTACTTCTTCGACTTCACCGGCCCCAGCGTCGGCCTGGACACCATGTGCTCCTCGTCGCTGGTCACCATCCACCAGGCCTGCCTCGCCATCCGCAACGGCGACTGCGACGTCGCCGTGGCCGGCGGGGTCAACATCTCCAGCCACCCGGTGAAGTTCCTCCAGCTCGCCCAGCGCGGCTTCCTCGCCGAGGACGGGCGCTGCCGCAGCTTCGGCGAGGGCGGCACCGGGTACGTGCCCGCCGAGGGATCGGGCGCCGTCCTGCTCAAGCGCTTGGACGCGGCCCTCGCCGACGGCGACCGGATCCTCGCCGTGGTCAAGGCGTCCGCCGTCAACCACGGCGGCGCGGGCGCCGGTTACAGCGTCCCCAACCCCAAGGCCCAGGGCGACCTCGTGCGTACGGCGCTGGAGCGGGCCGGGCTCGCGCCCGCCGACCTCGACTACCTGGAGGCGCACGGCACCGGCACCGCGCTCGGCGACCCGGTGGAGATCACCGGCATGCTGCGGGCCTTCGGCGAGGAGCCGCCCGAGCGGCTGCCCATCGGCTCGGTCAAGTCCAACATCGGGCACGCCGAGTCGGCCGCCGGCATCGCCGCGATCACCAAGGTGCTGCTCCAGATGCGGCACGGCGAGCTGGTGCCGTCCCTGCACGCGGACCGCGTCAATCCGAACATCGACTTCACGGCGACCCCGTTCGAGGTCCAGCGCGAGCGGGCGCCCTGGCCCCGCCGCGTCCTGGCGGACGGCAGGGTACGGCCGAGGACGGCGGGCGTGAGTTCCTTCGGCGCGGGCGGCACGAACGCCCACATCATCCTGCAGGAGTACGTCGGCGACGGCGACGGCGCCGGGGCTGCCCCGACCGGTCCTCAGCTGGCGGTGCTCTCCGCGCGGGACGCCGGCCGGCTGGCCGCGCAGGCCCGGCGGCTCGCCGGCCACCTACGCGCCGAGGACACCGCCGCGACCCCCGCGCAGGTCGCCCGGACCTTGCAGACGGGCCGGGAGGCGATGGCCCACCGGCTGGCCGTGCTCTTCCACGACCTGCCCGAACTGTGCGCCCGCCTCGACGAGTTCGCCGCAGGCGGCACCCCGGCCGGCAGCTGGACCGGCGTGGTCGACCCGCGCCGGCCCGCCCCGGGCGACCGGCTCCCCGCCGACCCCGCCGCGTACGCCACCGCCTGGACCGGCGGACAGCAGGTCGACTGGCCTGCCCTGCACCCCGGCGGCAGGCCCGCCCGGGTGGCGCTGCCCGGCTACCCCTTCGATGGCGACCGGGTCTGGCTGGCCGCGGCCGATGCCGAACTGGCCGCCCTCGGCGCCGGGCGTGACGCACTTGGTGCCGGGCGTGACGCACTTGATGGCGGCCGGAGTGCACATGGCGCCGACCACGACGCGTCCGATGCAAGCCACAACGCCCTCGGCGCCCGACGCGACCCCGAGGGGCTGTTGTTGACTCGGCAGTGGCGCCCCGCCCCGCCCGTGCCCCGTTCGGCGCCGCCCGCCCTGACCGCCGTACTCGCCGCACCCGGTACCGAGGCGCTGGCCGCCCGGCTCGCGGCGGTGCTGCCGGCCGCCGAGGTGCTCACCGCCGACCGGATCAACGCCGCACTCAGCGACACCGGCACCCGCTGGGACCGCTTCGACGCCGTCGTCGACCTGGCCGGCTGCACCGGATCCGTGCTGCCGCCCACGCACGCCGCGCTGCCCTCCTGGCTGCGCTGGCTCCAGCACCTGGTCGACCTCGGCCGCCGCGACCTGCGCGCCCTGCTCGTCTCGCGCGGCGCGCCCGCCCTCGGCGGAGCGGCCCGGGTGGGCCTGTACCGGATGCTGCAGAGCGAGTACCGCCACGTCCGCTCCCGCCACGTGGAGATCGACCGCGCCGCGACCGACGAGCAGCTGTGCCGCTGGGTCGCCGAGGAACTGTCCGCCGACGGCGAGCCCGCCGAGGTCGCCTACCGCGGGGGAGTGCGCCACCTGGCGACGCTTGCCGAGGCCCCGCGGGCACAGCGCGCCGAACTCAGCTTCCCGGCGGACCACGTGCTGTGGGTGACCGGCGGCACGCGCGGCCTCGGGCTGCTCACCGCGCGCCACTTCGTCGCCCGGCACGGCGTGCGCAAGCTGGTCCTCACCGGCCGCGAGGAAATGCCGCCGCGCGCAGAGTGGGCCGCGCACATTGCCGAGGACGGCCCGCTGGGCCGCAAGCTGCGCCCGCTCGCCGAACTGGCCGCCCAGGGCGTCGAACTTGAGGCCATCGCCGTGCCGTTGGACGAGAAGGAGGCGCTCGCCAAGGTCCTCGCCGACGTCAGACTGCGGCTCGGCCCGGTCGGCGGCGTGATCCACAGCGCGGGCTTCACCGACTTCGAGAACCCGGCGTTCGTCCGCAAGCCGCAGACCGGCGTCGCCCGTGTCCTCGCACCGAAGGTGTTCGGCCTGGACGCCCTGCTGGAGTGCTTCCGGGACGAGCCGCTCGGCCTGTTCGTGCTGTACTCGTCGGTCGCCGCCGCCGTTCCCGCCCTCGCGGTCGGCCAGAGCGACTACGCCATGGCCAACGCCTACCTGGACGCGGTGGCCGAGGCCCGCCCCTACGGCCTGCCCCTGGTCAGCGTGCAGTGGCCGAGCTGGAAGGACACCGGCATGGGGGAGGCCCGCAGCGCCGCCTACCAGGCCTCCGGCCTCGCCTCGCTCACCGACGCACAGGGCCTGGCCCTGCTCGACCTCGCGCTGGAGGGCGGCGCCCGGGTCGTGATGCCCGTACTGCCGCGCCCCGGCGCCGAGTTCAGCGCCGAGCGCCTGACGGCACGGCGCCTGGAGACCCCGCCCGCCGCACCGGCCGCCACGCCACGACCCGTGGCAGGCGCGGGCGCGGACGTGCGCGCCGCCGTCGAGGCGGTCGCCTCCTGGCTGCTCGACCAGCTCGCGGCGGAACTGCGCTTCGACCGCGCCAAGCTGGCCGGGGACGTCCCGGTCCACGATTACGGCATGGACTCGATCATGGTCTCCCAGCTCGTCCAGACCGTCGCCCAGCGCCTGGACGTCTCGGTCGACCCGTCGGCCCTGCTGGAACACCCGACGGTGGACGGCTTCGCGGCGTATCTCGGCGAGGAGCACCGGACGGAGCTGCTCGCGGAGTTCGGCGGCACGGCACCTGAGACTGAGACTGAGACTGAGGCACGGCCGGAGTCCGCGGCCCCAGCACCGTCGGAATCCGCAGCCCCGGCACCCGTCTGGGCCTTCGACATACCCTCCGCCGTCCACCAGCAAGGCACCGCCTCCCACACCCCCGACCCGCGAGCCAACGCCATAGCCGTGGTCGGCCTCTCCTGCCGCTTCCCCGACGCCGACTCCGCCGACGCCTACTGGGAGCTGCTGCGGGACGGCCGTACGGCTCTGCGCCCCATCCCGGACTCCCGCTTCGGCCGCTCCCTCGGTTACCACGCCGGGCTGCTGCCGGAGGTGCTGCGGTTCGCGCCCGAGCGGTTCCTGCTGTCCGAGGCGGACGTCAAGGCGATGGACCCGCAGGCGCTGCTCCTGCTGGAAGAGGTCGACAGGGCCGTGCACCACGCCGGTTACCGCCCGGCGGACCTCAAGGGCCGCAGGGTCGGCGTGTACGTCGGCGGCCGGGCCACCCACACCCCCGACCCGGCGGCCCTGGAGCGGGCCAAGAACCCGGTCGTGGTCACCGGCCAGAACTACCTCGCGGCCAACATCTCCCAGTTCTTCGACTTCCAGGGCCCGAGCCTGGTGGTGGACACCGCCTGCTCCTCCGCCCTGGTGGCGATGGACATGGCCGTACAGGCACTGCGCGCGGGTTCCGTCGAGTCGGCCGTCGTCGCCGGTGTGAGCCTGCTCGCGGACGACCGGGCGCACCGGGTGTTCGGGCAGCGCGGCCTGCTCAACCCCGGCCCGGAGTTCCACGCGTTCGACGGCCGGGCGGCCGGCCTGGTGCTCGGTGAGGGCGTCGGCGTCGTCGTCCTCAAGCCGCTGGCCCGAGCCCGGGCGGACGGCGACCGGGTGCTCGCCGTACTGGAAGGCATCGCGATCAACAACGACGGCCGCACCGCCGGACCCGCCACCCCCAACCTGCGGGCCCAGAAGGACGTGATGGCCGAGGCGCTGGCGCTCAGCGGCCGCGCGCCGCAGGACGTCGGCTGGGTGGAGACCAACGCCTCCGGCTCGACCGTCACCGACCTGATCGAACTGAAGGCGATCGAGGGTGTCTACGGCGCCGGCCCGGCCCGTTCCATGCGGCTCGCGCTCGGATCGGTGAAGCCGAACATCGGTCATCCGCTGGCCGCGGAGGGCATCGCCGCGTTCATCAAGGTCGTCCTGATGCTGCACCACCGGCAGCAGGTGCCGTTCCGTTCCGGACAGCAGCCCCTGCCGCACTTCGACTTGGACGCCGCCGCGATGTACTTCCCGAGAGAGCTCCGCCCGTGGCCTGCGGGCGCGGACCGGGCCGCGCTCAACTGCTTCGCCGACGGCGGCACCAACGCGCACCTGCTGCTCGCCCCGGCCCCGGCGGACCACCGCGCCGCCTGGGCGCCGCTGCCGCAGCCCCCGTTGGAGCGCACGGTCGTCATCCGGGGCACCGTCTCCGAGGCGCCCGACGCACCTGCCCAGTCGGCGGCGGCCGACCTGTTCTGGGACACGTACCGATGACCGCGGCCAACGGGACGCCCCCGATGATCGAGACGCCCACAGGGCGCCTGCCCGTGGTCTTCATGTTCTCCGGGCAGGGCTCGCAGTACTACCGCATGGGCGAGGAACTCTTCGAGTCCGACGAGGTGTTCCGCACGGCCCTGCGGCGGTACGACGCCGTCGCCGCCGGGCTGCTGGGCGAGTCGGTCCTCGCCCGGATCTTCGACCCGGCCCGGCGCAAGAACGACCCCTTCATCGACACACGGCTCACCCACCCGGCGATCGTCATGATCGAACTCGCCCTGGCCGAGACCCTGCGCGCGGTCGGCATCGAGCCGGATTACCTGCTCGGCTCCAGCCTCGGCGAGTACGCGGCCGCGGTCGTCTCCGGCAGCATCGACGCCGAGACGTGCCTGCGGCTGCTTGTCCGGCAGGCGGAGGGACTGCCGGCGGGCCCGCGCGGCGGGCTGCTCGCGGTCATCACCCGCCCGGACGGCCGGGACTGGATCCCCGCGCTGCCCGGCTGCGAGGTCGCCGCCCGCAACTACCCCGGCCACATCGTGGTCGCGGGCACCGACGCGGACCTGGACCGGGCCGAGGCGGCCCTGCGCGCGGCCGACGTGCTGCACCAGCGGGTGCCGGTCGAGTACGCCTACCACTCCAGCCTGATGGACGGCGTCCTCGCCGAGTGCCGGGCCGTCTTCGACGGGGTGACCTTCGCCCCACCGCGCATCCCCTGGGTGTCGTGTGTGGACGGACGGCTCGTCGAACGGCCCGGTGCCGACCACTTCTGGCAGGTCGCCCGCAGACCCATCGAGTTCGAGCGGGCCATGGCCGCGATGCGGGCCCGCGGCGACTTCCTCTACCTCGACCTGGGCCCCTCGGGCACCCTGCACAACTTCGTCCGCGGCAACCTCCCGGCAGGTGACCGCGCCCGTTCGCTGCCGCTGCTCAGCCCGTTCGGCCACGACCCACGGGTCCTGGAACAGGCCCGGACGCTCGCGGCACCGGCCTCGTCCCCTTCCACCACTCCGATCACACATCCACATCCGACTCCGGTGACAGCGAAGACGGCAAGGAAGGCACACGGCATGAAGGTCTACGGTTTCCCAGGTCAAGGGTCTCAGCAGCGGGGGATGGGCAAGGAGCTGTTCGCCAGGTACCCGGGGGAGACCGCGATCGCCGACCGCGTGCTCGGCTACTCGATCGAGGAACTGTGCGTCCACGACCCGGAGCGCCGCCTGGGCCGTACCGAGTACACACAGCCGGCGCTCTACGTCGTCAGCGTCCTGACCTACCTCGACCGGCTCGCCGAGGACGCCGAGCCGGCCGATTACCTGATCGGCCACAGCCTCGGCGAGTACGCCGCCCTGTTTGCCGCCGGCGTCTTCGACTTCGAGACCGGGCTGCGCCTGGTGCAGCGGCGCGGCGCCCTGATGGCGGAGGCCGGCGGTGGCGGGATGGCCGCGGTGGTCGGCTGCGACGAGGCGACCGTGCTGCGGGTGCTCGCCGACTCCGGCATCGACGAGCTCGACCTGGCCAACTACAACGCCCCCGACCAGTTCGTGCTGTCCGGTCCGGCCGAGCGCGTCGACGCCGCCCGCGCCGCCTTCGAGTCGGCCGGTGTCCGCGCTGTCCGGCTCAACGTCAGCGCGCCCTTCCACTCCCGCCACATGCGCGACACCGCCGCGGAGTTCGCCCGCTTCCTGGACGGCTTCACGCTGCGGACCCCGGCCGTCCCGGTGCTGGCCAACGTGGACGCGCAGCCGTATGCCCCCGGCGCCGTCAAGGCGACCCTGACCGCACAGATCGTCTCCCCGGTCCGCTGGACCGACACGGTGCGTCGGCTGATGGGCCACGGCGACTTCGAGTTCGTGGAGCTGGGCCCGGGCCGGGTCCTGACCAATCTGGTCGCCAAGATCAGGAAGAACACGGAGCCGCTGCCCGCGCCAGGAGCGGAGGAACGACTCGATGAGCCGCTGCCTTCTGGCCAGTTGCCGCCCCTCGTACGACCCGCGGCCTTCGCCGCCCCGACGGGCGACACCCTCGGAGCCGCCACCTTCCGCGAGCGGTACGGTCTGCGGCGCGCGTACCTGCTGGGCGCCCTGTACGGCGGCATCTCGGGCCGCGAGATGCTGGGCGCGGCGGCCAAGGCCGGGCTGCTCGGCTTCCTGGGGACCGGCGGCCTGCCCCTCGACGAGGTGGACGGCCTGCTGCGCGACCTGGCCGGGGAACTGGGCCTGGGCGGCTCCTTCGGCGTCAACCTGCTGTACCGGCACGGCACCCCAGAGGAGGAGTCCGCCCTGGTGGACCTGCTCCTGCGGCACGGCGTCGACCTGGTCGAGGCGTCCGGCTTCCCGCTGATCACCCCGGCGCTGGTCCGGTTCCGCCTCAAGGGCGGCCGGATCATCGCCAAGGTGTCCCGCACGGACGTGGCCGCCGAGTTCCTGGCCCCGCCGCCGGAGCGGCTGGTCGCCCGGCTGCTGGAGGCGGGCGAGGTCACCGCGGAGGAGGCCCGCGCGGCGGCCGGCCGGCCGATGGCGGACGATCTGTGCGTGGAGGCCGACGGCGGCTGGCTCAGCAGCACGGCCGACCTGCTCACCCTGCTGCCCGCCGTGCTGCGGCTGCGCGACACGACCGCGACGGGCGGCCACCGGGTGCATGTGGGGTGCGCGGGCGGCATCGGCACGCCCGAGGCCGCCGGGGCCGCGTTCCTGCTCGGCGCCGACTTCGTCCTGACCGGCTCGGTCAACCAGTGCTCCGTGGAGGCGGCCACCAGTGAGGAGGTGAAGGACATCCTTCAGGAGGCCCGCGAGTACGACGTGGACACCGCGCCCTGGGGCGAGCTGTTCGACCTCGGCGTCCAGGCCCGCTACCTCAAGCGGGGGCTGTTCTTCCCGGCCCGGGCGTCCCGGCTGCACGAGCTGTGGCGCCAGCACGGCTCGCTCGCCCAGCTGGACGACGAGACCAGGAGCCAGGTTCTCGACCGGTACCTGGGCGGCGAGGTCCCCGCGCCTGTCGTGGCAGGCAGCGCCCCCGAGCAGCAACTGGCGGCTGTGTTCCGCGGCTACTTCACACGCGGTTTCCGCCTCGCCGTGAGCGGTGACCAGCGCTCCCGGGTGGACTACCTGGTGCACTGCGGCCCCGCGATGGGCGCCTTCAACCAGGTGGTTGCGGACACCGAGCTCCACCCGTGGCGAGCCCGCACGGTGGAGGCGATCGCCGACGCCCTGATGGACGGCGCCGCTATCCACCTCTCCGCACGACTGTGCAGCTTCGGCTGAGTCCGTTGCGGCAAACCGGATCTTGTTCGAGGTACGAGGCGTGGGTAATCGTTGGCACAGAAAAGCCCCTGTGGTCGGTAAACTGCGCACGATCCGGGACTGGATCACCGAGACGGGCGAGAGCCCTTACTTCCGGCAGGTCGGCGAGCGGGTCGGCCTGTCCAGCACCAGTTCCGTCGCCTACCGGTTCGGCCGCCTCGAAGCCCGCGGACTGGCCTGCTCCCGACCGGACCTTCCGGCTCGACCGTCCACGACGGGGATGCTGGGCTGACGAATCCATGACCTCCGCGCCCCGGTCGAACAACACGGTGAGATGGCCGGAGCACCCGTGCGGTGGCGGCTGACGCTGGCGCCCCGCGGCAACGTGGTTCGCACAGGAGCCGTCTTGCGCCGGGCTCCGTGCACCACACTGTGGGTCAGCGACGTCTCCGTCTGTCGGGGCTTTCCACGCCGGATCCGGCCGGGGTCGGAGTCGGTTTCCACTGGTGGCACCAACCGTGCCCGGACCCGGGGACCGTCACCGGCTTCCCCCGGAAGCATCCGATGGAGTACGGATACTCTCCGTTGAGGTGGTAGTGGTACATGACGACCTTCTTGCCGTCCCACATGATCGTGTGTGTGTGACCGTGGCAGACGTCCAGATTCCTGTTCCTGACGATCTTTCCGTCCTCGCCGCGCGGCCCGTAGATCCCGAAGCCGTCGATGGCGTATCCCACGAGCGGTGAGTGCCGGGTACGGGCGTTCGCGGGCCCCCTTGAAGCCTTGCCGAAGCAGGTCTGCGAGGGGCCGTGGTAGTGGTACTGCGTCTGGTACGGATGGCCCCAGCAGCGGTCGAGAGGCAGGGCCGTGTTGGGGTCGACCGGGCGGTCCTGGGCGTCCGTGGCCACCTCCAGGTGGAAGGTGCCGCCGGCCAGAGCCATCCCGGTCGTCAGCTGGTCGATGCACGTGGGCGTCGCCTCGACGGTCGGATTGCCCGGAACGGTGACGTCGCGGTTCTACGGCTTGATGGGGATCGCGGCGGCGTTGGGGTACCCGTGCGCGGGAATCTCCGCGTAGTACTTGTAGGCGGGGGTGCCCCTATGGACGGGGAAGTGCCCGGTGGCATGGTCCGGGAGCCCGTTGCCCTTGAAGTGTCTCCCGGTAGCGGTCGTCGCCACCCGCAGTTTGACCCGCATGACCGGCACGGAGAGGCCATCCACCCATAACGGCCGCTACTCCAGCCACGTTCCGTCGCGCATGATGACTCTGCCGCGCAGCTCTGGTTCGCCTCGCCAGGCGCGCACAGTCTTCGGCACCACGCGCACATACAGAAAGGGACCATTCTCCGTGCGCGGATCCCACCCGAACTTGCCGGTGAACGCGTCCGCTGCGTCTCCGGGCACGTCCTGGTCAGTGAAGCACTCCGCCTCGCCCTGCAGAAGCACCACATCGAAGGTGTCCGGCAGCGACAGGCGCACCCGTGGTTCCTTGCGGACGTTCCGCGCGGTCACGGAAGTTGCGCTGGTGCACATCCACACCGCTCGACCGTCCCATGAAAACCACAGCGGCACCTGGTGCGGCCCGTGATCAGGGTGAGCTGTCGATACCCATACGTCCCGCTCTGTGACGAGCCGTTCCAGGGAGTCGCGCCTACGTTCCGCCACCTGGCGACGAACGAATTCCGTGTTCTGCATGAGTGCCGACCCTAGCCAGCAGGCTCGGGGCGCGCATGGGGCGCCGGTCCTACTCCCAACGACCGACAAGCCCTTCAGCCTTTGCTTCGGTTCTACCTCTCCCGTTCCGCCATCCTGGCCACCTGGCCGGTGGAGGACTACCTCGACCTCCTTGGCACCTGCCGCCGTGACCTCGCTGCGCTCCGTCTTCGCCGAACTCCTCGCCGGCTGCCAGGCCGATGCGGAGCCGTGCACCCCGGAAGACGACGACCGCGTCCGGCAGCTGCTCCAGAACCTGGCCCCGGTCATCAAGGCCGGCCACTGTCCCACCTGCGCCCAGCCGCTGCCCGAGTCCACCCGCCGCCCCCGCAAGTTCTGCACCACCCGGTGCGGCAGCCGCGACCAGGCCATGCGCCGCAAGGGTCTCCTCCCCGGCGGGCCCATTCCGGCTCTGCCGCCTGGAGCCCGGCGAAGACTGGCAGGTTGTGAGCCTCACACCCCATTTCCGCAGGTAGACGGGGTGAGCTGTGAGGCTGTAGGTGGAGCTCGTGCCCGTGTATCTCCTGACAGGTGATCTTGACCGCTTGCCAGGAGATCGTGACGGCTGGCGACTCCTTGCCACCCGACCTCGTTCGGTCCCGGCGAAGTTACTGCTGATAGGTGGCCGGCCTCGCGAGAGTGAGTTCGGTCCACCGCTCCAGTTCCTCGGCGTGGCTGCCGGCCGTGGTCGCCCGGGCGACCACGGCGGCCTCTTCAGGTGTGGGCTCGCCGTTGCGGGAGAGCAGAGCCAGTGGCCAAGCCGGGGCGCTTGGCTGCGCTTTGTCGAAGGGGTGCCACTCCCAGGCCGCGTCGAACCGCCAGGCGCGCCTGTTCTGGTCGGCGACCTCATCGCCCGGTTCGAGGAAGGCGTAGGGGCGGAAGAGCAGTTCGATGCGGATCGGTTCACCGCCCGCCGGGTCGAGCGCGTAGCCCTGGTCCTCAAATTCGGGGTCATGGGTTTCGCCCTGCCGCAGGACTTCCAGGTAGGACTCAGGCCGCGGCAGCATCCCGGTCACCAGAGGCGGATCGAAGTGATCGACCGCCAGGACGTGCACCACGGTCGGGGGGATTCCCACCAGACAGATGTCGTCCGACTTCAGTGTGACCTCGGCCGGTTGCGTTCGGAAGATCTCCCAGTCGTGGGCCTCGGGCGTTGGAAGCGCCCTCTGGCCGTTCCACCTGATGTTCTCCGCCCGCGGGTCCACCTCCAACCAGGGCCACCGTACAGAGACGTAGAAGCGAGAGACATCGGTGACCGTGGTCTCGGTGAACGGACACTCCAGCTCAAGCACATCATTCGGCCGGAACCGGGCATCGCGACTGCCCGTACCCTGCCGGTCTTCCTCGGACCTATCTGTCTGCCTGCCCACCGCGTCCTCCTTGAAGTTCGGAGCGATCATCACAGAGACGGCAGCCGTTACCCACCCCAGGCCCCGGCGGTCAAAGTCGCCTGGCGCACGGTCAAGATCACCTGCCAGAGAACACTTCCGTACGCCCTGGTCCGGCCTGCCGGTGCAAAGGACGATGGAGCCATGGGTGAGCACGACCAGGATCAGGGGTGACGTCGCCGAACCGGCGCGGCTGACGCTGACGACCGTGCAGGCCCGGGAGATGACGGCAGGGCTGCGCGAGGCGATGGACGACGTCCGGCGCTCCGTGGCGGTGCTCGCCGCCCGGGTCCGGGACGCGCACACCGCCCGTGTCCGGGCACCCCTGGGCTGCACCTCGTTCTCAGTTGGATCGACGTGTTGAAGCAGATCGAACAGGGGGAAGCGTGCCGGGTTGGTGCTTCGGCCGGCGGGCATGCCACCGGTTGTGGTCAAGATTCGCCGGGTTACGGGTCTGTCCCAGTGGGCTGCGGGCGTTGACAGGTGCGGAACGGCGGTGGGAACCGCCGTCCCGGCCGGCCGGCGGCGTGCCCCGGCGCGGTACGGCGCGCCGTGTCCGGCCCCTGTTTCCCTTGCCGGACGGCGGCAGGGAGCGGGTGCGGCGGGGGGTGGTGCGGGCGGGGTGTGCCCGGTGGTGGTGCGTGTTGTGCCTGGCTGTGCGTGTAACAGGGCTGTATTAGCGGGTGGTTGGGCGGAACGCCTCGCCGGGCCGGGCGGCTCTTGGTGATCAGAAACGCTCGCTCGTACCGACCGTGCCGAGCGGCCGACACCCCCCACCGACACTGAGGAAGAAACAATGCGCGTACAGAAGCTCACCTTCGCCGCCCTGGCCGTTGTCGCGGGTCTCTCGCTCACGGCCTGCCAGAACGGCGACGAGGACATGGGACAGATCGCCCCGTCGTCCGCGTCCACCGCGTCTTCCACGAGCGGCGGTTCGGGATCGGGCGGTTCGGACCAGGACGGCGGGAAGGACTCCGCCGGAAAGGGATCCGGCGGGCAGGGCACGACCGCCGGGACCGGCTCCAGCGAGAACGGCAAGGTCGGCAAGTGCCGAACCGACGAGCTGGAGATCACGGCGACGGACAGCACCATCGACGGCGACCCCGATGGGACCGTCGCGGTGGAGCTGAAGAACGGCGGCGGCCGGGACTGCGTGCTCTCCGGGTACGCGGGCGTCGACCTGAAGACCAGCTCGGGGTCGCTGTCCGCGAAGCGCACCGGTGAGAAGGCCACCCCGATGACCCTCAAGGACGGGAAGTCGGTGTACTTCGGCATCAACTACCCGATCAACACGTCGGGCGGCTCCGGCGTCCGCATCACGGGTCTGGTGGTGACCCCGCCGGACGAGACGAAGTCGGTCACCCTCGACTGGCCGGGCGCCGACACGCTGCCCGTCACGGACGGCTCCGGCTCCCAGGTGAAGGTCGGCCCGATGGGGAGCGCCGGTCAGGGCGGCTGACCCGCACGTCCCAGGGTGCTCAGGCCGCGCCGCGCCGCTGCCCGAGCACCCGCCAGTCGACAGAGAAAGCAGCTGGGAGGCGTACCGCGACGCGCAGTTCGGCATCAGCCGCGCACACGCGTACCGGCTGCTCGACGTCGCCCGCGCCCTGCGCACCATCCGGCCGTCGCCGCCGGCACCGATCCGTCCCGCACGCGAGACACCAACCCGACCGCCGCGGCCGCGCTCGACCACGGCCTGTCCCAGCGCACCCTCATCGCCGTCTCCGGCCGCACGGGCGACGTCACGGAACTGGATATCACCCACCGCCTCGCCACACTCGCCCACAGCGGCCTGACGGCCCTCGACGAACCCACGCGCTGCGCGCCGTGGTCCGCCAGACCGTCCACGACGTCCGCACCACCCCGCCCCCACCGCCCGCCGCTCCGCCGACGGACCCCGCACACACCGCGCTGCGCCGCGTCGTCGACGACCTCGCCGCCAGCACGTACACGATCGGGGAGTTATTTCCCACCTGGTGCTACTTCCCCTGGAACCTCATGTCCCAGTCTCCAGGTGTCCATGATCAAGGGGAAGCTTCATCACCTGTCGGACGACCCGTCTCATGAATGCGTGAGGTTAGCGGGGTGGGGTTGTCTGAGTCAGGGGCAGGCCCAGTTCAAACCAGACCACCTTACCGGCCGAGAGACGTGTCGCTCCCCACCGTCGGGCCAGCCGGTTCACGAGGAACAGCCCCCAGCCGCCCTCGTACATGTCCCGGGCCCGGCGCTGGCGGGGCAGCTGCGGTGAGTCGTCGCCGACCTCGCAGCGCAGGATGTCGGTGCGCAGTAGCCGCAGCGTCACCGGCCGCTCCGCATAGCGCACGGCATTGGTCACCACCTCACTGACGAGCAGCTCCACCGTGTCGGAGAGCTCGTCGAGCCCCCAGCGGCTCAGCGCCCCGCGGGCCAGCCTGCGGGCCCGTCCCGGGGCGGTCTCCTCCGGTTCCAGGTGCCAGTAGGCGACGTCGCTCGGTGGGATCCCGTCGAACCGGGCGGCGAGCAGCGCGACGTCGTCGTCCCGGTCGCCGGGGCCGAGCATGTCGAGCACGTCGTCGCAGAGGGCCTCCAGCGGCGGCGAGTGGTCCGGGCCGGTGAGCCGGGCGGTGGCGGCGAGACGTTCGCGCAGCTGCTCGATCCCGGTCCAGACGTCCCGCAGCCGGGACTCCACCAGACCGTCGGTGTACAGCAGCAGTGTGGCGCCCGCGGGTGCGTCCAGCTCGACGGCCTCGAAGTCCACACCGCCGACGCCGATCGGGGCGCCGGGCGGCACCCGCAGCACCTCCGCGCGGCCGCCCAGATGGAGCAGGACGGGCGGCGGATGCCCGGCGTTGGCGATGGTGATGCGGTGCGCGACGGGGTCGTACACCGCGTAGAGGCAGGTCGCCATCGAGTCCGGGCCGATGCGCTGGGCCTGCTCGTCGAGGTGGTGCAGCACCTCCTGCGGCGGCAGATCGAGCCCGGCGAGGGTCTGCGCGGTGGTACGCAGCTGACCCATGATCGCCGCGGAGGGAATGGAGTGACCCATGACGTCGCCCACGACCAGCGCGACCCTGCTGCCGGGCAGCGGGATCGAGTCGTACCAGTCCCCGCCGACCCGGGCCGTCTCAGCCGCCGGCAGGTAGCGGGATGCGAGCTTGACGCCCGTCGGCTGGGGAAGCGAGCTCGGCAGCATCATGCGCTGAACCTCGTCGGCGACGTACGCCTCCCGCCCGTACAGCGCGGCCTTGTCGACGCCGAGCGCGGTCTGGGTGGCGAGCTGAGCGGCGACCAAGAGGTCGCCCGAGTCGAAGGCCAGCCGCTCGGGGTGGCGCAGGAAGACGACCGCGCCGAGAACCCGACGACGCCCACGCAGCGGGGCGAGGATCGCCCGGTGGCCGCTCGGCACACTGGGGCCGTCGCCCAGCAGCTCGGGCAGGGCAACGCGGGCGACGGCGGAGTCGCCGAAGACGGGCCTGACACCGCGCAGCACCTCGGACAACGCGCTGCCGGATCGCACCTCGCACCACTCGGCCGCCGAAGCGATCTCAGTTTGCGGGTCCAGCACCGGCATCAGGGCGGCGGCCGAGCCGTCGCTCTCCTCGGCGGTCGACCGCAGCCGGTCGCTGCGGCACAGGCGCAGGACGAACGGCTTCACGGGCCGCTCATCCCCGACCGGCAGTGGGTCACGCAGGTAGACCAGAATCGCGTCCGTAAACGTCGGTACGGCAGCTCGGCAGAGGCCAAGGACGATCTCATTGAAGTCAATGCCGCGGGAGATGCGTCGGGTCGCGGCTCCGACGAACCGAATACGGTCTGACTCTCTCCTCAGAATCAGCTCGGCTCCGGGCCCTTCGTCCCTGCTGGGAGGGTTGTTCGGGGTTGTTCCGAAGAACTTGCCACCGATGGTGACGCCCCAGTCGTCGACCCCAGGGCCGTCAGGAACCAGGTGTCCCCACCTCGCCTCCCGACCGGGATCTCCAGGGGGTCCGCGCCACCCCAGCTCGTCGGCGATCTCCTCCACAGCCTCGTGCTCGCGGTCGAGTACGGCACGGGCCGTCTGAAGTGCCTCGTCCATCTGATCGAGTGCGCTGTCCTCGTCGGATCGGCCGGTGAACTGCTGAGGAAGGTGGATGCCCGAATCCGGCGGGGGTGTGGCGCCCGGACTGCCTTCGGTCCGAAGACCCTGAAGCTCGGCTTCCAGAACGATGATCCTTCGAGCCGCCGTGTCCGCCAGGGCCTGCGCCTTTTCTCGTTCGTCCTCCGCGCGGGCGAGCTGGAGGCTCAGGTCGCCTTGCTGCGCCGTGGCACGCCCGAGGCGGTGGCGCACGGAGCCGATGCCCGTGGCATCCGGGGCCGGGGCGGCATTCAGAGCGTCCAGACGCCGCGTGAGCTCGGAGACTTGAGCCTGAGCCTGCCCCAGGAGGTTAAAGAGAACGGTTGCGACCTGCAACGACTGGTTGCGTGCACGCTCGCTGGCCTCGTAAGCCTGCCGAACGCGGTTGAGTTCCTCCAGCGCGCTGAGGGCTCGCTCCTGGGCCTGGAAGATCTCACGGGCAGACACTGCCGGTTCGCCGTCGGAAGCGATCACGGTGGGGTGGGTCTGGGCGGCCTCCCACAAGGCGCGAGCGGGCTCCAGGCGGCGATCAGTCGCAGCTTGGGGCTCGTGTCGAAAGCAGGAATCCACGACCGCCTCGACCATGTCCCATGTCAGGCCTTCGCCTGCGAGCCGCTCACGCAGCTTCCGAAGCGGGGGCACCACTCCGTCGTGGAAGTGGTCTGCGGTGAGCCGGGCGTGTAACTCGGAAACGCTCAAAGCCGCTTCGTCCAGCCACGACCTGACGACGCCGACAAGCTCGTTGATCTCAGTGCAGCGCCCCTTGGTCTCCCCCCACGGGCGGCCCGGCCGCTTCACGCCAGTCACTCTTGACGTCCCTTCAGGATTATCGCGAACAACCCTGTGTTGTCGGCGGAACAACATCCAACCTGCATGTGAATGCTCCTCGCAGGTGGATCCTCGAATTGCCCGAGCGCCGGGCATTCCCCCAATCCGCAGGCACGGCCTGCTCAAACGAGAGGCGACCAACCATGAACATCTTCACCGACGCGCTGCCGGAGTTCCTGGGGGCACTGGGCTCGGCCGGAGCGGTCGGTACCGTGATGTGGTGCTTCCGCGGCTGGCACCGGCGGCGCGCCAGAGACTGCCCGGCACCGGGGCCCGCGCCCGTCAGCCACGCGGAGTTCGTCGGTGGTCAGGCAGCGCCCGCGGCCCGGGGTTACGCCACAGTCAGGCGCTACACCCTGCTCGGCACGTCGGCAGAAGACGGCAGCCCGATACAGCTGGCCAGCACACGGTCGGCCGGGACGGTTATCGTCTGGCCGGTCGGAGCCAGGCAGGAGCGCTTCGAGCTCACCGACGTGCGGCTCTACGACGGCACGTTCGCGGCCGAGCCCGTCGACCGGTACGAGACGGCTCGCTGAGCCGACGCCGAAGGGCGCAGCCTCCCGTCGGAGGCTGCGCCCTTCGGCGTCTGTTCTGCCGCGCATGGTCGTCAGGCTCTGGGCATCCAGGCGCGGATCTCTAGGCAGACGATCGGTGTGCCGGGTTCGATGCGGTCGTTGTCGACCAGCCACTTCTGCACGGCGGCGGCGACGTCACCGCCGGCGGCGTCGACCATGGCCTTGAACTCGCGTCCGTCGAAGCCCTCTTCGCCGGATCCGGGGCCGCCGCGGTTTTCGGCGTAGGCCCGTTCCTCCGTACTGTCCCGCCGCTGGACGACGTTGCGCCGCACCCCCGGGGAGTCAGCGGCCCGGCCGGCGTCGTGCTTGAACGCGCCCTTTCGGGCCCGCACCGTGAACGCGATCTTCCCGCCGAACTGTGCCGCGTCCTCGACGACCGGCCGTAGTCTGCTCGCGCCGGACGCGATAGCTCCTCTAAGGAGGAGCTGGCGGCCGCGATGGGCGACCTGGAGAAGGTGCTGGGCAACCGGAAGGCGGGCACCGGCGAGGTGCGGCTGTCGCCGGAAGGAGAGCTGACCATCCCGCCCGCTGTCGGCGAAGGACATCCCGGCCGAGGCCGCCGAGCTGAAGGAAGAGCTCTCGGAGCTGCTGCCGCTGGCCCCGATCGCCTCGCTGCTGGTCGAACTCGACCGCCGCACCGGCTTCCTGGACTGCTTCACCCACGCCGGCGGCAAGCAGACCCGCTCGCCGGAGCTGAAGCGCAACCTGCTGGCGGTACTGATCGCGAACGCGACGAATCTGGGCCTGGTCCGGATGGCGGAGGCGTGCGGGATCTCGTACGACATCCTGGCCTGGACCCAGGAGTGGTACATCCGCGAGGAGACCCTGGCCGCGGCGAACGCCGCGGTCGTGAACTACCACCACCGCCTGCCGCTGACCCAGGCGTTCGGCGGCGGCACGCTCTCGTCCTCGGACGGGCAGCGGTTCCCGGTGAAGGGAAAGTCGACGACCGCGCGGGCGATGAAGAAGTACTTCGCCGGTCAGGGCCTGTCGACGTACACGCATGTCTCGGACCAGCACACGACGTTCGGCATCAAGGTGATCGTGGTGACGCGCCGGGAGGCGCACTACGTGCTGGACGAGATCATGGGCAACAAGACCGACTTGCCGATCACGGAGCACGCGACCGATACGCATGGCGTAACGCTGGTCAATTTCGCGCTGTTCGACTTGGTGGGCATGCAGTTGTCACCGCGCATCCGGGACCTGGGGAAGATCACCCTGTACCGGATGGACCCGAAACGGAACGTCAACAGCCTGTGGCCGGTGGTGGGGCCTCTGCTCACTCAGAAGATCAATATGGGGTTGATCGAGGAGAACTGGGACGACTTGCTCCGCCTGGCTGGGTCGATCAAGTTTGGGCACGCTACCGCCTCGCTGATCGTGGGCAAACTGTCCGCCTCCTCGCGTCAGAACACCCTGGCGGCGGCGCTGAAGGAGTACGGGGCGCTTCGCCGTACGATCTACGCCGCCCGCTATCTGGCGGACGAGACCTACCGGCGCAGGATCGCTCGGCAGCTGAACAAGGGCGAGTCCCTGCACTCGCTTCACCGCAGCCTGCTGTACGCGCACGGGGGCGCGATCCGGCACCGCCACCTGGCCGCGCAGACCGAGCAGGCGTGGTGCCTGACGCTGCTGACGAATTCGGTGGCGACCTGGACGACGGAGTACTACGGCCTGGCGATCGGACAGATGCGGGCCGAGGGCCGGGCGGTCGACGACGAACTCCTGGCCCACATCTCCCCGGCCCACAGTGAGAACGTGAACTTCTTCGGAACGATCAACGTTGAAGTCGACACCGAGCTCGCCAAACTCAATCCGGCTGGTTATCGCCCCCTGCGGCCCCGCTGCCCAGACCGGACGTAATGGCAGGGCCATCGAGCAGGGGCTGAACATCGAAACCCGCGCGAACCATCAGTCCCTGAGCGCGTCGCGGACGAGCCAGGCCCGGTCGGGTTCGTCGTCGTCGCCGGGCCAGGACGCGACGAGACCGCACACGAGATCGCGGTGCTCGTCGAGCAGGTGGTCGCAGGTGAGGCCGAGCGCGGCTTCCACCTGGACGGGCAGGACACTGGAACGGGCGGCGCGCAGGAGCACGGCGGTGACCTGCGGCCCGGGCACGTCGAACAGGGCGATGACGGCAAACGTGCGGTCGTCCGTGGCGGCCGAGGGGTCGAAGATGATCTCTTCCAGGGCGGTGACGACTCGGTCGTCCGGCTCGTCCCACCGGTCGAGGCAGTCCTGCGCTGCGCGGAGTGCGCGCTCGCGGGCCAGCGGTGCAGAGTCACGGCGCCGGAGCGCGGCAGCGAGCAGCGCGGCGTCCTCGGGCTCGGCGAGCAACGCCAGGACGTCGAGCGCGCTGGCGTGGCTGGCATCGGTCTCCGGGCTAGCCTTCGCCGATGACGGCGACAGCGTCAGGAGGTGGCGAGCGAGGGTGAGGACGTTGGGGCGGAACGCCTCTACGTCCAGGTCGAACCGGGCGAGACCGTCGCTGTCGCAGAAGTGGTCGAGGGCGATGCCCACCATCGGGACGAGCCCGCTGTACAGCATGGTCCGAAACGCCTGCCGGTGAGCCCGTTTGCTGGTGGGGGCGCGCATCTCGCGATGGACCTGGAGCAGCCCCGGGCTCTCGGGGTTGCCCCCCTGCCAGTAGGTGCTGTGCGGGCCGGGGCCCAGGGCCCGACTAACTTCACTCGCCTCGAAGCCGCGCTCGCCGTCCGGCCAGGCGGCGTCGAGCCGTTCCAGCAGGGCGCGGTGGGCGTAGAACCGCTCACCGATCGACAGCGCCCACGCCGCCTCCTGCTGGAAGCGGTAGTCGTCCTCGCCGGTCGCGCGCGCCAGCAGCGCGGTCACCTCCTCGCCGGCCGCGCCGCGCAGCACGCTGAGGGCCTCGCGCCGGTCGTCGATGTCCAGCGAGCGGTCGAACGCCATCTCACCGATCAGCGCGACCAGTCGGGGGTCGGGGGCCTCGGAGCTTGTGAGGATGGTGCCTGCTGTGGCCAGTGCGTTGTACAGCAGTTCGCCGTCCGGGCGGCGCCGCAGCACGGCGAGGACGCCCTCGGCGTCCTCGGGGCCTGCGTCGTTCTTGAGGGCGAGGAGGGCGCTGGCGTGGTCAGCGCCCTCGAAAGCGATGTCGTCGCCGGGCCGGGGCGGGCGGCGGAGCATCTCTCGGGCGACCGCGAGGACCTCTTCCCGGTAGGACTCGAACGGGTTGGCCTCGCCGAACCGGCTGGTGGCGGCGGCGCGGTCGAAGAAGTCCAGGGCGGTACTGCGAGCGACGGTGTCCTCGCTGCGCAGCAACACCAGGAACGCCCGCTGGAACTCATCGGGGGTCGTCGCCGCGTCGGTGGCGTCGAACGCGGCCTGCAGCTCGACATCGTCGAAGTCGCAGTTCCAATACCAGGACTGGAACTCACGCAAGAAGGTCATCATGAACACGCAAAGATCAAATCATCCAAGCGGCCACACCTGCCACTTCAAAGCATGTGAGCGACTGGGATAGTTGCCTCGGGTGTCGTGCGGGGCGGTCGTCGCCGACTCGCAGGGGCGCAGGGTGGGGGCACTCGCAAATCCAGCCGACCGGGAGCTGGATCGATCAAGGTGTCCGGTTGGGGATTTCTCAACGAACAGTCGTGATCTTGCCTGGTTGAAGAGACCGACCTCGCGGACGGCGTCTCATTTAGCGTGTCCGGTGATCTGTCCGGTGAGCGGGGGCTATCCGTACACTGGGCTTGATCCGCTTTGACGGACATTCGAGATCAGGGGATCAGCCCCGGGAGGATGTCCATCATGGAGAGCATGGGGAAGAGGAAGCCTCGCCCTCGCCGCTCGTTCACGCCGGAGTTCAAGGCCGAGATCGTTGAGCTGTGCCGACGCGGTGACCGCTCGGTCGGTCAGATCGCCAAGGACTTCGATCTGACCGAGACCGCGGTGCGTGACCGGGTGAAGCAGGCCGAGATCGACGCGGGCGAGCGTGACGGCCTGACCAGCAGCGAACGCGAGGAGCCGGCCGCGTTGCGGCGGGAGAACCGCCGCCTGTGCGAGGACGTCGACATCCTCAAGCGGGCTTTCTTCGCGCAGGAGACCCGGTGACGGTGCACCCGTTCATCGAGGCGGAGAAGCAGAGCGGCCACAACGTCAAGCGGGCGTGTGAACTACCCCAGCTCCTCGACCAGGTCGCCGCCGAACACCCCAGCATCCGCAAGGTCTGGGTCGACGGTGGCTACCGCCAGCACCTCGTCGAGCACGCAGCCACACTCGGCATCGACATGGAAATCGCCGCCCGCGCCCCCGAGACCAGGGACTTCACCCCCATTCCGAAGCGATGGGCGGTCGAGCGGACCTACAGCTGGCTCATGCTCCACCGCCGCCTGGCCCGCGACTACGAAACCCTGCCCGCCCGCTCCCAAGCCATGATCCACCTCGCCATGGCCAATCTCATGGCACGCCGCCTCACCGGCGAAGCCACCATCTGTTCCGTTGGGCAGCTTCGGTCCACCGGACTGGCCACGGTGTCCCCACAGGGTTTCCACCGCGACGCCGGGCGCCTGCCCGTTCTCGCCCGTCCACGAGGACCGCTTCCACCTGCTGGCCTTCGTTCCGCGGCCCGGCTTCTTGTAGGTCCACCGCGCCCAGTGGGTATGGCCTTTCTTCCCTGAGACCTTGTGGGCGATGATCAGCGGCACCCGCCAGGACGAGGTGTTGTACTGCAGGACGATGCAGTAGTCGCCCCGCGGTGTGCAGCGGTGGGTATCGACGGTCCGAGCAGCAGCAGCGTGGGGGGCCGCGAGTGCCGGCGGGGGAGCGGACACGAGCAGGGCAGCCGCTCCAGCAACGAGACAGATGATCTTTCGCATACACCGCCAACGCCCCGCGGGCATGGAGGTGAGGGGTAGCCCCGGTGGATCACTCGGACGTGGGGGAGTACCAATGCCTGCCTCATGTGTCTGGAGCGGCAGGCCCCGTCAGGAACGTAGTCGGCAGCGGGCACGTTCGCGGTCAGGGGATGGCCAGGTACGCGGCTGCCGCGTCCACGAATGTGTCGTGCGCTGTGCGCGCCGTGCTCTGCGCTGCAGTGAGCGCCTTGATGCTGGTATCGGCGTCGTGCATGTCGTTGGTGGCGACGACCATGGCTTGCGCGGAGGCGCGTACGTCCGGGTCGGTTACGAGGATATGGACCGCGACGAGAGGCCGGGTGATGGCTGAGCGGGTGATGTGGGACGCGCTTCGCAGTTCCTCCAGCCGGACTTCGGGCTCGCCGCGGAGCCGGGCCTCACCGCGCATCCAAAGGGCGCGGCGGTGATCGAAGCCCGCGGCCGCGAGCGTGGTCACCGCGTCCAGCCGGTCTCGGCGCAGCTGCTCGGCTGTTGCAGCGCGCTCGGCCCGGCCGGCGCTCTTGTGCTGGAACAGCCCTGCAACGATTGTGCCGAGTAGCGTGCAGACGACGGCAACAATGGCGGCTGGCTTCGTTCGCTTCCAGCGACAGCGATTGTCGATCTGTTTGTCCGTTGCCAATGAATCCAGCCCGCTTGTGACTGAACCCAGTCGCCGGCAGATCTCAGCAAGCACGGACGGACTTTGCTGCACACATCGTCTCGAAGTCTGACGGTCGGTCCGCCTTGCGGCGCAGTCACGCAGGCCAGGCGTCAGCCCAGCGGACCAACTGGAGCAGGCGCAGAGGCTGATGGAACGCGATGGGTGGGGCGGCAGGATGAGTCGCATGAGCACTCTGGACGCCGCCACGGCCGCAAACTCCGTTGCACCGCCGCCCCGTTGGGCGATCTGGGCCGCGCATCTGACCACCTTGGTCGTACTGCCGAGCGGGTTATGGCGGATCGCCCTGGTGCTCGGCTATCCGGCCGGCTACCTGGACGAGAGCTTCGCGGACTTCGAGACGCTCGGCGCAAAGGTCTGGATGCTGACGCTGAGCGTGGTCTGCGAGCTTCTCGCCTTCCTGACGATCGGTCTGGTGCGGCCCTGGGGCGAAGTCGTGCCGCGCTGGATACCGCTGATCGGAGGGCGCGCCGTGCGCCCGATGGCCGCCGTCGTCCCAGCCGCCCTCGGCGCAGTGGCACTGACCGTGATGTGGGCCAATGTTCCCTGGTGGTGGACGTACCCGCACAATGACATGACGGACACCGGTGACCTCGTGGTCGGCATCCTCTACCAACCGCTCGTCCTGTGGGGCCCCCTACTCGCCGCCGTCACCGTCTCCTACTACCGCCGTCACCGCTCCCCGCGCAGCCGGGGCATAGCGTCTTGAAACAGCGCCCTGTTTGAGAACCTTGCCCCCCGTGTCGGTCGACTGGGTTTGATGACAAGCGGACTGAATTCATTGGCAACGGACACTGTTTCAGTAGCATTTGGTGCTCAATGGCGCGGTGAGTATTCACGAGAAATGACGGCACTGCGGCTCGGCCGTGACGGTTCGGCCAGTTGGTCCGTCGGGGCATCTGGGAGTGAGTCCGGATCCGGACTGATGTCGCGATCGCATCAATCCGAACCCGATGCAGGTCTCTGTCGCGGTGCGCGTCAACGGGTAGCAACAGCCAAGCTGACCACGTAACGCTCCTCGACTGTCCCATTCGGGAAGACTTCAGTCAGGAGCTCCCGCTCCGAAGCCAGGAACGTCTTGGTGGCTTTCTTGCCGAGGACGAGGAAGTCGGAGTAGCTGGCGAGATTCGCGAGATGTGTGTCGAGCGGGACGCCCCTGGTCCACGACACCTGTCGGTTGACGAAGCTGAGGTCGGGCGGCAGGCGACGGAATCGGGCCATTGGATCGGGTTCGTTGTCGTCGGCACCGAAGAGGTGGCGCAGGCGAGTGTCCTGGTCGGCTATCCACGGGACCGTGCTGTCTGAGTCGTTCCACCAGAGGGCGAGTGCACCGCCCGGGCGAAGTACTCGGAGAGCTTCTGGGACGGATTTGCGCTGGTCGGTCCAGTGCCAGGCTTGGGCGTAGGTAAGGACGTCGATGGACTCGGAGGCAAGCGGCAGGTTGTTGCCGTCACCGAGCACCAGGGGGACGGCGGGGAGTCTGAGGCGGAACTGGGAGGCCATTTCAGGGCCGGGTTCGACCGCGATGACGTGTGCGCCGCGGGCATGGAGGAGGGCGGTTGCCAGCCCGGTGCCCGCACCGATATCTGCGACGCGGGCGCCCTTCAAGGGGCGGTTGGCGAGTTCCTCGACGGCATTGAGCAGGGCGGGCGGGTATGAAGGGCGGTTCGCGGCATAGCTGGCGGCGGCCTTGTCGAAGGAACGGGCCTGCGAAGTGATCGTCATGTGACCATGGTCGACGGCCCTAGGCCATCTGGCACAGTGCTTTGCTGGATCTGCGGCAGGACCATCATCTTTCACCAAGAGCATCCCGATGACGAGCACGGTTTCCATCGCGCCCATTCCTTGAAGGTCCATAGCCATTTCTGACGTCCGACAGGCGATCTGAGGCGCCCCGAAGTTCTCGGACAGCGGTCCCCATAGGATCGAAGTCCAGAACGGCGGAGAGAGCACGTGGCACAGAAGCGTAGGAAGTTCAGTCCTGAGTTTCGGGACGAGGCGGTCAAGATGGTGGTCGTGGAGTCCCGCCCGATTGCCGAGGTCGCCCGAGAGATACAAGTAAACGAGGGAACGCTGGGCACCTGGGTCAGCCGGTACCGGCAGGAGCACGCCGAGGAGGAGCCTCCGCTGAACATCAGCGAACGTGCCCGCCTGCGCGAACTGGAACGCGAGAACCGGGAACTCCGTATGAAGACCGAGTTCCTGGGAA